>CAZOHB010000142.1:0-1612 GCA_964579345.1 uncultured Parasporobacterium sp.
TGTTGTTATATCCCTATCTTTAGGTTCGATGTTCAAAATCGCATCACGGACACATCCGCCTACTATGTAGGCTTAAACTCCATTTTGACGGAGTGTCACTAAAATCTCGTGAGCATCCTCCGGAACCTTGATTTTCAAATCATTAACATTGTACATATTCAAATCCATGCGGAGTACTACTAAAAATATGCAGCAAGCTACTTTAGATAGCTCAGCACTCCGCTGCTGAGCAGCGCGAAATTTGCTGGTGCGCAGCACCATTCCTATGCAAATTTCTGTGCATTCGCCTGCATACTAAATCTGCACAGCAGATTTAGTATGCCTTACCCCAATAGACTAATGTCTTCGCCGGTTTTCCGCAGCAGACACAGGTATCTGCGATCTGCTCCTGCTCAAACGGCATGCAGCGTGAGGTCGCTGTGGTATCTTCTTTGATCTTCAGCTCGCAAGCCTGATCGCCGCACCACATTGCTTTAACAAAGCCCGGCTTGTTCTCGATAATATCCTTGAACTCATCGTAGGTTTTCGCAGTAAATGTATGCGCATCTCTGTGTGCTCTTGCACGCTCAAGCATATCTGCCTGCATGGTCTCTAAGATCTGCGGAAGCTTTTCTGCAACTTCATTGATCGGGAGCTGGATCTTTTCACGGGTATCTCTGCGAACAACAACAGCTACGCCGTTTTCGATATCCTTCGGTCCGATCTCCACTCTTGCCGGAATTCCCTGAATCTCCTGCTCGCTGAATTTCCATCCCGGGCTTTTATCTGTTTCGTCGATCTTCACACGAAGGCCTGCTGCCTTGATGCTCTCATACAGCTCTCCGGCTTTTTCCAGAACGCCTTCTTTATGCTGCGCAACCGGGATGACCATGACCTGTACCGGCGCGATACGCGGCGGCAGAACGAGTCCGGAATCATCTCCGTGTACCATGATCAGCGCTCCGATCGTTCTGGTTGAAAGTCCCCAGGAAGTCTGATGCACATACTGCAGCTGGTTGTTTTTGTCTGTATAGGTAATGCCGAAAGCACGCGCAAAACCGTCACCGAAGTTGTGGCTGGTTCCGCTCTGAAGAGCCTTGCCGTCATGCATTAACGCTTCGATCGTGAAGGTTGCTTCTGCTCCGGCAAATTTCTCTTTGTCTGTTTTGCGGCCTTTGATCATCGGGATCGCAAGGTATTTCTCGCAGAAATCCGCGTAAACATTCAGCATCTGGATCGTACGTTCCTGAGCCTCTTCTGCAGTTGCGTGGACCGTATGTCCTTCCTGCCATAAGAATTCGGAAGAACGCAGGAACGGACGGGTCGTCTTTTCCCAGCGGACAACCGAACACCACTGATTATATAATTTCGGAAGATCGCGGTAGGACTGCACAATATTGGAATAGAGCTCACAGAACAGAGTCTCGGAAGTCGGTCTTACAACAAGACGCTCTTCGAGCTGCTCCGCGCCGCCGTGCGTAACCCAGGCACATTCCGGAGCAAATCCTTCGACATGATCTTTTTCCTTGTTTAAAAGGCTCTCCGGGATAAACAAAGGCATATATACATTTTCAACCCCGGTCTCTTTGAACATAGCGTCCAGGTTTTTCTGGATATTCTCCCAGATCGCATA
>CAZOHB010000142.1:1622-6818 GCA_964579345.1 uncultured Parasporobacterium sp.
GCCTCCAAGAGCTGGAACGGCCTGCAGTACTATGACCCTCTGCACACAGGGTATATGCAGCCTTTGACGCTGGAATAGCGCATCAGCTCTGCCTGTTTTACGACGTCCGTATACCATTGGGCAAAATCCTCACTCATCGGAGTGATATCTTCTACCAGTTTCTTCTCTTTAGCCATTTTTCAGTTTCCCTTCTTACAGATATTTTCTTAACAATTCCGCCTTGTCGGTCTTTTCCCAGGTCAGATCCAGATCATTCCGTCCGAAATGTCCGTAAGCTGCTGTCTGCTGATAGACCGGTTTTCTAAGATCCAGCATCTTGATAATGCCGGTCGGGCGGAGATCAAAGTTTTCTCTCACGATCTCAACGAGTTTTTCATCCGGCAGCTTTCCTGTTCCGAATGTATCGATCATAACCGATACCGGATGCGCAACACCGATCGCATAAGAAAGCTGGATCTCGCATTTTTCCGCAAGACCTGCTGCCACGATATTCTTTGCGATATAGCGTGCCGCATAAGCCGCACTTCGGTCTACCTTCGTGCAGTCTTTTCCGCTGAAAGATCCGCCGCCGTGACGGCCGTATCCGCCGTAGGTATCTACAATGATCTTTCTGCCGGTCAGACCGGAATCACCGTTCGGTCCGCCGATAATGAACTGTCCTGTCGGATTGATGAAGTATTTGGTCTGATCATCCACCATATCCTGCGGAAGCACCTCATTGAACAGGAATGTGCGGATATCCTTTTTCAGCTGTTCCTGTGTGACTTCTGCCGTGTGCTGTGTGGAGCAGACAACCGCATCGATCCTTGCAGGTTTCCCCTCTTCATCATATTCTACTGAGACCTGAGCCTTTCCGTCCGGTCTCAGATACGGAAGCTTTCCGCTTTTTCTTAATTCTGCCAGTCCTCTGGTCAGTTTATGTGCCATACTGATCGCAAACGGCATCAGTTCCTCTGTCTCATTGGAAGCAAAGCCGAACATCATACCCTGATCGCCGGCGCCGTTGTCTTCCGCTTCTTCCACAGCTTCTCCGTCTTTGGATTCCAGAGAACGGTCGACACCCATGGCAATATCCGGGGACTGTTTGTTCATCTTGATCAAGACATTGCAGGTATCCGCATCAAAACCGATCTTCTCATCCGTATAGCCGATCTTGCGGATCACATCGCGTACGATTGCTTCATAATCCACTTCCGCTTTTGTCGTGACTTCACCCATGACCAGAACAAAGTCTGTGGTTACACAGGTCTCACAGGCAACGCGGGAATACGGATCCTGCGCAAGGCAGGCGTCCAGGATCGCGTCAGAAACCTGGTCACAAATTTTATCCGGGTGTCCTTCTGTTACTGATTCAGAAGTAAATAATCTTTTTTCCATTATTCCTCCAAGCATTTTCTTGTTTACATGAAACACAAAAATCCGCCATTAGCAGCGGATTTTCACTCAGCCGATCTTTTCCGTGCGCATGTTATCGTCATAATTTTCTTTTACAATATCCGCACCGAGCTTTCTGAGTTTTTCATCAAAAGCTTCGTATCCTCGCTGGATATATTTGATGTCTTCGATGATGGTCGTGCCTTCCGCGCGCATTCCCGCAAGTACCAGCGCCGCTCCTGCACGAAGGTCCGGAGCGCTTACCCTTGCTCCGGAAAGTTTTTTCACACCGGTTATGATCGCGGTATTGCCTTCCACCTTGATCTTCGCGCCCATGCGCGCAAGCTCCGAGACATACTTAAACCGGTTCTCGAAAATACTCTCTGTTACCGTAGAGATTCCTTTTGCCAGCGCAAGCGCCGTCGTCATCTGCGGCTGCATGTCCGTCGGGAATCCCGGATACGGAAGGGTCTTTACCTGGGTTGCTTTTAACTGCTCTGCTCCGCAAACCGTTACCGCTTCATCATATTCGATGACTTCACAGCCGATATCGACCAGTTTGGATGTGATCGATTCGAGATGCTTCGGGATCACGTTTGTAACCGTAACCTGTCCTCCGGTTACAGCTGCGGCAAACATAAAGGTTCCGGCTTCGATCTGATCCGGAATCACTGTATACTCCGTTTTGTGAAGTCTCGGCACGCCTTTAATACGGATCACATCCGTACCGGCGCCGCGGATATTCGCGCCCATCGAGTTCAGCATATTTGCAAGGTCTACTACATGCGGCTCCTTGGCCGGATTCTCGATGATCGTATTTCCCTCTGCAAGCGCGGCAGCGAGCATGATATTGATCGTTGCGCCAACCGTTACCACATCAAAGTAGATATGGCTTCCCGACAGTCTTTCCGCCTTTGCACGGATCTGCCCGTTCTTCAATGTTACATCTGCACCGAGCGCCTCAAAGCCTTTGATGTGCTGGTCGATCGGACGTGCGCCTATCACGCAGCCTCCCGGCATGGCGACTTCTGCTTCGTGGAATCGTCCAAGAAGAGCTCCCAGCAAATAATAGGAAGCACGGATCTTGCTGATATAATCATAATTGACCTGATGGGAATGGACGGTCGCCCCGACGATCCGGACTTTGTGGCGGCTGATCCGCTCTACCGTTGCCCCGATCTGGGAAATGGCCTCCAGCAGGACGTTGATATCACTAACGTCCGGGAGATTGTTTATGATCACCGGCTCCTCGGTAAGAATCGCAGCTGCGATCAGTGCGAGAGCCGCATTTTTAGCGCCGTATATAGGGACAAGCCCCTGCAGGGGCTTCCCTCCTTTAATTACGTATCTTTCCATGGAAGTTTTTCACACCTATATGTATTGTTCCAACCATGGATTATACCTAGATTTAGTGGGTTTGTAAAGCAATATTACATCGATATTCGCAGATGTATATCTTCCTGTTTTCGCTATAGATAAGAATTGCCCCTGCAGCCAGCTATGTCCCAGCTGCGAGTGCTCCCGCTGGCGCTAAGACGCGCACGGAAGCACATCTCCGCTGGCGCAGGCTGCAGAATCGAAAGGGCAATTCTTTACATTTTTATCTCAGACATTGATATATCCGATTCCTTCAATGAATCTGTTTTTTAATGGTCGACATACACAAACGGATCGATGACGACGCCGTCTACAATGATCTCAAAATGGCAGTGATTTCCGGTAGAATTTCCCGTGCTTCCGGCATAGCCGATGACTTCGTAACGGCTGACCTTCTGTCCGGGTGTGCACGCCAGCTCACTCATGTGTGCATAGCGGGTCTGCATATGTTCATCATGACGGATCAGGACATAGTTTCCGTAGCTACTGTCGAACTCTGCTTCTTCCACAACGCCATCACAGCTTGCAAAGATCGGCTCTCCAAACGCGCAGGCATAATCATTTCCTTTATGCAGCTCGCCCCAGCGGTATCCGAAGCCGGAAGACAACGCGCAGTTTTCCAGCGGGACAACAAACATCGGAGCCGGAACCGTTCCGGACCGGATGATCTGTGCCACCGGTTTTTTCAGAACTGTCTGGGAAAGAATGTCTCTGGAAACTTCCTCGCCATTTACAAAATTGATGCGTGCGGTAACATTACGGCTTCCTTTTTTGGCCTTGCGCTCTACCACATTCTGACCTTCGTACATCGTATCATCATAGATATACTGGACCTCCGCATCATATTCTTCATCATAATTGGAAACATAAGCTGTCGTAACACCGATCGCGCCGCCGTGATCGAGTGCCTCCGTCACAGCCGCCTGCCCCTTCAGAACAGCTGAAGAGTCGGTATAGACCGAACGTATCTCAAGTCCGCTGACAAACCCGACATTTTCCAGAACATGCAGTTCATTTGCGGCTGCTGTATGAGTTATGCCATCCCGGGTCATGACCGCCTGAATCTTCTGCTCCATTGCCGGAGAATCATATATTTCGTAGGTCATGCCGGTGAAATCACCGCTCTTTTCCGTGTTCAGTTTTACGTCATATTCATCCTCTGTATCATACTGATTCAGAAGTGCCTGCAGCACGCGGTCAGCGGTCTCATAAGAATCCACGACCAGTGAGTAATCTCCGCTGTTGATTGTGATCGCCTGTACGTAATTCAGGTCTGTATACTGCTTCAGGCTTTCATAGATGGCATCCGCAAGCTCTTCTTCTTTATCGGTCTTTGCGAATGCTTTTTTCTCGTTTTCGATCGTAAACTTGGAATCCACATAGACGATGGAATCCGCCTCTTCGCTGAGTCGTTTACGCGCGCTCGAAAGCGCAGCTTCCGCCGTCTGCTGACTGCTGCTCGTTCCTACCGGCGTTCCGTCGATCTTGATGACATAGTAATCCAGCCCTGCTGCATAACCGCCGATGGAATTAAATATAAACAGGAGCAGAAAACAGCATAAAAAAGCTGCTGCCGCGAAGGTCAGTTTGATTCGTTTATGGTATCGGGTAAGTTTCTTCATAAGATGTAATATATCGAAAAGCCTTAAGCTCAGTTATTTTTGTAATTTTTCTGTAACAATTGTGTAATATTTTAACAGCGGATGCTGTTTCTGTAAAGGGCATTTTACGAATATATTATGAATATAGTATGAAATCGTTGATCTGTCTGAAAAGAAAAACAGCTCTGCAAAATGCAGAGCTGCTTTGATCGTTTTTGAGCTTGAAAATTATTCTGCTGTTTCTTCCGGAAGATCAGATGTGCAGTGGCAGCATTTGGTTGCTTCGATCGGAATCTCGCTCTTGCAGAACGGGCAGATCTTTGTGGTCGGAGCCGGCTCTTCCTTCGGCTCTTCTTTCTTTCCAACTTTGCTGAGCTTGTTGATGCTCTTAATGATCAGGAACAGTACGATCGCGATCAGGATAAAGTTGATGATCGCCATAATAAATGCACCGTACTTGACCTCTGCTCCATTGATGTTCGCGATAAGCTTTGAGAAGTCCATTTTGAAGATGGAGCCGATCAGCGGGTTGATAATATCATCGACCAGGGAATTAACGATTGCCGTGAACGCACCGCCGATGATGATGCCTACTGCCATCTCCATCACGTTGCCCCGGTTGATGAATTCTTTGAATTCTTTCATAAAAGCTTTCATATTCTTTCACCTCCGTTTTATGGTGTTATTTTTGTCAGTATAACACAAATCCATTCTCGCAGATGATTATTTTTACTACTGCTACTATGGCAATTACAGGTTCACTATAAAAATTTATTATGTTAATATTATGGAAATTAGAATTATACAAAGATAAAAATGGGAGGTAAGATTATGTCTAAATACA
>CAZOHB010000143.1:0-1606 GCA_964579345.1 uncultured Parasporobacterium sp.
GGTGTTGGCCGATATGATTGCAAGGGAGGCGGTTGGAGATGAGTAACAACATTAGGATTGCGTGTTTTCCTCTGAAAAATCCTTTATTTCTTCATTATTTTCAGACACTGTGTCAGCACTTATTTCGGGAATTGAATGCAGATTCTCGTTTCCACTTTCCCTGAGAGTGACCTTATTTCGCGCTCTGCGGCGTCTTTCATCTTCGATGGCCGCGTAATGCTTTTTCGTCGTATTGACGTCAGAATGGCCTAATACGTCTGCTACAAGGTAAATATCGCCTGTTTCTCGGTATAACTGCGTACCGTACGTACTGCGGAGCTTATGCGGCGTGATCTTTTTCAGTGTTGTGACCTGTCTCGAGTATTTTTTGACCAGATCTTCGACCGCATGCACGGAGATCCGCTTGCGCTGGATCGATAAAAACAACGCGTCTTCATGTCCCGGAAGCGGCACAATCGCGCTCCTCTGCCGCAGATAATTTAACAGGGCCTCCTCTACCTCGTCTCCGAAGTATACGACGACCTGGTTTCCTCCCTTGCGGGTAATGCGAAGACCGTGGTTTTTAAAGTCGACATCATTCAGATCCAGACCGATACATTCGGAAACACGAAGACCGGTTCCGAGAAGCAGCGTCAGGATCGCAAGGTCTCTGACCTTTGTTTTTTCATGATACGCCGCCTGCTTTTTGGTCATATTTGAGCCCATTTCGACGATATCCAGCAGGTTGGAAACTTCATCCGCCTCCAGCCGGATAATGTCTTTATCATGAAGTTTCGGCATTTTAACGATCGACGCCGGATTATTCTTGATCATTTCCATCTGGTAGAAGAATTTGTAAAAGGACCGGAGGCTTGCAAGCTTGCGGTTCAGGCCGCGCTCACCATTCGCCCGTTCCTCATCTTCCGGGTTATTGTAGACCTTCAGATAGTCCAGGTAATCCTGAATGATCGTTGGGGTGACTTTGTCGAGAATGGAGATCGGATATTCCGTGATCTCTTTTCCTTTTCCAAGTCCTGTTTCGGTTTTAATATAATTGAAAAACACGCCGAGATCATACGCGTACGCCATACGCGTTCTGGCGGAAGTGGTCGGTTCGATCCCCCGGAAAAAATTAATCGAAAAACCGGGAAGCTCCTTGAGTTTCTCCCGAAGCTTCAGATTCGTATCAATCTTAAATTGTTCGTGATAAGATCTGTTTGCCATTCTAAATCCGATTTATGCCTGCTCTTCCTTCTTATATTTCAGCATGGATTCGCAAAATTCCGGACACGCCTTGTCGGCACGGATCGGTTTGCCTTTTAAGTCAATAAAGCAATGGGAAGAAGATCCGACGCAGACGACGGTACCGTCTTCTTTGCTCATTTCATATTCAAAGATCATGCGGACGCCGTCAAAACTTGCAACACACGTCCGGATCGCGATCTTGTCCGAAAATGTCGTCGGACGGATATACTTGCATTCTACTTTAATGACAGGAGAAGCAAATCCCTGTTTTTCCAGTTTTGCGAACGGCCAGCCGGCCTGCTCGAGAAAATAGACACGCGCCTCCTCCATCCAGCGGATGTATCCGCCACAGGGGTAACCGGAGCCCAGTCGTCGATCTGGC
>CAZOHB010000143.1:1616-6761 GCA_964579345.1 uncultured Parasporobacterium sp.
TTGGAATGGTGCGTGATTCCCATTTTATCAGTCTCATAATACTGCACGAGATGAATATAAGGTTCCATACTGCCCTCTTCCTGAATCAAAATTTGAAATGATTATAGCACGATTGTTTTTATCTATCCAGTTTCTGGGACCGCCGGATCAGATAGCCCAGATAAAAACCAATCACGCCGCCTAAGGTGTTGCTGATAATGTCATCGATCTCTGCAACGCCGACGCCGGTAAAATACTGGATCACTTCGATCACGATCGATAACGCAAACGGAAGCAGCATCAGCCAGCGCTTATTTGGCCTGATCGAAGGCTTTCCTGAAATCGAATACAGGATCGCTCCCAGCGGAATAAACAGCCAGATATTCTGCATGATCTCAAGCCGGTAATACCAGTTGCTGAAAAACTGCCGGTACGACCAGAAAATCTCAAAGACACCGCGCGATCCGCTCGGCGAGCGGAACAAAAGCGTCATATATATGATAAACGCCGCGTAAACAAACAGGAAGATCCATCGCAGGGTCCTTGGCAGGAACTGGACAAGAATGGAAAACAAAAAGCCGATGATGATCATAAGGAACGGATGGCTCAGCAAAAAGGAGCTGAGAGGCGTATTCATGCCTTCAGCAACCAGGTCGCTGATCGTCTCCCTTGAGATCGATCCCGGTAAAAAACATATAATCGAGATTACCAGAAAGATGGCAATCAGAATTCCAACCGTCAGTTTTTTCGTGTTAATCGTTCAAGCCCTCACTCGGTCAATAATTAATGGACATATTACAATAATAATATGTCCATTAAGAGAACAGTCTGTTACGTTTGTATTACAAAATTCCAATTATAAACCGAAGGTCTCGCAGACTTTCTGCAGTTCGTCGCGAATATCGATATGCTGCGGACATACTTCTTCGCACTGACCGCACTGGATGCATTCGTTTGCGTATTTGCGGTCGTGTCTGGCGACCAGAAAATCCATATCATTTTTCGCCTTTTCCATATTTCCGTAAAGCGAATACAGATTCTGTGCTGTAAAAGATCCGGAGATACCGATATCCTGCGGACATACTTTTGCACAGTAATTGCAGCTGGTGCATGGGATGACAGGATAGTTCATAAGGATCTCCTGCGCTTTCGCCAGAACAGCCCTCTGCTCTTCACTGAGGCCGTTAAAATCCTTCATATAGGACAGATTGTCTTCCATCTGCTCAATATTGCTCATGCCGGAAAGAACTGCGATCAGGCCGTCGAGATCAGCTGCAAAACGGATCGCCCAGGATGCAGCAGAAGAATCCGGTTCAGCTGCCTTGAATACGTCAGCAACTTCCTTCGGAGGTGTCGCAAGCAGACCGCCTTTTACCGGCTCCATAATGATCACGGATTTTCCGTATTTGCGGGCAACTTCATAGCAGCCTCTGGACTGGATGGAAGGGTTCTCCCAGTCTGCATAGTTGATCTGAAGCTGAACAAACTCGGCTTCCGGATGTGCGATCAGGATCTTTTCCAGTTCTTCCGGAGTCGAATGGAAGGAAAATCCCATATGTTTTACAAGGCCTTCTTCTTTTTTCTGTTTCAGCCAGTTCCACATATCAAAGTCTTCAAAGACCTGTGTGCGGTTTGCGCCAAGGTTATGCAGCAGATAAAAATCAAAGTATCCTGCCCCGGTCCGCTCTAAAGAAGTCTCAAACTGAGCAATTGCCTCTTCTTTTGTTTTACAATTGATCCAGGCTGCGTTCTTGGTTGCAAGCTGGAAACTCTCGCGCGGATAACGCTCGACAAGCGCTTCCTTAATTGCTTCTTCACTTCCGGTGTATGCCCATGCAGTGTCAAAATAAGTAAAGCCGGCCTCCAGGAATTTGTCTACCATGACCTTTACCTGTTCAACATCGATGACATCATCCTTTTTCGGCAGTCTCATAAGACCAAATCCCAGTTTACGGATATCTTCTCCCAAATAACTCATAAGTAAACCTCCTTATTGTTTAGAAAACGTGAGATCATAATCGATGTCTGCAATCTTAAGAGTCATGGTAATCGTACCATCCTGATTGATCTTACATGCTTCTTTTACTTCTGCTTCCTGATCTTCTTTACCGGTGAAATAAATCTGATCTCCTTCCACTTTATAAGTGCCTTCGAGATAAAAATGAACCCCGGTTTCTGTCGGATAGTTTTCCCTGAGCGTTTCTAAAGAAGCCTGAATCTGGTCATCCAGATAAGCATCGATCGAATCATACCCCATTTCTTTCAAAAAGGAGCTGAGCTCCTCTTCGCTATATCCCCGGTCTGTAAATGCTTTCTTTATGACCTCCGGGAATTCCGTGCGATAAAACGTTTCAACATCCGCAAGGAACTGCTCGACATTGATTCCGATCGAAAACGATTGATCTTCCTTCAATTCCATTTCCAGCGTGATATTTAACGGGGTTTCGAACGTGTATTCCTCCGCATCCATCATGCTGCTCATATCGATGACCGCAGTATAGTTTCCCGGCAGGCTGTCTGATTTTCCCGGCGCCGCTGCTCCGCCTCCGGAAGGGGTCTTTGATCCGCCGCATGCAGCCAATACGAGAAGCATGGAAAGGATCAGAACAATCGCAAATAAACGTTTCATTTGTTTCATGATCAAACCTCCTTAAATAATTAAATCTGCTTCAGGGCATCCTGTACATAATCTGTCGTAAGGATCTTCTGCACTACCCCATCGACATCCAGACGTTTCGTGTTTGCGGAAGTATAGGCCTCGCCTTCTTCCGGTTCCGCCTGGCCTTCGATAAAGTATTTGTCATAATTTAAGTCACGGTTGTCCGCCATCACGCGGAAATAGTGTCCCATATCCACAGAACGCATCCGCTCTTCTCTGGTCATCAGAGTCTCGAACATTTTTTCGCCATGACGTGTGCCGATGATCCGGGTACCCGTATCTCCAAACAGCTTCTGTACACCTTTTGCAAGATCTCCAATCGTTGACGCATCCGCTTTCTGGATAAAAAGGTCTCCTGGCTCCGCATGCTCAAACGCAAATTTGACAAGATCGACGGCTTCATCCAGATTCATCAGGAACCGGGTCATCTCAGGATTTGTAATTGTGATCGGAGCGCCGGCACGGATCTGTTCGATGAACAGAGGAATGACAGAACCTCTCGAACACATGACATTTCCGTAACGCGTGCAGCAGATCACCGTTCCTCCGCGTTCAGCTGCGACACGGGCGTTAGCTGTAATTACGTGCTCCATCATCGCCTTGCTGATCCCCATCGCGTTGATCGGATACGCCGCTTTGTCGGTACTGAGGCAGACGACGCGTTTTACGCCGGAACTGATCGCAGCATGAAGCACATTGTCGGTTCCCTCGACATTTGTTTTCACCGCCTGCATCGGGAAAAATTCGCAGGAAGGGACCTGTTTCAGGGCAGCTGCATGGAAGATGTAATCGACTCCGGGCATTGCGTCCAGAACCGAACGGTAATCCCGGACATCGCCGACATAAAACTTGACTTTTTGTGCATGCTCCGGATATTTCGCCTGCAGCTCATGCCGCATATCATCCTGCTTCTTTTCATCACGTGAGAAGATGCGGATCTGTCCGATATCGGTCTCTATAAAATGCTTCAGAACCGTGTTCCCAAACGATCCGGTTCCGCCTGTGATCATTAATGTTGCTCCGTCAAATGCGCTCATGCGAATAAACCTTTGCTTTCTGAGTTTAGTTTGGAATATTATAACACTGAGAACATGAAGTTGCATAGCAAAACGCACAAGTTGTATAACAGATGCCGATAAACTGTTTGACAGAAGAATTTGATTATAATACCTTTAAAAAAGAGATATTTGAAAAGGATTCCGGTTTATGAAAGCAGAAACTAAATATAAGATTGGTATTATTGCATATTCACTGATGGCGATGGGCGCGATCAGTGTAAATAGTGCTTTTTCCGTTATCGCGGAACATTTCAGTGTCTCAGATACAGAGGTTGCGCTGATCGCATCGATCCCATGTATTGTCATTATTGTAGTAACACTATTTCTGGGTAAGATCCTGGAAAAAGTTTCCCAGAAGAAAGTCGGGATCGTCGGCGCGATCCTCTTTCTTGTCGGCGGACTTTTGCCCATGGTTTTAGACAACCTTGTTTTGATTTTCATCTGCCGGGCGGTCTGCGGCATCGGTGTAGCGATTTCTCAGGTATTCATGGGAACCTTAAACACGGAATTCTTTGAAGAAAAAGATCGTCCGCAGGTACAGGGATTAGCGCAGTCTGCACAGATGGCAGGACTGATCTTTATGTGTCTTGTCTCCGGATTTCTTGCAGAAAACGGCTGGGAGCTCAGCTTTCTTGTGCACCTGATCGGTGTGTTATCTCTGCTGGCTATTCTGTTCTGCATTCCGGATCGGAAACCGCAGAAAAAACAGGTGGAACAGAACAAAGAAAAAGTCAAGATCACGAAATCTGCTATCGGCTGGTTTATTCTGATGTTTGTTGTTTTTCTTATCCTGCTTGCATTTGCGAATAATCTTTCCTTCCTCCTTCAGGAAAAAGGGATCGGTCAGGCTTCCGATACCGGTCTTGCTCTTTCTGTCTATGCATTGGGAGGCCTTCTCTGCGGTCTGGTTTACGGCAAAATCGACCGTTATATCAAAGCCATGAAGCTGCCGCTTTCCATGCTTCTGTTTGCGCTTGGCTTCTTCATCGTTGTACTTGCCAAGAGTATGCCGGTCGTTTATCTTGGAAGCTTTATCGGTGGAATTGCTCTTTCGTTATATTTCCCGCAGATTATGCTCTATACCGGTCTGTCCGTCGATCCGATCATGATTCCGGTTGCGATCTCACTTCTGACATGTGCGCAGAATCTCGGACAGATCCTCTGCCCTTACGCGATCAATAATCTGGCAGCAGTCTTCGCCGGAGAAAACAATATTCAGACAACGAAAGTTTTGATCGCCGTGATCGGCTTCGTGATCCTTGCAGTGATCCTGTTTATTTATGCACTGAGGCGCGACTGGAAAGACAAACAAACCGCGTAAAAGAAAATATATAGATACAGGAAAGAGAAAAAAATTGCATAAAAAAGGAAGCCCTTTCCTATTTGTCGCCTGCGCCATTACATTGCTACTAAACTCGCGCAAGCGCTCGTTAAGGGCAATGCATGGCA
>CAZOHB010000144.1:0-6693 GCA_964579345.1 uncultured Parasporobacterium sp.
TCTTTATAGCCAAGCCCCTGCATCGCCAGAGAATCCGCGGAGATTCCGGCATCCAGAAGCCGTTGTACTTCTTCAAACAGCCCTTCCTGCTCCATGACCGCCACACGCTGATTGATGCGCTCATACAGGACGGCTCTCTCCCTGTTCAGCACAAAATAGGCAAAATTGTAGGGGGATTCCCGAAGCCTCTGTTCTTCGTTATGTTCCGAAATCCGTTTTCCCGTTTCATGATAATATTCCAGCGCACGGATCGTTCGTTTGATATTGTTGGCATGGATCTGAGAAGCTGCTTCCGGGTCCACTTCTTCCAGCATTTGATGCAAAGTAAGAGCGCCTTCGCTTCTTGCTTTCTCTTCAAGCTCGGCCCTGTACGCTTTATCAGTCTCTTCCTCTGTAAAATTGATATCATACAGAAGCGCCTGAATATAGAAGCCGGTCCCGCCGACAATGATCGGGATATGTCCGTTTTCATAAATCGTTTGGACATATGCTTTCGCCCGCTTTTGGAACTCAAACACATTGAATTCTTCGTCTGCTTCGAGCTCATCGATCAGATAATGCGGAATTCCCTGCATCTCCTCTTTCCGGATCTTCGCGGTTCCGATATCAAAGCCTTTATAGACCTGCATGGAATCTGCGCTGATGATCTCGCCTCCGATTCGTTTTGCAAGAGAAATGGAAAGTTCCGTCTTTCCTGCAGCCGTCGGACCCGAAAGAATGATCAGCGGCGGTTTCGGTATCGAATTTTGATTTTGCGTTGTTTGCTGTGTCATCTGAATCTTTTATTCTAAAGAACCCGTTTGAATTTCTTTTCGAGTTCGTATTTGCTCATCTTTATGATCGTCGGTCTTCCATGCGGACAATTATATGGATTTTCCAGACTCAAAAGCTCATCGATCAGGGCATTTGCTTCCGCAAAGGAAAGCCTGTTATTTCCTTTGACTGCCGCTTTGCAGGCTGCTGTGGCGATGCGGTCTTCGAGCATTTCCGATGTGAAGTTCGGTGTGAGCTCTCCCGCCTCATCCAGAAAACTCAAAAACAGTTCCCTGTCATTTAATGAATAAAGGTCTGCCGGCACGGCACTGAGTGCATATTCCGAGCCGCCGAAATGTTCGATCAAAAAACCGATCTTTTCCAGCATGTCCCGGTATTTGGACAGTGTCGATTCCTCGTTCGGCGTCAGGGTTACGATCAGGGACGGAGACAGGTTCTGAGAATAATGTTCTCCGTTGCGAATCCGCGCTACAAACTGCTCATACAGTACTTTCTCGTGTGCTGCATGCTGATCGATGATATACATTTCATTCTCGTATTCCACGATCCAGTAAGTATCGAAAACCTCACCAACTACGCGGTGTTTCGGACGGGCCTGTTCACTGATAAACGGATGTTCAAACAGTGTCGTCTGCTCATATACTGTCTGATCCGGCTCCGGTTCCGGGGTGCTGTAGGAAGTCTCTTCTGCGACATATTCTGTCTGTGGCGTTTCATCTTCCGCCTGTATTTCCGGTTCTTTTACGCTTGTAAAGACTGACGTTTCACGGGGAGAAAAATCCGGCCTTCTGACCGGTTTCGCATCTTTTCCATACGAGAACAGTTCCTTCAGCTTTGCGGTTTCCTTTTCCGCATCGATTGCCGCACGTTTTTCTTCAAACGGTTCTGCAGCTTCCGCTTTCACAGGAGCTGATGTTTCCTTCTTTTCCTTGTCGACAGAGACGGAAGGAATCCGTTCCTTTAACGTCAGCGCATACCTCAGTAATGCGGAAAGGCTGTTAAACACTTTCTCGTTATCAAAAAAGCGGATCTCCATTTTTGACGGATGCACATTGACGTCCATCAGCTCCGGCTCGATCGTGATATACAGATCCGTAAACGGAAACGTTCCTTTCATCTGATAACCTTTGTAGGCTTCTTCGATCGCAGCTGCAACGACCTTATCTTTAACATAACGGCCGTTGATAAAATAGTTTTCAAGATTCCGGCTGCTTCTTGCGATTTGCGGATCTCCGATATAACCGTCCAGTCGAAGCAGGTCATCCTGTTCGTGCACTTCGATCAGCGCATTTGTAATATCCCTGCCATAGACACCGTATACCGTATCTTTCAGGGATCCGCTTCCTTTTGTATTTAATTTCAGCGAGCCGTTCACCGTATATTTCACAGAGATCTGCGGATGGGAAAGCGCGATCTTTTCCACAATGGAAGAAACATAACCGGCTTCCGTCTGCGGCGTTTTTAAAAACTTCAGTCTTGCCGGTGTGTTATAAAACAGATCCCGCACGATGATCGTCGTGCCGTCCGGAAGTCCGGCATCTTCCATCGAGATCTCTTCCCCGCCTTCGATCCGGTAGATCGTTCCGGTCAGACTGTCTTTTGTTTTCGTACAAAGTTCCAGGCGGGAAACCGCACTGATGCTCGAAAGCGCCTCTCCGCGGAATCCAAGCGTCCGGATAAAGGAAAGATCCGAAGCATCCCGGATCTTACTGGTGGAATGACGCAGGAACGCGTTGCGGATCTGGCTTTTGTCGATTCCGGATCCGTTATCTGTTACGCGGATCAGGCTGATCCCGCCGTCGCGGATCTCGACCGAAAGTGCATCCGCTCCCGCATCGATCGCATTCTCCATCAATTCCTTTACAACGCTGGACGGCCGTTCAACGACCTCTCCGGCAGCGATCTTGTCGATCGTATGTTTATCTAATACTTTGATCTCGTTCATTTGTTCACCCTAAGGATCTCTGTTATACCATCCTCTTCAGCTCATCGAGAATATTCAGCGCTTCGAGAGGTGTAATGCTGTCGATCTTCAATGTTTTTAAATATTCTTCCACCGGCGAAACGGAAGCTTCTGTTTCCACAGCCAGGGAAGTCTGTACGACCGGAGCCTCTGTTTCTTTTCCGCGCAGCGTGATATCCGTATTGATCAGCTCCGAGACGATCTCTTTCGCCCGCTTTGTGATCGTTTCCGGAACACCTGCAAGGGCTGCGACCTGGATACCGTAACTCTTATCCGCACCGCCGCGGATGATCTTGCGCAAGAAAATGATGTTTTCGCCCTGCTCTTTTACGCTGATGCAATAATTCTTTACACCGTCGATGCTGCCTTCCAGCTCGGTCAGCTCATGATAGTGGGTCGAGAAAAAGGTCTTCGCCCCGCATTTCCTTTTATTTGCAATATATTCAACAACCGCCCAGGCAATGCTGAGTCCGTCATAGGTCGAGGTTCCGCGGCCGATCTCATCCAGGATGATCAAAGACTCGGACGTTGCGTTTCTCAGGATATTGGCAACTTCCGTCATCTCGACCATAAAGGTACTCTGGCCGGAAGCCAGATCGTCCGATGCGCCGACACGGGTAAAGATCCGGTCGCAGATACAGATATCCGCAAAGGATGCCGGAACAAAGCTGCCGGTGCTTGCCATCAATACGATCAGAGCAAGCTGACGCATATAGGTGGATTTACCAGCCATATTCGGACCTGTGATAATGCTGACGCGGTCATCCGCATTATTGCTATAGGTATCGTTCGGAATAAAGCGGCCTTCTTCCATCATCAGCTCGACCACCGGATGACGGCCGTCTTTGATACTGATAATGCCTTTGTCATTGATATTCGGACGCACATAGCGGTTGTGCTCCGCTACATACGCAAGCGATGCAAACGCATCGATATAAGAAATCACCGTCGCACTTTTCTGAATCCGTGTGACATGGGAGGCGATCGTTTCACGGATCTCACTGAACATGTCATATTCCAGCGAAAACAGCTTTTCTTCGGCTCCGAGGATCACGTCCTCGAGCTGCTTCAGTTCGTCCGTGATATAGCGTTCTGCGTTTACGAGCGTCTGTTTCCGGATATACCGCTCCGGCACCTTATCTTTAAAGGTGTTCGTGACCTCGATATAATAACCGAACACTTTGTTGAAACGGATCTTCAGGGATTTGATCCCGGTCTGTTCCCGTTCTTTTTCTTCAATATCCGCAAGCCAGTTCTTGCCTTCGGTTTTGGATCTGCGGAGCGTATCGATCTGTTCGGAATAACCGTCTTTGATGATCCCTCCGTCTTTGATCGTGATCGGAGGCTCTTCCACGATCGCGCTTTCGATCAGTGCTGCAAGATCTTCCAGACAATCCAGGTCGCCGCAGAGTTCCTTCAGCAGACCGCTTTCATATTTCTTTAAAGAGTCGCGGATCGCCGGAAGCATCTTCAGCGAATTTTTAAATGCGATCAGATCTCTCGGATTTGCGGATTTATAGGAGATGCGTGCAAGGAGACGCTCAAGATCATAGATCGGTCCGAGGTATTCCCGCAGCTCATCCCGGTCGATCAGCGAGTTATTCAGCTCTTCGATCGCATCCTGTCTGCGTACGATCTCCGTTCGGTCTTTCAGCGGCTGTTCGATGAAATAGCGGATCCTGCGAGCACCCATCGCTGTCTTGGTCTTATCCAGGACCCAGAGGAGCGAGCCTTTCTTGTTCTTTTCCCGCATGGTCTCGGAAAGCTCAAGATTTCTGCGGGTCGCAAAGTCGATGACCATGAATTTGTCTGTGGAATATGTCGTCAGCTTGTTCAGGAAGTCCAGATTCGTCTTCTGGGTCTCATACAGATATTTGAGCACCGCGCCGACACTCGGGATGCATCCCGCATAATCGACGAGGCCAAGTCCCGAAAGATCGATCACCTTGAAATGCTCTTTAATGATCGAAATACAGCTGTCCTGATCAAAATAGGAATCAGAAAGAGAAAAACAGGTGATCCCGAGTTTGTCTTTCAGATAATCAAAATCCACAGGAGCCATGGTAAAGCTCCGGTTCGCAACGATCTCTGCGATCGGGAATTTATTGATCTCATCCATCAGACCTTCGGTGCTGTCGAGCCGGGTCGTCAGGAATTCGCCGGTCGTGATATCGACCAGTGAGATCGCATAGTAATCCGATGCATAATAAATGCACATCAGATAATTGTTTTTGTCTTCATCCAGGGCCATATTGTTGGTGTTCGTTCCCGGAGTGACCACGCGGATGACTTCACGTTTTACGATACCCTTTGCGGTTTTCGGATCTTCCATCTGTTCCGCGATCGCAACTTTATAGCCCTTGGAAACCAGTTTGTTCAAATACTGATCCACAGCATGGAACGGGACGCCGCACATCGGCGCGCGCTCCTCCAGGCCGCAGTCTTTTCCGGTCAGTGTGATCTCAAGCTCTCTTGCGCCTGTGATCGCATCATCAAAAAAGAGCTCGTAAAAATCGCCGAGTCTGTAAAATAAAATACAGTCATTGTATTGTTTTTTTGTCTCCAGATACTGGGACATCATTGGTGATAAAGCCATATATGTACCGTCTTTTCTTATAGTTCAACTTGTGTGCCGATATAGTAAAAGCCTTTTGCCTCATCCAGCCGCACATGCACAAAAGATCCGATCAGGGATTCCGGTCCCTTAAAATGGACCACACTGTTATTGGAAAGGCGTCCCGTGAGATAGCCTTCCTCTTTTGCATTCAGGCTCTCTACAAGGACTTTCTGAACACTTCCCACATGTTTCTCGGTCTGTTTTGCAGCTCCATCCGCAACGACCTTTAACAGGCGTTCCAGGCGATCCTGCGAAACGCGCTTCGGAACCTGATCCGGCATAACAGCCGCTTTCGTTCCGGTTCGTTTGGAATAGATAAAAGTAAATGCACTGTCAAAGCATACCTTGCGAACAACATCCAGCGTATCCTGAAAATCTTCTTCCGTCTCTCCCGGAAATCCAACGATAATATCCGTTGTGATCGCCGCATCCGGGATCTCCCTGCGGATCTTCTCCGCAAGCTCAAGATAGCCTTCTTTTGTATAGTGCCGGTTCATTGCTTTCAGGATCCGGCTGCTTCCGGACTGGAGCGGAAGATGAATGTGCCGAGTAATCTTCGGGTTTTCCCGGATCACGCGGATCAGATCGTCGGAAAGATCCTTCGGATGAGAGGTCATAAAGCGGACATGTTCGATGCCTTCGACCTCGGAAACCTTCTGCAGAAGCTCCGGAAAATTATAGGCGTAGGAATTGACATTCTGGCCAAGGAGCATGACTTCCTTTACGCCGTCTTTTGCAAGACGTGCAACTTCTTCAAGCACCTCCTCCGGCTTGCGGCTGCGCTCTCTTCCTCGGACATACGGAACAATACAGTAGCTGCAGAAGTTGTTGCAGCCGTACATAATATTGACCCCGCTTTTAAACGGATATTTTCGCAGCGCCGGAAGTTCCTCCACGCTTTTCTCTGCCGCTTCCATGATCTCGACCTGCATGGAATCCGTAGTAAAGCGATGGAACAGGAGTTCCGCCAGCTTGTAAATATTGTGCGTTCCGAAGATCAGATCCACATGGCGGTAGCTCTGGCGGATCTTCGCAACAACCTCCGGCTCCTGCATCATGCATCCGCACAGGGAGATGATCATATCCGGATTCTCATCCTTGAATTTTTTCAGAACCCCGAGCCGTCCATATACACGGACATTGGCATGTTCGCGAACGGTACAGGTGTTATATAAAACGAAGTCCGCATCCTCGGTTTCCTGCTCGACGTATCCGATCTCTTTTAATATGCCAAGCAGTTTTTCGGAATCCTTCGCATTCATCTGACAGCCAAAGGTATTGACGCAGGCTGTCATGCTTCTTCCCTTCTCTGCTGCTTTTTCCGCAAGGATTTCTTTGC
>CAZOHB010000145.1:0-6627 GCA_964579345.1 uncultured Parasporobacterium sp.
AGAAGATTTCAATACTTTGCTTTCGACTGTGCAGTTCAACGCTTAGTGTGTTATGTAAGTCCGAGCGTCATCAGCTTGATCAGCTGTTCTCCTGCGATCCTTCCGATCGCCGCCTCATGGATCAGTGCTGCGTCAAGATCATTCGCTACGATCTCCGGACTTGCAGAGATCTTCGCATTGTCCATAATGATCGCATCGCATTCCGTATGGCTTGCGCATTTTGCGTTTCCGATAATATTTGCCTTAAAGGTCTGCGTGGAATCATCCTTCGCAACTGCACGGCTGATCAGATCGCAGGTCGAATCCAGTCCGTTCATCTCTACATCAAAGATCGCGTCTGCATGCTGCTTTCCGTGCGTCATCAGTTTATCCCTTACGACAAGCTTCGCACCTTCGCCTTTCAGGACGGCTTTGGTGTCGCGGACCGTGTGGTCGATGCCCTTGATCTGGGTCGTTTCCATTTCCATGTAGCCGCCTTCTTCGATCTCCACCACCGTCGTCGGATTCATGACATTGTCACCGACCGCGTCCGGATCGTTTTCTCCGTAATGCTTCTCGATATATTTTACGCGGGCATTCTTTCCCACATAAAAGGTATGGATTCCGTCATGCTGGCTGGTCTGGTCTCCGCAGTTGTGGATCCCGCAGCCGGCAACGATCGTAACATCCGCATCTTCACCGATAAAGAAGTCATTATAAACCATGTCTTTCAGACCGCTTTCGGAAATGATGACCGGAATATGTACGCTCTCATTTTTGGTTCCCGGTTTGATGATAATATCGATGCCCGGTTTATCTTCTTTTGTTACGATATCAATATTGGCCGTGGTTGCTCTTCCGCCTAACTGGCCGTTGCTTCGGATGTTATAAGCTCCTTCCGGAACTTCATGAATATCCGCAACCGTAGCTAACAGATCTTTTTGAATCTTATCCATTCTGTCTTCCTGTCTTCCTTTTATGATTCTGATCCGGATGCAGTGTTTTTACTGATAAAACCTGCAGCCTTCCGTTCCTTTCAGCAGTTCCGGCAGGATCGCATCTTTTTTGTCAAAAGCAGCGATCTCTCCGTTTCGTAAAACAACGATCTCATCTGCAATATCCAGGATCCGCTCCTGATGGGAAATGATCAGGATACTGCGTTCTCTGTCTTCTCTCATCTTCTCAAACACCTTGATCAGATTCGTAAAGCTCCAGAGATCGATTCCCGCTTCCGGCTCATCCAGAACACTGAGTTTTGTATTTCTTGCGATCAGCTGGGCGATCTCGATACGTTTCAGTTCACCGCCGCTTAACGAAGCGTCCACTTCCCTCTCGATATAATCCCTTGCACAGAGACCGACTTCACTCAGATACGCGCAGGCCTGTGCGGTGCTGATATCTTTTCCTGCTGCCAGGCGGATCAGGTCTTTGACCTTGATTCCCTTAAAACGCACTGGCTGCTGGAACGCGAAACTGATGCCAGCCTTTGCACGTTCCGTCACAGACATGTGTGTAATGTCCTGGCCGTCAAAAAGGATCTGTCCTTCCGTCGGTTCGAAGATTCCAACGATCAGCTTTGCCAGGGTGGACTTTCCTCCGCCGTTCGGTCCGGTGATCGCTATGAATTTCTGATCATCGATCTTCAGACTGATGTTCCTTACGATTTCTTTATCTTTATCATTTTCATCTTTCACATTCAGTGAAACATTTTTCAGTTCTAACATGCTGCCTCCTGCAGCCGCCGATTCATCTGCGGCAATTATTTTTCCGATTTTTTAGATATAGGTCACACGGCCGGAACCGTCTGCAAAAGCTTCCACTTTCGCCATCGCGCCATTGATCATAACAAGCTGCGGTCCTTTGTGTCCGATATCCGCATCGAGGATCACCGGAACATTCAGATCCGCAAGACGCTCTTTGATGACTTCTTCATACTCCGGATGAATCGTTCCTTCAAAGCTTTCATTGCGATAGAACATCGGGCGTCCGAAGATAAATCCCTTCGCGTAATCAAACCATCCCATCTGGCGCATCTTCCAGAGACCCTGCATCATCTGCTCGCATCCGAGATCGAAACTTTCGAGATACCAGATGATTCCGTCTTCTTTATATTTCTCAATAAACTGTTTCGTGCCGTCAAACGGTGTACCCGCAATATCAAGAATCGAGTCCATGCATCCGCCGAGGAGTCTTCCCTGCATGCAGATCGGAGACTGTCCGCAGGCGATCTTCCATTCAACATCTTTATCCGCACGGTAGCCTTCCAGACCTGTTACGTGCTCTGAGAAACCATCCTGATAGGAGCTGAAGCTGAGCTGTACTTTTGCGAACCCTTTCAGAACATCCAGGCCGCGCATTACGCTCTCATCCCAGGGCTCCATACCGAAGTCCGAGAAATTGCAGCCATAAGCGGTCGCGATGTCCCCTACCGTTGTCAGATAGTAAAGGATCGAAGTATTATCTGAATATCCCTGAACCCATTTCGGATGTTTTTTAAACAATTCCAGATCCACATACGGAAGCATCTCATAAAGGTATTCGCCGCCTCCTGCTGAGATGATCGCCGTTACCTTTTCTTCGCGGACAAGCGCATTAAATTCGAACGCCTTCTCTTCTCCGCTGCAGCTGCGGCCGTATTCGTCCGGATCCGCAAATACATTATTGGTAAACACAGCGCCGAAACCATGCTTTGCCATTTTGTTTGCGCCGTGGTTGAATCGATACTGTTCTACCGGATCATTTACAGGATGGCTCATCGCCGTAACACCGATCCAGTCACCGTCTTTCAGATATTCAGGAATGATCATAACATTCTCCCTTCAATAAATACTTTCGAACTATTCAGCGTGCTATCTATTTTAACAGAAAACCCCCGTAGAATTCAACGGTAAATAGATTTCCCTGTCAAGTTCCACCGAGTACAGAATTTTCTCCCGGACCGGAAGTCCGGTCGCTGCCACGATGGCTTTTTCATAGGCATCCTGCTGTCCGTGATAACTGTCGATATAATACTGCTCCTCGCTGTTCCGGTCCGTTTTATAATCGACCAGGACGATGCCTTTTCCGCTTCCGTCCTCTACCGTAAAGAGAGCATCAATAATTCCCTGCAGCAAGCCTTCCGGATTCCCGTCGATCTCCGCCGCCATAACAAACTGCTGCTCTCTCAGGAGTGTCCCGGAAAGAGCGGCTCTCCGCATCCGTCCGCCGATGTCTGAAAGCAGGAACTTCACGATCTTCTCCGGATCGATCATCTCCGCCGCTTCGTCCGTCAGATGTCCGGATCCGACCAGCATCAGGATCTGCTGCCGTACCTGCTCTGCGAGATGTTCCGGATCCGGGCCGGATTCCAGGCAGTTTTCCACAGCCGCATAATCCAGCTTTTCAAACAGCTTATGGTATGCATTGCCCCGCTCTGCGCCTTTGTTTTCGCCGAAGCTTCTGCTCTTTTTAAATGAGGACGGCTCCGTTTCCCCATCCCGGTTTGTCTCGTGCTGCTCTAACTGTGAAGCAGTTACTTTAACATTTGTCCTGGTTGCGGACAAAAACGGATAGGAATATGCATAGATTCCCGCAAGCTCTTCCAGTTCTTCTTTCGAAACCGCCTCTCCGGCAGAAAGGATCTCCCCGATCTGCCTCCGGAGTTCTTCATCCGAGAAGATCTCAAAGGCACGCTCCAGCTCCACTTCTTCCGGATCCAGGATCTCCCAGCTGAAGATTTCCTTCTTCTCTTCCTCTGTGGCACATTTCATGGCATCGCCAAGCAGGAAGAGATAGCTGAGGTCCTTGCGGATATCCGCTGCATCCGGAAGCAGCCTGATCTCTGAACTCTCCCAGGCTTTCCGCCGGCTTTTCATCGTTCCGCTCGCACCGGTAATGATCAGCTTTTCCTTTGCACGGCTCATGGCAACATAAAGCAGGCGGATCTCTTCGGCAAGAAGTTCCCGCTTCCGTTTCGCGCCGATCGTTTCCATCAGCAGCGTTTTCTTTTTCAGTTTCTTTTCCACATCCCTGCATTCGATTCCGAGCCCCAGTTCATTGTCCAGATAGATCGGACCGTTTCGTTCCAGATCAGCGATCTGTCTGCCGCCGTCTGCGAGGATCACGACAGGAAATTCCAGTCCCTTGGATTTATGGATCGTCATCATATGTACGGCATCCGTACCTTCTGTATCCGGTGCCTGACCGAAATCCATTTCCGCTTTCTGCATCTGTTCGATGTAACGGATAAAGTTGAACAGGCCGCTGTAGGAACCTTTGGAAAACTGTTCCGCCATCGTTTTCAGAAAGTCCAGATTGGCCTTTCTTCCCTCACCGTAAGTCATTGCAGAACAGAAACAATAAAGGCCGGATTCTTCCAGGATCTCATCTGCAAGCTGAAGCATGCCTGTCTCTTCCGCCCGTTTTCTCCAGTGTTCCAGTTTCAGAAGGAAACGGGAAAGCCGGTCTGCTCCTTCCGCATCCGGAAGCTGTGCATAATCGCGGCACGCATCATATAAGCGGAAGACCGCATCACTGCTGTTTAATTTGATCTTTGCAAGAATGTTTGCATTCAATCCCGCGACAGGACTCAAAAGCACGGCTGCCAGCGGAATATCCTGATACGGATTATCTGTGATCTTGAACAGATCCAACGCAAGCCGGATCTCAAAGGCCGAGAAAAAGCCTTTGTTGGAAGCTTTTTCCACCGGGATCCTCCGGTCTGTCAGCATTTTTTCCAGAGCCGGCTGATTTGCCTTTCGTGTCAGGATCGCAATATCGGAATACCTTGCCCTGCGAAGGCCGTCCGGCGCATCTTCCGCACGCACATAGTAGTCAGATACAATTTCCTCGATCTTTTTCGCGATTTCATAAGCTTCTGCCGTTCTTCCATCCTTACCGCCGGCATTGACAAAGATCACTTCCGGGATGACCTGTTCAGCAGCAGCCGGCTGCGGGAACTGTGCCCCGGCAATCATCTGATTTTCATCCTGATAATTGATCCCTCCGACTTCCGGAAGCATGATCTTTTCAAACACATAATTGATAAAATGAACGGTTTCCCGGCGGCTTCGATAGTTTTCGCCGAGAATGATCCGCTTTCCGCTTTCCAATCCATCGGCATAAAGATTGTACTTTTCAATGAAAAGATCCGGACACGCCATACGGAACCCGTAAATACTCTGTTTTACATCGCCGACCATAAACACGTTCGGTCTTCCGAAGCGCGCCGAAGACAGCGCTTCGATCAGCGCATCCTGGAGCCGGTTCGTATCCTGATACTCATCCACGATGATCTCGCGCGTAACTTTCGAGATCGCATCAGCCGCTTCCGTACAGACCATCTGTCCGCGTGCATCCCGGAGGATCGCGCCATCCTCATTTTTCCGGACCAGCACATCCAATGCAAAATGGGCGACATCGCCGAAGTCTGCGATCTGGCGGATCCGCTTTTCTGCCGCCAGTTTCTGTGTATACTCCAGCGTCAGATCCACGATCGTCTGCGCAGCCTTTGCGCATTTTCCCATATCCTGATACATCTCTTCGTAGCTCTGGTAAAAATATTTCTCGTTCAGTTCTACGAGTGTCTTTTTGATCTGTGCATACAGGTTTTTGGCGAGCTCTTTCAGTTCATCAGAAACTACATCACCCTTCGCTGCTCTCGGAAGCGACTTCCAGTTTTCGAGAATCGAACGGATCTGGTAAGCCTGAAAATCAAAACTCTGTCCGAATAATTGTTCCAGTTCCGAAAGTACGCGCAGGAAGTTGTCCCGATAGGAAGCCGGTCCGAAGTCAAGCTCGCAGAGTTCGATTCCGGTCTCGCATTGCTGCAGTAAGCCCTGCTCTTCCGCAATGATGATCGCCTTGAGTTCGTCGTGCCATCGGTTTTCCAACGGATCCTCCGCATTGCCGAGCGAATCCGCATGGATATAAGGGCCGATCGACCGGCGCATCCAGTTTTCCGGTTCCGGATGGCTCTGGGAGAACCGGTACATCGTCAGGATGATCTCTTCCAGGCCGGCATCGTCTTTATCCGTATAGTATTGAACCAGATCCAGAAATTCTTCGGTCGGATCTGCATAATGACTTTCAATCAGCGCTTTCAGCGTATCCTGCATCAAAAGCCGGATTTCTGCTTCGTCAGCAATCCGGAAACCGGGGTCGATATCCACCAGCTGAAAATGTTCTTTCACGATATCCATACAGAGTGCGTCGATCGTGCAGATCTTTGCGCTGAAGACTTTCATCATCTGTCTGCGCAGATGCTCTCTGACGGTTTCCGAAAGCGACTCGTCTTTCAGGGCTTTCCGGATACGGCTGTAAATCTTCTCTTTCATGTTGGCCGCCGCCGCTCTTGTAAACGTGATGATGATCAGCGTATCGATATCGACCTGCTCGGATATGATCATGCGCAGCACACGTTCCACAAGTACCGTAGTCTTTCCCGACCCGGCACCGGCGCTGACCAGTATATTTGCTCCCTCTTCATGAATGGCGGAGACTTGTGCCTTATTCGGCTTGAATTCTGCCATAGATCTCTGCCTCCATTTCTTCTTTCGTCAATATTGTCTTTTCCTTCCAGTCGGTACCGAATCTTCCTGCCTCAAACTTACAGAGGCCGGAATAGATGCAAGGCCAAGATCCGTGAAGTTGCAAGCTAAAATACGGCTC
>CAZOHB010000146.1:0-6614 GCA_964579345.1 uncultured Parasporobacterium sp.
CCGTGCAAAGACTACGTTCCTGAACAACATGTCCCACGATATCCGTACACCGATGAACGCCATCGTTGGGTTCACGGCGCTTGCCGCTTCCCATATGGATCATCCGGAGCAGGTAAAAGATTATCTGCAGAAGATCACTGTTTCCAGCCAGCATCTGCTTTCCCTGATCAATGATGTGCTGGACATGAGCCGGATCGAAAGCGGGAAGGTGACGATCGAGGAGGCAGATGTCCATCTGCCGGACGTCATCCATGACCTCAGGACGATCATCCAGGCAAATGTCACAGCAAAGCAGCAGGAGCTTTTAATCGACACACAGGATGTGAAACACGAGGATATCATTACTGATAAGCTCCGTCTGAATCAGGTGTTGCTCAATATCCTATCAAACGCTATCAAGTTTACGCCTGCCGGAGGAACAATCAGCTTCCGTTTGATAGAGGAACCCTCTTCCCGCGCAGATACCGCAATTTTTGTGTTCCGCATCAAGGACAACGGCATCGGGATGAGTGAGGAATTCCAGAAGACGATTTTTGAAGCATTCACCAGAGAAAGGACCAGCACAGTCAGCGGTACGCAGGGCACTGGACTCGGCATGGCGATTACCAAAAACATTGTGGATATGATGGGCGGCACTATCTCCGTACAGAGTAAGGAAGGAAAAGGCTCGGAGTTTGTTGTACGGATCCCCTGCAGGATTGGTGAAGGCAGAGATATATCTGAAAAGATTCCGGAACTTCAGGGACTGCGTGCTCTGGTGGCAGATGATGATACTAACTCCTGCCTGTCTGTTAGCGCTATGCTGCGGGATATCGGTATGCGGCCTGACTGGACTAACTATGGAAAGGAAGCTGTGATCAGGGCTAAAGAAGCCCGGGATCAGGCGGATGAATTCAAGGTCTACATTATCGACTGGATGATGCCGGATCTGAACGGTATCGAGACTGTCAGGAGGATCCGGAAAATCGTTGGTGACGATGCTCCGATCATTATACTGACAGCATATGACTGGTCAGATATCGAGGATGAGGCCAGGGAAGCCGGCGTGACCGCATTCTGTTCAAAGCCGCTCTTTATGTCGGAGCTCCGAAACGTACTGGCTAAACCGTTCCTTGGTGAAAAACCGGCAGTCGAAGAAGCAACTGCTGCTGTGGATTTCACAGGGAAACAGATCCTGCTTGCGGAAGATAATGAAATGAACCAGATGATCGCAGTAGCGATCCTGGAGAATGCCGGCTTTACGATCGATATCGCTTCAAACGGAGAGGAAGCCGTGAAAAAAATGAAGCAGGCTCCGGCGGGAACTTATGATGTAATACTGATGGATATTCAGATGCCGATCATGGATGGGTATGAAGCGGCAAGGCGGATCCGGGCGATGGAGGATCGGAAAAAGGCAGAAATCCCGATCGTCGCCGTGACTGCCAATGCCTTTGAGGAAGACCGTAAAATTGCGATTGAAGCGGGAATGAACGGACATTTAGCAAAACCGTATGACGTTGCAGCTATTATGCAAACACTGGCTGAGCTTTTGAAATAATATTAAATTATAGACCGACGCAATATTAGAAAATATAGATTTCTTTTGTTTTGCTTACACCAGTACACCAATCTGTACACCAATTTTAAAAAGTCAAGTCTGTAAGTCTATTTATTTATACATTTCTTAACATAAGTTATCATACACTGAGTCCGTAGAGAAATCTGCGGGCTCTTTATTATTGTTCATATAGTATTTTTGCATCTTACCCTTAATTTTTGACCACTTACCTCATATTACGGGACAGGTCTGATTTTTTGTGCTATTGTTTTCGCAGTAAAGGGGACCAGCAAATATGAAAGTAAAAATTGAAATATCAGAAGAATATGATCCGGCGTATGCAGTCATTTATACCAAGGCCGTCACGGAGGAGATCCGGAAAGTCTCTGATCTTCTTCAGCAGGAGAGCGGACCGGTGACAGCCTATTCAGAAGACAGGCTGGTCGTTCTTCATCCGGAGGAGATCTATATGGTAAGGGTTGAGGCTGAAACGACCGTGATCTACTGCAAGGAAAACCGGTATATATCCCGTAAAAGGCTGAAAGAGATATATGCCCAGGTGGGAGATGGGTTTATGCAGATCTCTAAATCTACGGTCATAAACCTCAAATGCCTGGACAGTATGGAAGCTGGCTTTGGCGGGACAATGGTGTTGAAATTAAAAAATGGCTGCAAGGATTATGTCTCGCGGTTTTATCTGAAAGCACTTAAGCAGTATCTTGGACTATAGGAGGAAAAGGAAAATGAAACAGATCTTAAAAAATACAGCAATAGGAATCGGGATTGCCTTTGCTATTTTCTGTATCGCAGGCATAAAAATTGATATCAGTAATGGAGGCAATTTTCAGATGGCTGGTTATTCATTTACAAAAATGGTGATCGGCTGCATCGTTCTGGGGTTGGGCTGGGGAGCACCGGCGGCTGTTTACAGCAGTGAAAAGATGTCCATAGGCATAAAATACGTGATCCATATAGGGATAGGCATAGTAGTTCAGACGATTACAGCTTTTATTGTCGGCTGGATACCAGCGGGAGCAGGAGCCTTAAAATGCATCCTGATTATTGCATGTGAAGTTGCCATTGCCATGATCATCTGGCTGTGTTTTTTCTTTTACAATAAGAAGCAGGTGGATAAGATGAACAAACGTATACAGGAGTTAAAGTAAATTTGATAAACGATAGATATTAGTAATGATCCTATTTGGCCCGGAGGTTAACATCTTATCTCCGGGCATTCTTTATTTGTCCTTCTTTACTATCTTTTATTTCAAAAAAATATTTTACCCTTTGTTTACATGAGAATGTTTACACACTCATGGGTGAAAAGGCTTGTTAAATCAGGCTTTTTCTGAAATGTAAACGTAAACATTCGGAGAGAAAAAATTTAGCTTTTTGTTTCTGGTTTTTCTGAGGAGTTAAATGACAGTGCTTTTTCAATCAGTTCATTCCGAACGGCTTCCACCTCACGATCAAACGTGTAATAATTCAGCGTTGTCATTTCGTCGGTATGCCCAGCAAAATTTTTCACCGCGTTCAAACTGACTCCTGCGTTTACCATACTGGAGATTGCCGTTTTACGAAGCTTGTGGCTGCTCCGGTATGGGATCAGGAGCATGTGGCCATAACGCTGAAGATAGTCATTGATGACTCTGGCAGGGAATGTATCCTCAGAGGTTGAGAAGATATAGTCCGCAATCGGAATCCTGTTTTCCTTCCGGAACAGCCCATGGAGAAATCCATGGGCTCTTGTTGTATAATGAAGTTGGTTTCAAAAAGTTGGAATTATCTGTCATAATGGAAGACAGACGATGAAAAATAAGAAATAACAGATATAAACAAGAAAGGAGAAAGCTATGGGAGCAGAGCAATTTCCACATCTGTTTGAACCGATTCAGATTCGTGGACAGTACTTTAAAAACAGAATGTTTGCAGCACCACAGGGCTATTACCTGATGCCTTCGGACTCTCATCCAAATGCGGATATGATCGCTTATTGGGAGGCGAAGGCCCGTGGCGGTTTTGCATCTATCTGTGTGGGAGATGCGGACGTTCATACAGCGAGCGGCTCTAAAGGTACTGATGTTCCACATATGGATGATCCCGGTTCGAAAAGTTTTCTGGCAGCGCTGGCTGCTGCATGTGCCCGTCACGGCTGCGTTCCGACGATCGAGCTGAACCACGGCGGTATTTACTCTTACGGAAACCTGGCTGAGGGGAAACCTGTTTACGGTCCTTCCGCAGGTGTACGGGAGGTTGGCCGTCGTATGGTCGAGGTTCAGGAGATGCCGGAAGATATGATACTGGAGATCATTGACGCTTTCGGAAAAGCCGCTCTTTTTGCAAAGAATCTGGGCTTTGGCATGGTCAATCTCCATGCGGGTCACGGCTGGCTGATCCATCAGTTCTTTTCCGAGAGGCTGAATCAGCGGACAGATAAGTGGGGAGGCTCTTTTGAAAACCGCGCGCGCTTCGCGCTCGAGGTGGTTGACAGTGTCCGTAAGTATGTTGGTCCTGACTTTCCGATCGAGGCCCGCATCAGTGCCGCTGAGCGTGTTCTGGCTCCGGATGGTTCCGATGGCTACGGCATTGAGGAAGGTATCAGATTTGCCAAACTTCTGGATGGACGTGTAGACCTGATCCACTGTTCCGCCGGCACCCATGAGGTAACGGACTCCGTGACCATCTCTCATCCGACGATGTTTGCGCCGGATCAGCTGAACTCTCCTTATGCAGCTGCGATCAAGCCGGAGGTTAAGAGCTTTGTTGCAACCGTCGGCTCGTTCTCTGATCCGCAGAAAATGGAAGACTTCCTCGCAGCAGGAAAGGCAGACGTCATCGAAATGGCACGTCAGTCCCTGGCCGATCCGGATCTTCCGACCAAGGCCCGCACCGGCCGTGCAGATGAAGTCAACCAGTGCATCCGCTGCATGCAGTGCTACCGCACCGGTACCCAGCTGGGCCTGCATTATTGTTCCATCAATCCACGTACCAGCCGCGAACGTACCGTGCTTATGGCGCCGGCACCGAAGAAGAAAGAAAAAGTCCTTGTTGCAGGCGGAGGGATCGCCGGCATGGAAGCGGCACTCATCGCTGCACAGCGTGGACATGAGGTCATCCTCTGTGAGAAATCAGATAAACTTGGCGGCGTTTTATTATGCGAAGACAAAGTCCCGTTCAAGAGACATGTAAAAGAATATATCGAGCGTCAGCAGATGCTGCTGAAGCGGGCCGGAGTTGAGATCCGTATGAACACAGAAGTGACGCCGGAATATGCCGGAAACCTTGCACCGGATTGCATCATCGCAGCTTATGGTGCTGTTTCCGTTAAGCCTCCGATTGAAGGAATTGAGGGTGACAACGTTGTCAGCTGCGTCGAAGCATATGAGCATCCGGAAAAGCTCGGCGATAAAGTCGTTATCATCGGCGGCGGTATGGCAGGCACAGAGCTTTCCATCTATCTGACCGGGCTTGGTAAGAAAGCAGTTGTTGTAGAGATGCAGGATGATTACACGCTGGATAACTGCCTCCAGGGTCGTGCGATCAAGGTCCAGATCAGAACTCTCAATATCGAGACGCATCTGGGCACAGCTGTAAGCAAGATCACAGACAAAGGCATTATCGCCAAGACCGGCGATCAGGAATTTGAGATTGAAGCGGACTCTGTCGTTTATGCAACCGGCCAAAAACCACTTACGGAAGAGTGCAATAAACTCGCTTTCTGCGCAGATGAATTCTTCGTAGTTGGCGACAGCCTCAAACCGCATAATATTATGTTTGCTACACATACCGCATTTGCAGCGGCGTACGACATCGCCACGATCTAAGTGAGAAAAGGATCGATCGTCATTATGAAGGAGGACGCGGTATGATTCACAGTAAGACACTGCGAATTGCAATCGTGCTTTGTCTTTGCTTTGTTTTTATTCGGATGCAGTTCGCATACAAACGGACCGGCACATAAGAGCAAAGAGGAAATAGAGGTCGGGTATTATTACCTTGACAGTATTCATAAAACCTGGCATATCACCGGTTCATATACAACTGCTGCAAGATACACGAAATACATGGATTTTTCCGATGCTGACCCTGTGGATTTTATGCTTATAGGAACGTTTGGATGGTGTGACAGCGACGACAAGCTGATAAGGGAATAGAAAAAAAGGAAATCGGATGTTATACTGTCAGCACACTTGAATCTACATGAGAGAAAGGGAAGAGAAAATGAAACTGAATGTACTGACACCTGAACACCCTGACATCCCGGCTGTAAAAGCTCTGTATGAGCAGGCATTCCCGGCGAACGAGCGCGGCATGAGCATGGATGCGATCGTTGCCAATATGGACAAGATGCCGATCAGGCTTTTCGGAATCTATACGGACGAAGCAGAGAAAGATTTTGCCGGATTCCTCTTAGCAATCGAAGGAGAAAAATTCGTATATCTTGTATTTCTTGCAATTCTTCCGGAGAAGCGCTCCGGCGGTCTCGGAAGTCAGGTCCTGAATGCGATGCGTGAGTACTATGCCGGCACACCGTTGGTGTTCTCTTATGAGAGCATTTACGAAGAGAGCGATAATGCAGAGCAGAGAGAGCGCAGACGCAACTTATACCTGAAACTGGGATTCCATGAGACCGGATGGTTTGCGAAATTAAACGGCACCGAATTTATTATCGCAAGCTCCGAACCGGAAATCGACGCAGATGTATTTATGCAGTATATGCGTGCAATGGCAGCAGGAAACCCTGACGCAAAAATACCGGAGTTATACAGACGTGACTAAAACTATGAAAACTCAAATTCCTTTCCGAAAACTGATCTGGCAGGTTCTTCCGGAAGTATGGGTCATAAAGATGATTGAATGTATTTTCCTTGCATTCAGTTCCGATATCATCAGGCTGCTTGCGAATGCTTTGCTTCATACAAAAGCAGCTGCCTTTACATCTTCCAATATAGGACAAATGCTGCTCAGCTGGCAGGGGATCCTTCTTCTTCTGATCGGCCTGGCTGTTATCCTTGTCCTTGTCACGTTTGAATTGTTCTCTGTGATCATCCTGTTTGATGATGTTATGCAGGGA
>CAZOHB010000147.1:0-6592 GCA_964579345.1 uncultured Parasporobacterium sp.
GCTGACAGGTTCTAATCCTCTCAGATCGGCCAGCTTCGAGCATAAGAACCTGTAGAGCGGAGTCTTGACTCGCCTAAGGACGCTCGCCCGGTTCAGGTTTGAGATCCCACGGTTCTATGCAGAACACTCCTTTATACATTATCATTTATAATTTATCTTTTACTGTTAAGGAGTTTTGATATGGCGTTCGACGGCAGTGTGGTTGCTTGCTTAACCGAGGAATTAAATCAGACGTTACTGGATGGGAGGATCCTGAAGGTGGCTCAGCCGGAAAAGGATGAGCTGATTTTGACGATAAAAAAAGAAGGCTCGCAGCACCGCCTTCTGATCAGTGTCAATCCTTCTCTTCCGATCATGTATCTGACGGAAAAAAATGCCGCTTCCCCGCTTCAGGCCCCGGCTTTCTGCATGCTGCTCCGTAAACATATTCAGAACGGACGGATCGTACAGATCTCCCAGCCGTCTTTAGAGCGTATCGTGGATTTTCAGATCGAGCATTACAACGAAATGGGCGATCTCTGCACCAGCATCCTGACCGTGGAGCTGATGGGTAAACACAGCAATATCATTTTCCGTGAAGATAACAGGATTCTGGATTCGATCAAGCACATTTCGGCTGTCGTCAGTTCGGTTCGTGAAGTCCTTCCGGGAAGGGACTATTTCATTCCGTTTGCCGGAGAAAAGCAAAACCCGCTGACTGCGGATTTTGACAGTTTTTCCAAGCTTCTGAATGAAACTGCTGCCGGAAAATCGATTTCCAAAGCGCTCTATACCGGATACACCGGCCTCAGCCCGATCCTTGCTGAAGAGATTGCTTACCGGGCTAGCCTCGACTCCAATCGACCGCTGCAATCCCTGACACAGGAAGAAACGGCTTCTCTTTTTGCTTCCTTTTCCGAAGTGATTGATCTGATCCGGAATAAGGAGTTTGCGCCGAACATCATTCTTGAAGACGGCGTTCCTGTTTTTTACGGACCGTTCCCTTTCCGGATCTATCAGAACAATACCCGTGAGGATTACGATAGTATCTCCGCCTTGCTCTATGATTATTATGACCGGAAAAAGAGTTATACCGGTATGCGTCAGAAAACGGCGGACCTTCGCCAGATCGTACAGACGCTGCTAAATAAAGACTACAAAAAATATGATCTGCAGCTCAAACAGATCAAAGATACGGAAAAGAAAGACAAATACCAGCTCTACGGCGAGCTGATCACTGCCTACGGATACAGCGTCCCTGCCGGCTCCACTTCCATGAAAGCCGAAGATTACCATACCGGTCAGGAGATCACGATCCCGCTGGACCCGACCCTTACCCCGATCGATAACGGCAAAAAGTATTTTGAGAAATATGCAAAGCTGAAACGGACAGCCGAAGCACTGCATGAGATCGTCCGGGAAACCAAGACCGAGATCGATCATCTTGAGTCGATTTCTGCTTCTTTGGATACGGTTCAGAACGAGGCCGATGTTGCGGATCTGAAAAAAGAAATGATCGAAGCCGGCTATATTCGTCACAAAGGAAAGTATGATTCGAAAAAGGCAGCCGGAAAAGCGATCAAGTCCTCTCCGCTCCATTTCATCTCCTCGGACGGTTTTGATATCTATGTTGGGAAAAATAATTATCAGAATGAATATATCAGCTTTAAACTGGCTGACGGCGGCGACTGGTGGTTCCACGCAAAACAGCTGCCGGGTTCTCATGTGATCGTGAAAACGCAGGGAAAAGAGCTGCCGGACCGGACATTTGAAGAAGCGGCATCCCTCGCCGCGCATTTTTCAAAAGCGGAAGGCGCTCCGAAGGTCGAAGTCGATTATATTCAGCGGAAGCATCTGAAAAAACCAGCCGGAGCGAACCCCGGCTTTGTCATCTATCATACCAATTATTCGATGTCTGCTTCGACCGATATTTCAGGCATCAAAGAAGTATAACTCAGTGGAAGATATCCCCCGCCTCTATAGGCGGTGGGTAAATAAAAACAAATTCAGTGGCGGGTGACAATCCCCCACTGAGTTATACGCTCCGCGAGGATGCGCAGGGATTCGGATCGGAAATATGTCAGCAAAGCTGACCCGAATCCCGCGCCAAATCTCGCAGGAGCGAGATTTGAAATCAGATCAAGCTGCTCCGGTTTACAGAAATGTTTCCGGAGCTTTTCATCTGCCTTCTTTTACTGGATCAGATCAAACTGCACCGGCTTGTAGAATAATTTCTGAATCTCCTCACGGTCATCGGTCTGTCCCAGCACCCACATCATTTTTGTAACCGCCGCTTCGAGTGTCATGTTATAAGCTTCCATGACCGAATAATGGCTCTTGACTTCTTTCCCTACCTGATAAACTCCCATATCGCTGCCTTCATAAGGCACCTGGGTCATCATCAGGATCGACCTGCCGGAAGAAAGCCATTCGCCCATGGCTTTTGCAAAGCTCCCCTTGCTTCCACCGGGAAGTCCTCCCATACCAAACGACTGACAGATCACTGCGCGGTAGTCTTCTCCGCGAAGCTTCTCCAGTACGGCTGCATCCATTCCCGGAATCAGTGTGATCAGAAGGATCTTTGGTTCGATCGCATGGTAGAATTTCGGCTGCGCGCCGAACAGATACTGCTTTTCCGAAAGATAGCGGATCAGTTTTCCGCCGCGGATCACCGCAATTTCCGGATAATCCACACTGGTGAAGGCATTGTAACTCTTAGAGCGCTCTTTTCTCGCCCTGGTCCCTAAAATGACTTTTCCGTCAAATACGATCTGCACATCATGAGAAGCCGGATCAGCAGCATATAAAAAGCTGTGGATCAGGTTTCGTTTTGCGTCTGTATCGTTGCTGACAATGGATTTTTGAGAGCCGGTTACGACAACCGGTTTTGGAGAATCCTGGATCAGATAAGAAAGTGCGGCGGCCGTATACGCCATGGTGTCTGTTCCATGCGTAACCACAAAACCGTCGTATTCCCGGTAATGCTGTTCGATCGTCTCTGCAATCTTCAGCCAGTGTTCCGGTGCCACATTCGTGCTGTCCAGATGAAACAGCTGAAGCGTGTCTGCTTCACAGATTTCTCTGACTTCCGGAACGTAATGAAGAAGCTCTACCGAATCAATCGAGGGAGAGAGCCCGTTTCCTTCATCAAGAGAGGCGATTGTTCCGCCGGTTGCAATCATAAGAATTTTCTTTTTACTCATAGCTGTCCTTAGCTGCTTTGGTGTTTCTTTGCCTGTGCCTTGAGTTCTCTTGCATTCGAAAGTGCAGCTTCCGTGATTTCCGCTCCACCGACCATCCGGGCGATCTCATAAACACTCTCTTCTTCGCCGAGCGCTTCGATACCGGAGATCGTGCTGCCATCTTCCACGGATTTATGGATCTGATAATGATGATCCGCCATTGCCGTGATCTGCGGAAGATGCGTGATACAAAGGATCTGATGGCTGCGCGACAGCAGATGCATCTTTTCCGCTACCTTCTGCGCCGTAAAGCCGCTGATTCCGGTATCGATTTCGTCAAAGATCAGGGTCGGAATCCGGTCTTCTCCCGCAGCCGAAGCCTTGATCGCGAGCATGATCCTGGAAAGCTCACCGCCGGATGCAACTTTCACCAGCGGAGCCAAAGGCTCTCCCGGGTTCGCGGAAAGCAGGAATTCGACTTTATCGAATCCGTTCACTGTGATTTTCTCGGTCTTCTGAAAATCAATGGAAAAACGAACATCCGCAAAATTCAGATCTTTAAGGTTTGCAATGATCAGCGGTTCTAATTTCTGCGCCGCTTCTTTGCGGACAGAAGAAAGCTCCGCGGAAAGGATGTTCAGCGTCTTTGCACTGCTCTTCAGCTGCTGTGCCAGTTCATCTCTGTTCTGTGAATAATTCTTATATTTTTCCAGCTGCTGAGAAACCTGCTCAGCATGTGCATTAATTTCGGTAATAGAATTGCCGTAGCGGCTCTTCAGATGGTTGATCACATCCAGTCTCGCACGGATCTCGCCGTAGCGTTCGCCGTCAAACTGGTTGCGGTCTAAATAATGGGACAGTGTCCCTGAAAGATCCTTTGCGATGGAATCGATATCTGTCATCATGGATTTCATCTCATTGAGAGAATCATCATACGGCAGAACCTCCTCGAGATGCTTCATTGCATCCTGGATCAGACTCTGGACTCCGCCTTCCTCTGCGTCGATATCATTCAGGGAACGACTTACCGCTTTCAGAATCTGTTCCGACGACGAAAGCCTTTTATACTCTGTCTCGAGCTGTTCATCCTCGCCTTCCGAAGCCGAAGCCGTATTGATCTCATTCAGTTCATGCTGCAAAAGTTCGATCTCTCTCTGCAGCGTTTCCTCATCCATGTTAAACGACGCATACTCTTTTCGCATCGCGCGGTAATGGTCAAACTCCTCGCGGATCTTTTTCCGGATCTCTCCGATATTGTCCGCCGCAAACGCATCCACGATATCCAGATGTTTCGCAGGATCAAGAAGCGACTGATGTTCATGCTGTCCGTGTACATCGACCAGCAGCGTCGTGACTTTCCGAAGATTGGAAAGCGTCACGGTTTCTCCATTGATTTTTGAAATACTGGAATCCGGTGTGATCTTCCGGGTAATGATGATCTGGTCTTCTTCCAGCGGAATATCCAGTTCTGAAAGAGCGGCTTTTACCTTTTCGTCCGGGTCAACAAACTGCAATTCCACCAACCCGTAATCCGCGCCGCTCCGGATCATCGTTTTATTTGCTTTCGCGCCGAGCGCAATATTAAGAGACCCAATGATGATGGATTTACCGCTTCCGGTTTCTCCCGTCAAACAATTGAGTCCCTGATTAAAATCGATCTCCGCTTCCTTGATCAGCGCCAGATTTTTTAAGTGAACATTTTTTAGCATTGTTATTCAATACGGTATTTTATACGTTCTGAAGCAGTTCCCGGATCCGAAGGATCAGATGCTCCGCCTCCTCAGAAGAACGGGTGGCACACATGATGGTATCATCTCCTGCAATCGTACCTACGACTTCCGAAAGTTCCATATGGTCCAGCGCTGCTGCCGCTGCCATCGCCATTCCCGAAACCGTTTTTATAACGACCAGGTTCGCTGCCTGCTCCATACTGATATAACCATCCCTCAAGATCCCCATATATTTGTTCTGTTGAAGATCTTCATTAGCGGGATAGACATACTTGCTTTTCTTTCCGGCAGGAATTTTTTTCAGACGAAGCTCCCGGATATCACGGGAAACCGTCGCCTGCGTCACCTGATATCCGGCCTGAATCAGAAGCTGTGCCAGCTCCTCCTGTGTCTCAACATCCTGTTGAGAGATCAGCTCGATTATTTTTTCCTGTCTGTTTGCTTTCATGAATGTAATTATATGTCACACAACTAAAATCATCAATTGAAAAATGAAGGAGGGACTTAATCCCTCCTTCGATATTATCTTCTATCCGATTATTCCGAATTTCTACTGTTCCTCTTTTTTGTCCCCTCTCTTGCGAAGTACAAGGTTTACGATGATTCCAAGGATCAGTGCGCATGCAATCTCTGTCAGCGTAACATCACCGATCTTGAGGACCATGCCGCCGATACCTGCGATCAGGATCGCAGATGCCGTAAACAGGTTGCGGTTGTCATTCAGGTCAACCGGCTGAAGCATCTTAAGACCGGAAACAGCGATGAATCCGTATAAGGTGATGCAGACACCGCCCATAACACATCCCGGGATGGTAGAAAGGAAGGTTACAAATGGTCCGAAGAAGGAGATCACGATTGCGATGATCGCCGTCGTAAGGATCGTAACGATCGAAGCATTTCCTGTGATCGCGACGCAGCCGATGGACTCGCCGTAAGTAGTATTCGGGCAGCCGCCGAAGATAGCGCCTACGAAGGAACCGACACCGTCACCGAGGATGGATCTGTGAAGACCCGGATCAACCAGAAGATCCTGTCCGATAATGGAGGATAAGTTCTTATGGTCCGCAATATGCTCTGCGAATACAACGAATGCAACCGGGATATAAGCCACGGCGATTGTAGCGATATATTTTCCGGTAATCTGCGGAATTCCTTTGATTGCTGTTAAGAATGTGAAATCCGGGATCCACTTCATGTTGCTGAACGCAGAGAAATCAATGATCTGCAGAGCTTCATTTCCGGTCGCATTGCCGATCAATGTGAAGATCGTAGCAACGATATAGCCTGCAACGATACCGATAATGAACGGGATCAGTTTCATCATCTTCTTACCGAAGACGGAAACAATGATGACAACAAAGAAGGTAACCATCGCGCAGATAAAGCTGACCCAAAGATGCGGAGTCATAACAAACGCACCTGCATCTGCATCAAAGCCGCCTGCTAAAGAATCGCTGACAGCATTTCCTGCGAGGGAAAGTCCGATGATCGCAACGGTCGGTCCGATAACGACCGGCGGCATCAGGTAGTTGACCCAGCGTACGCCTGCAATCTTAACCGCGATCGCAATTGCAACGTAAACAAGCATTGCAAAGAACGCACCGATGATCAGTCCGACATATCCTGCTTCCACGGAAACAGCACCTGCAAACGCAGCAAACATCGATCCGAGGAATGCAAAGGAAGATCCCAGGAAAACCG
>CAZOHB010000148.1:0-3975 GCA_964579345.1 uncultured Parasporobacterium sp.
TCCTGATCGTGGTCCTGCTTCTGATCTGGGGCGTATTATGAGATTGCAATCTAACTGTAATATTTTATAATTAAGAGCAGACACGAAAGAGTCTGCTCTTATTATAAAAAACGAAAAGGAATTGGAAATGGATAAGGTATTACAAAGCAATTACGAAACAGTAATGGATATTCTGAAAAAAGCATACAGCTTCCGTCATGCGCGCAATGTACTGGAGTATGATATGCAGACGATCAGCCCTTCCAAAGGAATGGCTGAACAGGGGGAAACAACGGCTTTTATCGCGAATGAGGCGTATAAGCTGATCACATCCGAAGAGTTTATCAAAGCAGCGGAATACTGCTATGAGCACCGTTTCGGAAGCGGAACGGAAGAGGCTCCTGCGGAGGACGGCCTTTCCCTTCCGGCACGCGTTCTGATGGAATCTCTTCACAGAGATTATGCAAAGATCAAAAATGTGACGCCGGAAAAGAACATGGAGTGGGAGCTGCTTACCAACAACTCTTATGTGAAATGGCTCGAGGCAAAAGAGGCAAAAGATTTCTCCGTGTTTGCTCCGACCTTTGACCGTGTGCGTGCCATGAATTTTGAACGGGTTTCTCTGCGCGATGAAAAGAAAGACATCCCGTACAACGATCTTCTGGACGATTATGAGCGCGGCATTACAGTGGCGGATCTGGATGAATGGTTCGGTGCCTGCAAGGAGCGCCTGATCCCGCTTGTCGAAAAAGTGAAAAACAGCAAAAAGGTGATCCGCACGGATTTCCTGTCCAAACCGGTAGAAATCTACCGCCAGGAAGAGATCGCGAAATACCTGCTGCAGGCGATGGACTTTGATTTCAGCCGCGGTGCGTTCACGACAACAGAGCATCCGTTTATGATGGGAATCGCGAAGAACGATATCCGCGTGACGACGCATTACCGCCTGAACAATTTCGTATCGAGCATGTATTCGATCATCCACGAGGGCGGACATGCGCTCTTCGGACAGCTTCAGCCGGCAGAGAACTATGATTATTATCTGGACGACAATATGACGATGGGTATGCACGAATCGGTTTCCCGTTTTTATGAGAATGTGATCGGACGTTCCCGTCCGTTTATCCGTATGGTCCTGCCGAAACTGCGCGAGATCACCGGTGGAATCCTGGATGATGTAAGCGAAGAAGAAATGTACGAGGCAGTCAACTTTGCGGAGCCGTCACTGGTCCGTATCGAGTCTGACGAGCTGACTTATACGCTGCACATCATTATCCGTTATGAGCTCGAAAAGGGCATCATGGACGGAAGCCTCTCTACCGCTGACATCCCGAAAGCGTGGGCGGATAAATATGAAGAGTATCTGGGCGTTCGTCCTGAAAATGATGCAGATGGCTGTCTGCAGGATGTGCACTGGACCTGGGGCTACGGCTATTTCCCGACATATGCACTCGGAAATATGTATAACGCAATGTACTACAACCGGATGATCCGGGAAGTGGATCTTGAGAAGGTGATGGAAAGCGGCAGCCTTAAGGATCTGAACAGCTGGATGAAAGAGCATGTCTTCGCAAATGCCTGCTATTCCACACCGAAGGAATGGATTCGCGAGATCACCGGCAGAGAGATCACACCGGACGATTTCCTGACCAACATGGAAAACAAATACGGCGAGATCTATCTTTAATTTAATTCAGGGAACGGTTCTATCTGTTCGAAACTGTGTAAAAAAGTCGACATTCAATGCTTAAGGAATATGATTTAAAACCTTTGGTCGTTCCGCTTAAGGAATGGTATCTGAAAAACGCAAGGGAGCTCCCGTGGAGGGAGAATCCCTTGCCTTATTATGTCTGGATTTCCGAGATCATGCTGCAGCAGACCCGGGTCGAGGCAGTAAAGCCATACTTTAAAAAGTTTACGGAGTCGCTGCCGGATGTCGCGTCTTTGGCCGCCTGTCCGGAAGATGTTTATTTAAAACTGTGGGAAGGGCTCGGCTATTACAGCCGTGTCCGAAATCTCCATGCTGCGGCCGTTCAGATCATGGAAGAGCATAACGGACAGATTCCCGATGATTATGAAACCCTTCTGAAGCTGAAGGGCATCGGACATTATACCGCGGGTGCGATTGGCTCGATCGCTTACCAGAAGCCGGTGCCGGCTGTTGATGGAAATGTTCTGCGCGTTCTGACAAGGGTCAGCAATGATGATACGGATATCATGAAACAGAGCTTCCGCACGCAGGTGGAAGAGCAGCTGAAAGAACTGATGGAGGAGGTCTGCAGCGGAGACGCAAATGCGCTGGTTTCTCCGCGCATTCTGACGCAGGCGCTGATGGAACTCGGCGCGATGGTCTGCGTGCCGAACGGCGCGCCGCACTGCGGGGAGTGCCCGTGGAAAGAGTTGTGTCTTGCAAGAAAAGAGAACACCACAGACCGGATACCGGTGAAGAAAAAGGCAAAGGCAAGACGGATCGAGGATCGGACGGTTTTCCTGATTCAGGACGGAGATCAGGTTGCGATCAGGAAGCGCCCGCCGAAAGGACTGCTGGCAGGCCTGTATGAATTTCCGAATCACCTTGGCCATTTCTCGGAAGAAGAGACGCTGGATTTCGTGCGTCATATGGGATACGCGCCGCTCCGGATCCGCCGCCTGACGGATTCGGTCCATATCTTTTCCCATGTGGAGTGGCACATGATCGCCTATTATCTTTTAGTAGAAGAGGAGGCGTTTGCGACAGAGGAGGAAAAGCAGAAACGGAAGGAAGAAAAACTGATCTTTGTTGATGCGGATACACAGAAAGAAAAGTATGCGGTCCCTTCCGCTTTCTCGGCATATAAATTTGAGTAGCAATCCAAAACGTGCGATCAACAAAAGACGGTTCCGAAGAACCGTCTTTTTTGAATGAATGAAAACATTCGGACTTACGATCTTTGCGGGAAGACGTTGTATGCGTCCGGAGTCCAGGTAAGACCTGCGTGTGCAACGGCTTCTTTCTGTGAGATCACAGCATCGCCGTTATCGATATCGATCAGGGTATAGCGGTTGTTTCCCATTCCCAATTCTTTCATATAGGAAAGCTGGCGGTGGCCGTGACGTGTTTCCACTCTTTCACGGAACGCTGCGCTTGCTTCGTCCGGAAGAGCATAGATCAGATCCATGCAAGCCTGATCGACGGCAAGGACATCAAGGGAAGCAAGGATTCCGACATCCGGAGTCACGACCGGTTCTGCGGCTGTTCCTTCACAGTCGCAGGAAACGGACATGTTACGCATAACATTGATGAAGGCAACGTTTCCTTTGAAGAAATCGATGCTTGCTTTTGTGGATTCGGAAATCCGTTCCATGATCTCTTCCTCAACGATGCTCCACTGATTTGAGGAACCCGGAATCGTATGGATATCTCTCTTGCCGATGCGGCCGTCCGCACAGCCGATGCCGATGTTCTTGTTCGATCCTCCGAAGCCGCCGACAGAATGTCCTTTGAAATGCGTCAGCGCGAGCATAGAGTCATACTTCAGCATACCTTTTCCTACGGTCATAAAGTCGAACCATTTTCCATCGACCGGAAGCTCTGCGGTTTCTTCTGCATCCGTGATATCTACAGGGCAGAATGTCCAGCCGTTCAGCTCTAATGTTTTTCTGTGCAGCTCCGTCGTGTAACGTCCGCCTTCATAGTAAGTGTTTGTTTCAATGATCGAAGCATTTTCATCCAGACGTTTTTCAAACAGCTCTTTCACCCAAGGTCTCGGGATGATATTCGGACCTTTCGGCTCTCCGGTATGAAGTTTTACTGCAACTTTTCCGGTCAGGACGCCGCTGACTTTGTCATAGATCTTAAGCAGACCTTCCGGGCTTAAATCCCTTGTAAAGAAAACAACAGATTCCGCTCCGGTGCGCTCCTCGTAAGGAACATATTTTTCTCCGCCGGTTCCCGGCTTGGCATTTGAATTTGACATGCTATACCTCTCTTGTGCAAAAAATGTATTTATAGTGTGT
>CAZOHB010000148.1:3985-6569 GCA_964579345.1 uncultured Parasporobacterium sp.
AATTTTAGCTTAAAAAAACAAAAAAAAGAAGACCTTTTTTTACGCGAAATACAGATAGCCGGAAGAAGCCTCGGCTTGTGCAGGCGCCGGGAAAGAAAAGACTTGAATTATTCCGTCTGGAATTTTGAGACAATGATGTCGAAAGCAGCCTGCATAACAGACTCTGCGTTTGAGCCAAGCAAATCAGAAAGCATTGCATGTTCATCCAGGGCTCCCTGCCCGTGAAGAACCGAAAAGGCTCCGGCGTCGCTTCCGCATCCGATCAGGACGCCGCGGCAGGCAGCTTCCGCAATCGCTGCTTTATGTGCATCCGCAATCTTTGCAACTTCATGTTCATCAAAACGCCCCGTGCCGAGCAGATTGGCGCTGGTAACCGCGGTAGGTACCCAGACGATTTTGTTATCCGCAAGAACATCCATGGTATCCGCATCCATGTAATAGCCGTGCTCGATGCTGTCGACGCCGGCTTCTGCCGCGAACCGGACTTTTTCTGTTCCACTGGCATGAGCCATTACAGCGAAGCCTTCTTCGTGTGCAATGTGCACCAATTCTTTGACTTCCCCGAATGAATAATTCGTTTCGGAGACTGCTCCAAACCGATCAAAGTCAAGGATTCCGGAAACCATGATCTTAATGAAATCTGCGCCGAGCTTTTTCGCCTCTGATACTTTTTCATGGTATTCGTGAAAGCTGCGGTAAGGAACGCCTGCGACACGGCCGTAATTGCCCTCTTTATACAGCGCATAGACCGGCATCCGATAAGTGATGCCGTATTCGTGCGCAATCGACTTTGCGTAAAGGCACGCGCCGAAATGATCGCCTCCGTCACGGACAAAGGAAATCCCACGCTTTTGATATTCACACAAAGCAGAGCGGACAGCAGTTTTATCCACACCGTCCTGAAACCTTGCAACACTCTTTTTATAATCGATTCCGTCCATGAAAACATGGGCATGTAATTCACTGATCATGGTTATACTCTAAATGCATTATTATTGCGTCGGATCTTTTGATCGGAAAGAAACCTTCCCGGCGAAAAATCATCCGCAATACTGACTGTAGATCCGCTCTAAGGTTTTCAGCCCCTGCTGATCCCGCAGCTTTTCATTCTGCGCGTGTTTATCATTTCCGTAGTTATAGTTTTCAATTCCGCGTCTTAAAACTTCGCAGGCATTCATTCCCTCGGAATTGATCGTTGTGATATCAAAGTCGAGCGCGATCAGTTCTTTGATCCGCAGCTCGTTCTGATCGGCAACAGCTGCTTCGACAAAAAAGGTAACGATCGTATCCGGGTGAAGCGCTTTGACCTTTACTTCATTTAATACTTCAAGGAGCTTGTCGGAACCGGAAACCAGCCGCGGATATTCTCCTTCTGCGAGCCCTTTTCCGAGGAGGAACAGAAGCATGGATTTGCAGTCTGCCTTGCAGGCAACTTCAAACAGCCGGGCAGCGTTATCCGGATCTTTATACGGGAATTTCTTTCCGTATTTATCTAACACGTAAGAAACAAAGTTTTTATCATTCTGGTTGTTGATCTCGATATCCAGCATTTCCATCGGGAAATAATGGGAACGTTTTGCGAGCAGATCTGCAACGTCCCTGCTGCGAAGTTCCATGAACAAAGGAAAGAGTTCTTTTAATTCCCGGTTGTCCATTTCTTCAAGAACTCCGCACCGGATCATTTCATATACTTTGTCGGCGCGCTTCTCCGCAACGGCCTTACTCAGATCTTCCGGAGTGTAGTTTATTTTGCTTTTTTTCATCATATGTGCGGATGCCTTTCTGCAGCTTCTATGCGGTCTCTTTAATTTCACAGACATCGATCCATTCCGGATTGCCTGTAAGGAATTCAAGTTCCTCCAAAGTCAGATGCGAGATGGAGTAAATGTCACCGGATGCCGGATAGACATCTTCGAAACGTTTCAGGGAGGTGTCCAAATAAATGGTCACATTCTCATTTACGGCAAACGGGCAGACGCCGCCGGGTTCGTGGCCGATGATCTCTTCTACCTGGTCAAACGGGACCATCTTTGCTTTTGTCTGGAAGAAGTCCTTAAACTTACGGTTGGCGATCTTGGTATCGCCGGCACAGACAATCACGATCGGCTGATCTTCTTTTAATAAAAAGGACATGGTCTTTGCAATCTGCTTTTCTTCACAGCCGATGTTTTCCGCTGCATGTGTAACCGTATCACACGGAGTATCATATCTTTTCAGTTTTTCAGTCATTCCTTTTTGGTCAAAATAAGCTTTCACTTTTTCAAATGCCATAAGAAAACCTCCAAAAAATATTGAAAAAATAATAACACATAACATATTCGGGCGACAGTTTTTTCTATATAAAAAGAAATGCGGAAATGGTACGTATCGAAGAATAATGGCAGAAATCCCAATATATAGTGGCTATAGGCCGAAAAAGCGGAGCATATCTAGGGGCTTGAAAAGTGGAGAAAAATGACGCAAAATATAATCACTTCCACCGCGAAAAATATTCGCAAAAAAAATAAAAGTTTTTGTTGACAATATAATATCACGGTGTTATTATAGCAAAGCTGTCGCACGAAACAGCAGACAGCAAAAAGCC
>CAZOHB010000149.1:0-6530 GCA_964579345.1 uncultured Parasporobacterium sp.
CTCCTGTCATCTTCATAAGTAACCTCCTGAAATAAAGAAACCCTATGGCTAAAAGTTCACCATAGGATCTGCAAATCGAGTTTCTTAACTGTTAAATTCAATCTTGCAAACAGGCACAACCTTTAGCACTATCTCTTCTCGTTACCGACGACGAGTAGAAGAATAATGCCTTCGAGGACGATATCGCTTACAAGTTTGTGGCCTAACATTTTTCCTAAAACTCCAAATTAATAATTGTGCAGTATTTCTATATCTTATAGCACTTTAAAGCAATGATGTCAAGAAGGAATTTGGCTCAGAAGTGTGGACACAGCAACTTGCAGATTTTGCCTCGCTTATTCCCTTCACACCAGCCTCTCCAGCGCTCTTTCATCAGCCGACATAATCCGAATTCGCTGAATCATTTCTTTTCTTATTGCTGTCTGCCCGTCCCGGTTTCCGTAAAAATCGATCACTTCGATTTCAATGATCTCGTCGGTATATCCTTTTACAAAACCGCTGATATCCTCCCCGTCAATAAGCAGAAAAGAAACGATTCTTTTGTTTTTGATCGCATAATTGAGTATCCGCTCATGCAGAGAATCTGTCTCTTCCCCAAGCAGAGGCAGTTCCCTGCTCTCTGCGGGATTGGTTTCCATCATCTTTTGAATCCTTTTCTCATATTGCCCATCAGAGCTGAGCATCACAATATCCTGAATATCAAAGATTGCAAAGCCATCCTCTTTTCCTGTCGGATCGGTTTCTTCCAAAAGGAAAAAACCGTCCTGCAGTTTTCGTACGATGCCTACGTTAAAATGTGAGGTGTCCTCTGCATTCGTATATACAGAAACAATCTTATTCTGATTCATCGCTTCTAATAATATTTTTTCCATGATCCCCCAATATCCTCCATTGTCTGTGTCCAATAAGCAAATATCTAGAGTTGCTCTCCAATTCCTCTCTCACCACTCTTCTTCGCGTGTTTCCACCTTATACAAACCCAGTTCTTCCATCTGCTCTAACAACACATAAACATCCTTTCCCTCAAACTCATAATGTCGGCGCACACCAGGATTCTCATCAGAGAGCAGATTCCAGGCCGAGACAATTTCCTTTACGCGAGGAATGTTGCATTCGTCAAAAAGCTCTGTCAGAATCTCTGTTTTTTTGTTCATGATAATATCCTTTCATTACGTTGTAAGGATACTTTCCTAATTCGATATGAGAATCCAGTGACCCGAAGAATTGTTTTTCAAACTCAAAAGAATTGTTTTTTTTAATTTTCCATGTACAATCTCCTGGTATTATTTATACATTCGCCTTCTAAAGACCGTCCATAGAGTTTTCCTGTTTTTTTTATCCTTTAGATCCGTTTCTTTGGAGAAGCTGAGTAGTTTTGTGCGATGCCTTGTATCAGCCGCTTTAATCAGCAGAACTCTGAAAACAACTATTTCCCCCAAAGCCAGAATATATCCGAATAAAACAAGCCAGTATTCTAAACAATCCGGAAAACCAAACGATATTAAAAAAAATAAGACGGGAAGAAGATACAAAACCAAATCGAGACAATGAATCACCCGTGCAGACCGGTCTCTGACGGAACTGAAAGCAATAATAATCGTCATGCAGAAAGAATAATCAAATCCATTAATATAGATGATGATAAAAACGAGAACTTTCACAAAACTTAAAATAAAAACATAATTTACGTCCGCTATTGTTATTCCAACAAAAAGTCCGCAAACTAATATACATGAAAAAACATGTATCAAAACCATCAACACTTTTAATAAAACACCCTTGCTGTGTTTGAATTCGCTTTTCGTTCTATCATGCAAATTCTTTCTCTGGTAAGTCTGATCATCAGCGTTTTCAATATCTTCAACCGGCATTTCTTTTTTTCGCAAGGATTTTGAAGTTAACCTGGTTAAAAGAATCCTTAGGACAATTGTTTCGGCAAATAAAAGGAAAAATGCTGTATAGCCGATCATATGATACAGTGTCATATGAGAAAGAACGCTCTTCAATAAATAGTAGAAAGTGGGCAAAAACAGAATCAGATCCGCTAGATGAATCCATTTCAGACGGATATCGTATTTTTTCATTACCATTCTGCCCATCAGATAATCAAAACCATTGATAATGATTCCTGCAACAATACCTACCCAGACCATAGATGCAATCGAATACTGCATCACAAAGAAGGATTTCTCCCATGAAGACTGCCAGGAAGAAAAAAAACTTTCATAATACAAACCCTGGATGCAAACTAAAGACAGGATATGTATGAAGATAATAAGAATAATCAGCGCTCGTTTTTTATAGTCCTTTTTCACAATATACCTCAGATACTTGCGATAATAGAAGTTATTATTTTATCATTAATTTGGTTTTGTTCATTTGTGCCCCTGCCTTCTCTTATTTTACCATTCGTCTGGCACCTGTATTAATGTTTCTATTTAGGCCTGGCTTAATTGGTCTTTTGAGAAATGGAAATGCCTTGGGTGGATACCAGTTTTTAGAAGCACGTTCAAAATTCGTTTTATAATTGGTATCTGCTAAGGATAATGCTTTTAAAGTAACATGTACGCAATCTCTCTTATAGAGATTATACGATAAATCATCCCTGCTTATTAAATACTCTATGCCATCAAGTGCTTTTGAATAATCCCCTTTCAGATATAACATTTCAGTATATCCCGGGCTATACTGATTTTCTGCATTAATGGCATCCAGATAAATGTCTCCCTTATAAGGCTTACACCATGTAATTAATGGAACATCGGTATGAGAAATAAAAGTCCATAATCCACTTCCAAAACCATCAGCACCCCAATAAAAATGATACCAGTTACCCTCTTCATCCTGGATCAGAGCGCCTAAATGAGTAAACCCTTTAGAATTCAAAAGAATCACCGCATCCGTTCCTGCATCATCTTGATAACGGACCGGATCGTTCAGGCAGTAGGCGAATGCATTGCAGCCCAGAACCTCCTGACCTGTACTGAGCTTGCTGTCCGCATTCATAAACCTGCAGATCTCCGGGTCGTAGTACCGGCTGTTCAGGTAGTACATTTCCAGGTCTGTATCGTAGATATAGCCGCGGTAGCGGAGCGGGTTGTCCTCTGCGAGTGTTCCCGTTGCGGATAAGACTTTGCCCCAGGCGTTGTAAGAATACTCCGCCACCACCTGACCGGCGGAGGAGATGATCGCGGTCACATCCCCCTGCTGGTTCAGAACGTAATAGTAAGTTGCTCCACCTGTCCGGATGCTGTACGGTCTTCCGGCTTCATCGTAAGAAAACTCGTAGGAAGTGCTTCCTTTTGTCATCTTTACGAGTTTTCCACCGAGGTAATCGTAAGTATACGCCGTGTTCCCGGAGGTCTTACCGGTCCGGATGCCTTCCGCGTCATAGGTATAAGAAATGTTCAGGCCGGTCTTTGAGGCCGTGGAAAGCTCCCTTCCGTTCTGCCAGGTAAACGTCCATCGGTTTCCATTATAGTACGAGAGCGGATTTCCCGCATCATCATAGGTCAGATTCTGTCCGTCCACCGCAGTCAGCAGGTCGCGCCAGGAACTGTCTGTATAAGAGAGGGTGTGGAGGGTGGTCTCTTCTTCGACCTCACTGTCTCCTTCCGTGATCTTCCGGAGATTCCCGGCAGTATCATACGTATAGTTTATCGTTCTTGTATCAGGGATCGTACCGGTCCGCTTCTCTTTCGTAAGCTGACCCTTGCTGTCATAGCTGTATTCGATGGTTCCGGAGGTTGTGGTTCCTCCAGTCGTCCGGCTCTCTACGATTCTGTCAAGAAGTCCGTTTGAGGTTCCACTGTTTCCATAGGTATATCCCCAGGTCCGGGTCGTAACAGGATCTGTTTCCGTCAGTGTTTCGGTCAACGCGGTCGTCTGATCCGTGCTGAGATCCTTGTAGGTCGCGGCGATGGTCTGGACATCATCGCTCCTTTCGGTCCGGCGTTTGTATCCGTCATAGGTATAGGATGCGGTCTGGCCGAAAGGATCGGTAAATGAGCTGACCGTTCCGTCTGTGGAGCTGTAGGCAAAGCTCTCGCTCCTTGCGGTGCCGTCAGAAAGAAGATAGCTCTGGCTTGTCAGGCGGTCATGGACATCATACAGATGTTCCGTTGCCTCTTTCCGGCAGAACATGCCGCCGCCTGCGGATTCCGTCCAGCTGCGGATCAGCCTGCCCAGGCTGTCATACTCATAGCAGGTGTTCTCTGTGATATTCCCCTGGCCGTCGTATTCCTCCCGTCTGGAAAGTGTCCCGTCGGAGGCGTAAACATAGCGGAATTTCAGTGTCCCGTTCCGGCTCTCTGTGGCCAGCCTTCCAAGAAGGTCATAGCCGTAGCTGACGATATAGCCGTTCGCATAGGTGACAGAAGTCACCGGGCCGTTATGGGCCATGTAGGTATAAGCGGCTAAGACATTCCCGCCTAGGGAAATCACCGTTACCTGTCCGAAGCCGTTATACGTAAAGCTGTAGTCCTGGGTCTGCTGGGTGGTCGTATCCGGAAGGACCGAGATCCTCGTCATGGAGGAAAGGTTCCCGTCCTGATACTGGTAGGAAAGGCCGGTCCCATCGGTAAAAGATAAACTGTTCAGGCGGTCGTTCTGTGTGTTGTAAGAATAGTTTGTTGTGTTTCCAAGACCGTCTGTGATTGATCCGAGCAGGCCGTAGGCGTTGGTGGTATAGGTCGTCTGCACGCCCCTGGCGTCGGTCCTTGAAGCAAGGGATTCTCCCGCTGCTCCCCAGGAGGCGCTGGTCCTGATCGCTTTCGTTACCGTCCCATAAGTAAGCGCGGTGTTTGTGACATTGCCCCTTGCTCCATAGGTCAGGGTCAGGTCCGCCCCTCCGTTCGAGGCTTTCGTCAGGTTGTGCTTTCCATCATAGGTATACTGGAATGTACCGGAAGCAGTTCCGGTCTCTTTGACCAGATCCCCGGCGCTGTAGGTAAAGTTCAGGTCTGCCGCGCCGTTCTGCGTTGCGGAGACCAGATTCCCTTTCGGGCCGTAGCTGTAGCAGGCGACTGGTTCTTTGGAGAATTTTATCCCGTCAAAGTAGACCTTGTTCAGGCCGTATTTATAAATGCACCGGATATACACCTTGCTGACGGTATCGTCTGTCCGCTTCGGGACAACGGCAAGGCTTTTAAACTGGAGGCTGTCCGTATACGTGAACGGCATCCGGTGGACCTCTTCTGTACTATCGGAGCCGTACACGATCACGGCATCGATCTCCAGCTTCCTCCCGCTCGTTCCGATCCTTGAGACCGGCTCCCCGGTAAGGAACCCGGAAAGGAGGAAGGTGTTGGAGGAAGGAAGGTGGACCGGGACGGTATACTGCGTGGAGACTTCCCCTCTCGGGTTTCCGGTGATGCGGATGCTGCCTGCTCCGCTGACCCCGTGGCTTCCCGTATCCCGGACGGCGCCGTCGCCTAAGGTCCAGCCGTCATCCCATTCGCAGTCCCCTCCAAACATGAGGTTCACGGAAGATGGCGCTTCTCCTTCTTCCAGTTGGAAATCGTCAAAGTAGCTGGTGCCTGTTACATACTTGACTTTGGCTGCTGCACGGTAGGTATCCGTCGTCTGCGGCGTAAAGGTCACGGACAGGCGGACCCAGCCGTTTTCGATCTGCGTGGTTGTAGGGGATGTGATGGCTGCACTGGTGACGTATTCCGTACCTGTCAGGGACGTAAAAGTCAGATAGGCCCTGCTGTTCGTGTTGAACGAGGCCTGGCTCCTGAAGTAGCCGGAGAAGGTATAGGTCTTTCCGGCTGTCAGGTTCACTTTTGCAAAGATCACGGAGGAGAGCCATCCGGAGCTGTCCGGCTGGGCGCCGGAAGCGATCACCGACCGGAAGCACTTGGCTCCGGTCCTTGCGATAGAGCTGCTGCTTATGATGCCCGTTGTGACGGCATCGTTCCCGCTGTAGGCACGGAAGTTCCAGACATCGGCACTTCCTTCTCCGCCGCCGTTCTTTAAGCGGTTCGGGGCGGAGCTCCCGCTGTTTCCTTCGCTCGTTACCCGGTTGGCCTGCCGCGGGACACTGTCATCGGTATAGGTGGCGGCGTCCGCTCCATAGAGCAGGTTCCCGTTTGGGTCGGTATTGACGGAGCTGACCGTCCGTCCGGCACTGTCGAAGGTGCACAGGGTCAGGATATCATCAGCGGTATCTTCCGTGCAGTCGAGGCCGAAGTCCTTGTACCGGCAGCTCATGAGGCCGGTATTTGCAAGGCGCAGCCAGCGGACAGCCATATAGCTTCCGAACTCACTGCTCCAGAGGACTTCGCAGGCGAGACGGATCTTCGTAAAGTGTTTCTTTACTGTATAGCGGTAGATCGTCCCCCTCTTTGTCTCACTGTCATAGGTCCTCATCAGGCGGATCACGCCGTCTTCACTTTTGGAACTGTAGTCATACGAAGCGTAGGTGCCGTCCGGTTCCGTGACGGAGGTCAGTAAGAATCCGTCCGTTCCCGCAGACGTATACCGGAAGTTCGTGATCCTTCCGTAGCGGTCCGTGATCCGTTTCAGGT
>CAZOHB010000150.1:0-5102 GCA_964579345.1 uncultured Parasporobacterium sp.
CCTTCTGGCCTTTGAGGGCGGCATGAATATGCGGGGATATTACAAGGAACCGGAGATCACAGCTTCCGTTATGGATGAAAAAGGAATCATCTATACGAATGACCTCGGCTATCCGGGCGATGATGGCCTTGTGTATCTGCTTGGAAGAAGAGGCGATGTGATCAATATGGGCGGCATCAAAGTCGCACCGACCGAAGTGGAAGAGGTTGCGATGGGGCACCCGATGGTCAAAGACTGTGCCTGCATTCCGATCAAGGATCCGATCACAGGAGAAGCGATCAAAATGTTTGTTGCCCTGAATGAGGGATTTGTATTTGACCAGAAGGAACTTTCGGTATATCTTTTAAATAAGCTGGAAGCACTCAAAGTGCCGAAGGTATTTGAGGTGATCGATGAGATCCCGAGAACCTTTAACGGAAAGATCATCCGCAGAGAACTGAAAGAAAGAGAAAACTGATCTTCTGCGGCGCAGTTATGTTATCAAGAACTACGGAAAGGAAACGAACACAAATGAGAGAAGAGATCGCGGCTATTATCAATGAGATCACTCCGGCACTGGATCTGGAGGATGAGGATCTGAACCTTGCGGATGATATGGATTCTATGGATATCATCGCGCTGATCGAAGAACTGGAAGACAAGTTCGATGTTGAGATCACCATGCAGGAAAAGACCGAAGAGAATTTCCGCAATGTGGATACACTTGCTGAAATGATCGAGCGTCTTCTGTAAGACTGAGAATTGTAATCGGAACCAGGGGGAGGGGTAAAAGACTCCCCTTGGTTTTTATCTAAAAAGGATGGCAGCTATGACGAAAACTTCTTTGGATAATCCGCTGATCACAGTGATCATTACCGTGTATAAAGTGGAGAAGTTTCTGGATGCCTGTGTACAGTCTGTCCGGCGGCAGACGTACCGGAATCTGGAAATCCTTCTTGTGGATGACGGAAGTCCGGACAATTGTCCGGCTCTTTGTGATGCTTATGCAAAGGAAGATCCAAGAGTAAAAGTGATTCACAAAGAAAACGGCGGCGTATCGGATGCGCGCAATGCCGGCGTCGCAAACAGTACCGGGGAATATATCGCATTTGTGGATGCAGATGATTATGTGAAAGATACGTATATCGAGTATCTTCTGGGGCTGTTCGACTATGCGAAAGGAAACTGTATGTTTACCGCGTGCAATCATATTATTGTCCGCCGCGGAAATGAGACTCCGAATTTTTCCTATCAGGGTATTCAGGTGCTGAATCAGTATGAAGCCTTCCACGGCGTGCTTTATCATGATAAAATAGATGAATCGGACTGGGCGAAACTGTATCGGCGTGAGATTTTCGACGGGCTGCTGTATCCGACCGGAAAGCTTTATGATGACACCCATATTTTCGGCCATCTGATCGAACGTTCACCGGAAATCGTCTGTGGATATGAGCCACAGTATTATTATATTATGTGGGAAGGTTCGATCGTGCACCGGCCTTTCAGTGCTTCGAAGCTGGATTATTTTCCTGCGGTGAAAGAACTGACGGATGCAGCGGAAGCGTTTGATCCTTCTCTGCATCAGGGCTGTCTTCGCAGAACGGAGCATGCGTATCTCAGTGTTCTCCGTCAGATGAAAGACTGTCCGGCAGAGTTTCTGCCGAAACGGAAAGAGCTGGTGAAGGAGGCGAGAGAACTCGGAAAGACGGTCCTGAAAGATCCGCTCCTGCCAAAAAGAGACAGGATCGCTCTGCGCCTGTTAAATATCGGCTATTTTGCATTTATTAACGGATGGGAGCTGTACCAGCGTTTCCGGAAATAAACAGAACTTATGATGACTGAACGAGTAAATACGACAAAAGAAAAGATAGAAAGTGAAGAGATCAAAAAGATCATTCTGGAGATCCTTCTGGAGTTTCAGAAATGCTGTGAGCGTCAGGGACTGCGCTTCTTCCTTTCCGGAGGAACGCTGCTTGGCGCAATCCGGCATCAGGGTTTTATTCCCTGGGATGATGATATCGATCTTTGTATGCCGCGTCCGGATTATGAAAAACTGATCCGGCTGAACAAAGAGCAAACGCTGTTTCCGGAGTATCTGGAGCTGGTCTGCTTTGAGGAGGGGACTCTGAGCTATCCGTTTATGAAACTTCTGGACCGCCGAACGCTCATGGCGCGGGATTATATTGCCGGCGAGGATACGGATCGTCTCTGGATCGATATCTTCCCGGTTGACGGCCTTCCGGACGGGATACAGGAAACCGAAGAGATCTACCGAAAGGCGGCATCCATACGAAAGAAATTTATGCTGGCAAAAGCCAGATATGCGACCGGAACGACCCTGGTTAAGAAAATCGCGAAACTGTTTATTACGCCGGTCATGAAACTGATCGGGGCAAAACACTATGCAACGCAGCTTGTGAAACTTGCGGAAGGATATTCCTTTGAAACAAGCGCTTATGTCGGTGCGATTACATGGGGACTTTACGGTGTCGGAGAGCGGATGGAAAAGGAAGCCTTTCTGAAAGAGGCACAGGTGAGCTTTGAAGGTCACACCTTTCCGACGATGTCCTGTTGGGAATCGTATCTTTGCAGTACGTTTGGAGATTACATGACACTTCCACCCGAAGAGAAACGGGTGACACATGAAATGACAGTGTGGAGACTATCGTAACTGAGGTGAGGGTAAAATGAAAAATCTGAAGAATAAGACTTTATTATTTGCCACAGTCGGAACGATCGTTATTATCATTATTCTTGTAGTCGGAACGATCCTTTCCGGAAGACGCGCCGGAAGAGATACGGAATCCGCAGTGCGTTCGGTCAGTTTGTTTTATCTGGATGAGCTGGCCGGCAGAAGAGAGAAGGTCGTAGCGGCGAATCTTCAAAGCAGTATTGAAAATATCCGTGTTGCGGTCGGGCTGATGACAAAAGAAGACCTGAGCGATATGGAGCATCTGATGGCATACCAGTACCGGATGAAACAGCTGTACAATCTGGAAAAATTCGCGTTTGTCGACGGCAGCGGCACGATCTATACCTCGCAGGGAATTAAGGATAATATTGACGAATATCAGTTTGATCCGCAGACGATCAAAGAACCGGAGATCTCTATCTTTAATCTGGAGAGTGAAGATAAAAAAGTCGTGATCGCTGTTCCGCTGGAAGGCGTTCTCTTCAATGGAAAAGACCTGAAAGCCTGCTTTATGGAAATCGATATGGACCGGATGCTCGAGGGCGTATCGATGCGGTCAAGGGCAGAGGGTGTTACGTTCTGTAACATCTATACCCGGGACGGCTTTGCTCTTACCAATGTTGTTTTAGGGGGTATGGCCAGTGAGAATAATCTGATGGATGCACTGCAGAAGGCAGAGCTTGAAGAAGGCTATTCTCTGGAGTCCATGAAGGAAGATCTGACAGCAGACAAAAGAGGGGAAATTTCTTTTGCCTATAACGGGGTTCAGGCGACTCTCAGTTATGTTCCGGTAGAAGGGACCGACTGGTTCCTTACATATATGATCCGTGAGAGCGTGATCTCGGAACGGATCAGTTCCGTTCCGCGGGGAATCATTCTTCGATCCCTGCTCCTCTCGCTTCTTACTGCGCTGGTGCTTGTTCTGATGTTTCTCTTTATCTTCCGGCAGATCCGTAAGAATGCCCAGCTGACGCTTGAAAAAGAGACGACTGATGCGGAAAACCGTGTCAAACAGGAGACCCTGGAAGAACGGCTTCGTCTGCAGGGCAGACTGCTGGATCAGGAAAAACAGAGGGCGCAGCAGGATAGCATGATTGCTGCACTTGCAGCGGATTACCGCAGTGTCTTTTATGTGAATCTGGATCGGGATGAGGGAATCTGTTACCAGGAAGATCCGAGATTCCAGAGCAGTGTGAAGGAAGGTGATAGATTCCCGTTCCATCAGACTTTTAGAACGTATGCAGAGAAATATGTGACAGAAGCTTACCGAGAAGGTTTTCTGAAGTTTATAGAAACGGACAATATCCGGGAAAGACTGAAAGAGGAACCGGTTCTGGTGTATCGTTATCTGATCTTCAGAGACGGAATAGAATCGTATGAAATGCTCCGTCTTGCAGGCGTTCAGCAGACGACAGAGGCGGATTCTGCGGTGCATGCAATCGGTGTCAGCTTTACGGATATTGACGCGGAGATGCGGGAATCCATGTCCAAAAATCAGGTGTTAAGCGATGCGCTTGCCAGCGCAGAGCAGGCAAATAAAGCAAAGACCGCTTTTCTTTCCAATATGAGTCACGAGATCCGGACCCCGATGAATGCGATCATCGGACTGGATACGATTGCGCTGAATGATCCGGAAACACCGGAAAAGACGAAAGAATACCTGACCAAGATCGGTGATTCTGCGGAACATCTTCTGAATCTGATCAATGATATCCTTGATATGTCCCGGATCGAATCCGGAAAGATGGTATTAAAGAACGAAGAATTCTCATTCCCGAAACTGATTGAAGCGATCAATACGATGTTCAGCGGACAGTGTCAGGAAAAAGGCCTGGATTATAATTGCAGCATCATCGGCCATGTTGATGACTATTACATCGGAGATACGATGAAGCTTCGTCAGGTGCTGATCAATCTTCTGAGCAATGCCGTGAAATTCACTCCGACCGGCGGAAGCGTAGAGCTTTCTGCAGAAAAGATCGCTCATTTTAATGGACGGTCGACGCTGCGGTTCCGGGTAAAGGATACGGGAATCGGTATCAGCAAAGATTACCTGCCGCATATATTTGATTCGTTCAGTCAGGAAGACTCTTCTACGACCAATAAATACGGCAGTTCCGGACTCGGACTTGCGATTACGAAAAATATTGTTGAGATGATGAACGGCAATATTGATGTGGAAAGCGAGAAGGGAGTCGGATCGACCTTTACGGTCACGGTAACGCTGGACGATGACGAACGATCGAAGAGCAAGGATGAAGCAGAGACAGACACCGGCATGATGAGCGTTCTGGTGGTGGATGATGATCCGATCGCCTGTGAGCATGCAAAGCTGGTATTGGAAAAGGCCGGTATCGCTTCTGACATCGCCGGTTCCGGAGCGGAGGCGATCGAAATGGTGCGGCTGCGCCATGCAGGAAGAGATTACCCG
>CAZOHB010000150.1:5112-6515 GCA_964579345.1 uncultured Parasporobacterium sp.
AAGAGAAGCATACAATCTGATCCTTGTCGACTGGAAGATGCCGGAAATGGACGGTGTGGAAACGACCAGACGGATCCGTGAGATCGTTGGAAACGAGTCTGCGATCATTATCCTGACGGCATACCGCTGGGATGATGTGCTGGAAGAAGCACTCGAAGCCGGTGTCGACAGTTTCCTTTCGAAGCCTCTCTTTGCGGCAACCGTTCTGGATGAATTCAAAACAGCGGTTGAACGAAAGAAGCTTCTGGAAACGCATGAAAGCAAAAAAACAGATCTGGCCGGTAAGAAGATCCTGCTTGCAGAAGATATGAAGATCAATGCTGAGATCATCATCATGGTTCTTCAGATGCGTCAGATGGAAGTGGAACTGGCAGAAAACGGAAAGATCGCAGTCGATATGTTCGCTTCTCATCCGGAAGGATATTATGATGCAGTCCTGATGGATATGCGGATGCCGGAGATGGATGGACTGGAAGCAACCCAGACGATCCGGGCGATGAATCGGAAAGATGCGAAAGAGATCCCGATCATTGCCCTCACCGCAAATGCATTTGATGAGGATGTTCAGCGGAGTCTGCAGGCGGGCCTGAATGCGCACCTGACGAAGCCTGTGCAGCCGGAGGCTCTGTTTGAAACGCTGGAAAGCCTGATCCGATAGGAAGGAAAACCCTAAACTGAGAAATCGAGAAAACCGCCGCGAAAGCGGCGGTCTTTATTTGGAAATCAGCAGTCTTTATTTTTTTAAAAGGGAAAATTTCGGTTCGGTGCCGTGCAGCAGATTCCGGATATTGTTATGGTGACGGAAGACAACAAGGACGGCTGAAAGAATGCAGAGGAGCTCCACCCAGATACTGGAAGGTCCGAGGATCATCAGCGCGATCGGACAGATCAATGAGGCGATGCATGCTGCCAGAGACATATATCTGCTGATCGCAAGTACTGCAAAGAAGACTGCCGTTGCGATCACGGCCATGCGCCAGTCCACAAACCAGATCGTGGCAAAACCGGCCATAAACGCTTTGCCTCCCTTCCATTTATACCAGATCGGAAAGCAGTGGCCGATCATGCAGAACAGACCGGAAAAAGCGGCGCCGAGCTGCCAGAGACCGAACATCTCCTTCATAAAGCACGCGGTCAGAAAGACCGGAAATGCTGTTTTTGCTACATCGATCAGGATCACAGACCAGGCCGCGAAGCTGTTTCCATATACCCGTTTGAAATTTGTAAAACCAGGATTGTTGCTCCCGAAATCCCGGATGTCCTGTTTGTATAGCATATGGGAAAGAATGATCGCGCCGTTGATACTCCCTAACAGATAGGAGATGCAGGCGGAAACGATCAGCGTTATATACAGATACATATCTTCAAGTCTCTTTCTTTTTTTAGTTTTCTTATGTTACTCC
>CAZOHB010000151.1:0-6381 GCA_964579345.1 uncultured Parasporobacterium sp.
GAAATGGTAAATCGGGTCAGACACATAAGAACTATCTGACTATAACAGAAAACCGGCTTCCTAAATACAAGGATACGAACAATACGGCGAAGACTGTGGATATCCGTTACGATGAACAAACAAAACTGAACCTGCTGGATGTATTCAAAGACGATGACAATGACCATCTTACATACCTGGTCAGTCAGGACGGTGGAGAAGAGACGGAGATCGACCCGGAAGAGATCACGGAGTATGGGGCTTATATTTCCGCGACCACAAGGGAAAGTTGGCAGGCAAGAAATTTACCTTATAAACCTGCCGGCATCGAAGATCTCGGAACGCATGTATTTGAAATCAGGGCATTTGACGGGCTCGGTTCCAGTGAGGATGTATATACCTTTACTGTGAATGTTGTGGAAAACAGGGCTCCGGTGCCTGCAAAGGAAGAGTTTACGGAATCCTGTATGCTGAATCACTACTGGTATCTTAATCCGCAGAGCTTTTTCAAGGATCCGGAAGGGGACAAGATTATTTCCTACCAGGTAAGTGTAAACGGCAGTGAACCGGAAACATGCACCAGAAACTGGCATAATGGCATATCGATCAACTTCCACAGGGTTCTGATCGATAAAAATGAACCGTATACGATAAAGTTCTTCGTAACGGATAAGTACGGAGACGTCGGGACCTGTACAGCGCATGTGATTCCGACGGAAGAAGTGATACAGGAAACCGAGGTGAAAGACAATGTCTTTTCCGCCGGCTGGGAAGGACGGACCTTCAAGGCTTCCGAAAACGTTGTTATACGAAGTGTCCGGTATTCGGAATTCGACGGCGATTATAACTATTATCTGGATATAGATGATTACGGAGTGACGGAAGAGGATACGTTCAGCCTTACACAGCGTTCCGCGAAAGCTCTGATCAGGGATTATGGCGGCAATTATAACGGGACATTCGATCTTAGCTGTACCGACCATATTCAGGGGGATGGAATCAGGCAGTACAACGAAGGTGACCGGTTTACTGTCCGGATGGTGGATGCAGGGGATCCTATGCCGGAAGAGCTCATCCTGGAACCCAAACAGGAGGAACTGTATGTCGGAGAACTCGCAGACCGTTGTACCGTAAAAGCACGGTATAGTGACGGCATTACAAGATATGTTGAGGATTTTACACTGTCAGCTGAGAAGTTTGATACTCCGGGAACGCATACGCTTACTGCCTCAGCGCTGGGAATGACGGCGAGTGCAAAGATCAATGTGAAGAGCGTACCGGAGAATGTGGCTGTTATCAATGATCTGGGCAAATACGGAAGAGTGAGCTTTGCGGAAGTCGTGGATGAAAACAATGAGCCGGTTCAGGGAGCTTCCATAATCGTATCCGAACCGGTCGCAGATCCGAATTACGATGATTCCAAATATGAAGGATCATACTGGGGAGGAATCCCGGATATGTTGAGACAGACCTGTAACGTGGAAGTCAGGGTGCCGATGACTTATGACAAAGACACGGTAAAAGTCCGGTTCCGGCTGTACAAAGACAACGACCATGCATCCGAATATATGCTGGGTGACGGAAACCATGGAAGTGAAGACATATATCTGGATGGAGATCAGATCGAACTGGAAGAAGATCTGGAAAAAACAGACGCTTACAAGAGCATAAATCTTTCAGAAGGAAAAGGAAACGGAGAAGCCTGGTGGATCGACAGAGCATGGGGCATGCGGAGCTGGTGGCATTCGTATGACCTCTTCAATGTGAGCGTCAGGACAGGCGCCTGCGAGATCATCGGAAAAGTCTCGTCATGGGATGAGCAGGAGAATGTACAGTTCCTGGCTTATCCGGCTTCGATGACGGATGAAGCGATTCGCAGTGACGCGATGGGAGAGCAGGAGCTGTGCCTTACAACAAGCGCACAGACGGAGGAAGCGGTTCAGAAGGACGGTCGTTACGAGCAGGGATTTAAGGTCCAGGGACTTGATGCCGGAACCTATAAGCTTGCAGTAGTAAAGGCAGGAAAGTATGTCGTTCCTGTTACGGAAGTATCGATTGACGGAACGGCTGACCTCGGCTTGATCAGTTTGCGCCTGTTTGGAGATATCAACAATGACGGAAAGGTCCGCTCCGGAGACGCAACCCAGGTCTGCCGCTATATTGCGGGAAACCGCACGCTGATCGACGAGGAATTCCTTGCAGCAGATGTAAACATGGACGGCAAAGTCCGCTCCGGTGACGCAACCCAGATCTGCCGGTATATTGCGGGAAACAGTTCGGTATTTGACCAGCTGAAATAATTGAGTTTAGGAAAAAGAGACGGAGAATCAGAATGCGAAGAAAATATTTTGCAGCCATCATTACTACAATACTGGCAGTGGTACTGCTTGTATTCCCGGCGTTTGCGGAAGAAAATCCGGAACAATACGGATATGATGAAACACCTGCGGAAGAGGTTACTGTCACTGTCACACTTTCATCTGACGGGATTCCACTGATGGGAAACGATGCGAATAATACGATTCTGGCTCATCTGAATGTTACTGTTCCATATTTTGATCTCGGACTTTATGGGTTAGAAGAGTTTTACCGCTATCATACAAAGGACGGACGGGGCAAATATATTGATAACGAGGTTGTCGAGCGTCCGACAGCAATGCACCTGATGATCTATCTGACCGAGCGGTACTATATGGGGCTCCCGGAAGAGCAGTGCTGTCAGGGCACTTCCGGTATCCTGGAATATAATACGCCTTGTGTCATGAAGAATATGTATGGCGAGAAAGCGTATGACGCAACCAAAAAAGCCTATGTCCTGACAGGAACAGCAACATCAACATATATGCAGTATCTCTGGGGGCATGATGAGAACCTGATGTATTATCGGAATCATTTGTTCCCATTGATGAGTCCGGGCTACGGCTCGACCTCTGACTATCAGCTTTTATCTGACGGAAACACATTTGACCTTGCTATGTTCACGAACTGGGACTTCCATTATTCAGGAGCTTTCTGCCGTTTTGATAAGGAAGAATATGAAACGGTAACCGGTAAACTAACCGGCTTTTCAACCTTGTACGCCAGCTCAAACTGGGAGCAGAGCGGCTCATTCAGTCCGATCAGTGGGCTCCGGACGGAGGTTTATGATGAGAATTGGAATCTTGTCGGTGTGTCGGAGAGTGAAAAGTCAGGCTTTGAATTTACATTCAATCAACCCGGAACCTATCGGATCATCGGGCGTGACATTAATGGGGGAACCAATAAAGCAAACAAAGCGCCTGCAACGGCTGTAGTTCATGTTGCTGATGCATTTCTAAATTTTCCGTTTGACAGAATTGCAGATAATGAGGGGAATGTCCTTTCTTCAATTGAAACGTATGACGACTTTCCCTGGTTTAAAATCTATCATGTAAAAGTTCCGTATGGTACGGAACAGGTAAACATTTTCTGGAAGGATCTTGAAAACACCGACTTGGCACAGAAATCCTGGGATTTCAAGGCAATGGAGATCCATGACGAAGAAAACGCATTTACGCGGGAAGACGACAAAATCTCGACAGACCCGTCGAAGTGGGTGCTTGGAGAGAATGCGCTTTTATTAGTAAATAATGAGAACAATTATTACGCAGCGTTTACGTTTGAGTACTATACGCCGGAACATTATAATTTTGCTCCGTCCCTGAAGACCGGGATCCTGTCAGTAAACAATGTCAGCATCCGGGAGCATAAAGAATATAAACTGAAAATGTCAGATCTCTTCATGGATCCGGACGGAGATGAAATGACTTATTCGGTGTCGATTGACGGAGAGGCTCCGGTGGCGATTGACAATGAGTATTCCTACGACACCGGAACACCGGGCTCTCATGTCCTTGTTTTTACACCTTGTGACAGCAAAGGGCTTGAAGGAGAAACGTATACTGTGAATCTGCATGTAACAGAAAATGTGTTTCCAGGTTATCTGGATCCCGGAAAACAGGAAGAAACAGTATCCATTCGTAATTTTGAAGGAGCAGATCTGGATCTGCTTACTGTGTTTTCGGATTTTGACGGTGATGATATGACCTTCCGTATGAGTGTTGACGGCGGAGAATTTGAATCCTTTACGCCGGAACACACCCAGACCTATGTCAATCTGAACGTAACCGGTTATTGGGTGGATCATCTCTGGTTTCGCTACCGCCCGGAAGAGGGGGCAGAGCCGCAGACGCATGTTTACAGATTTATGGCATCCGACGAATATGGAGAGGGAAGTGATGTTTACACGTTTACCGTAAATGTTGTGGAGAACAAGGCTCCGGCGCCGAAGCAGGCGGAAGTGACTGCTTACTGCATGTTGAATCATTATTATGGGCTTGATTCCTGGGAGTTTTTTAAGGATCCGGAAGGGGATAAAATGGTATCTCATGAGGTCAGCATTAACGGGGGAGATAGAATCCCCAGTGACAGAGAGTACTATATCTCAGGCTCCAACAGCCATATGATCCTGATTGAAAAAAATGAGCCTTATACGATGCAGTTCTTTGTTACGGATCAGTATGGCGCAGAGGGAACCTGCATGGTCACAATCTATCCGATCCCGGAAGTGACTCATGACGTTGAGATCAGTGACAATTCCTTCCTTCCCTCAAAAGACGGTAAGGTAATCTACGATTTGAACAATGGAATGCCGGCAACCTGGATCACCCGTTTTGATCTTTCGAAAAAAGTTACCTTGCGGGGTGTCAAATACTCCGAATATAACGGGGATTATAACTATTATCTGGATATTGACGATTACGGAACGACGGAGGACGGTACCTTCAGTCTGACCATGCGGTCCCAGCCTTCGGGAGAAGGACCCTATCTCAGACCTTCTCTGATCAGTACCAGCCTGGATACTGTAAACGGAGACAAAACCTGCGGGATGACCTGGTATTATACATATATACGAGAGGATAACGACTATTATGTGAATGGCCCGCACTACCAGAGATACCGTTTTTTTGTCAATATGGTGGATGCAGGCGATACAGCGCCTGCCGAACTGACGCTGGAAAACAAAGATGACGGATTATATGCAGGCGAACTTGCAGACAGGTTCTTAGTAAAATGCAGGTTTGATGACGGAATTACCAGATATATCAATGATTATACATTGAGTGATGAGCGCTTTGACACGCCGGGAACGCATAAGCTTACCGTCAATGCATGCGGCCTAAGCAAGGAAGAAGAAATCTCTGTAAAAGAAGTAACTTCCGGTATGGCGATCGTCAATGATCTCGGAAAATACGGCAGAGTCCGTTTCGTAAAGCTGACGGATAACAGCGGTAAAGACATTGAAGGGGCTTCGCTGACTCTGAGCGGTCCGGTATTGGATCCGGATTATGATGATGCGAAATACGATGGCTCTTTAATGTACGATGTTCCGAATATGCTGCGGAATGCTTATGATATTCAGATCCGTCTTCCGATGGAATATACCGGGGACAGCGTTCAGGTTTCGTTCGAGTTACTCAGGGATACGGATTACTCAAATGAGTATATCGAGGGAGAACAGGTGGAGAATCTTAAGAATCCCGAGAGGGAAGATTTGACGACCGGTATACTGACGATTCCGCTTTCCAACGGGCAGGGAGAAGACACTGCCAATTGGTTCGACGGAAATGGAATCGCAGCTTTTCGCTGGCACGCTTACGATGCTTTTCATGTGAGTGTCAGGACCGGAGCCTGCGAGATCATCGGCAAAGTTTCGTCCTGGGATGCTTTAGATAATGTACAGTTCCTGGCGTATCCTTCGGACATGACGGACGAGGAGATCCGCGCGGATGCGATGGGCGAGGCTGGCGCAAGTCATTCGAGCGAAGGAGAAGCTTCTGTCTGCAAGTCACTTACGATCAGTGCGGAGACCGGCGAGATTGCTGAGGCCGGAGCAAGATTTAAGCAGAGCTTTAAAGTCGAAGGACTCGATGCAGGAACCTATAAGCTTGCGGTTGTTAAGCCGGGCAAATATCTGGTTGCTGTTGTTGAGGCGGAGATCGACGGCACGGCGGACCTTGGAACGATCGATCTGCGGTTGTTTGGCGATATCAACAACGACGGCAAAGTCCGGGCCGGTGATGCAACCCAGATCTGCAGGTATATCGCGGGCAACCGTTCATTATCCGATGAGGAGTTTCTCGCAGCGGATGTAAACTTAGACGGCAAAGTCCGCTCCGGCGATGCGACCCAGATCTGCCGGTACGTGGCCGGCAACCCATCGTCGTTCGATAATTTGAAGTAGAGGGGATTACGAAAAAACACTCTTTTATATGGACATAAAAAGGGGAGCGGAGTTCAGCCGCTCCCTCAACTATCTCAGACAATTTTTCCACTTTATCTTATCATTATGTTAAAATTGATTCTTAAGAAACAAGCGATTAT
>CAZOHB010000152.1:0-6360 GCA_964579345.1 uncultured Parasporobacterium sp.
TCAGCAAAGCTGACCCGAATCCCGCGCCAAATCTCGCAGGAGCGAGATTTGAATTGAGGATTGGTTTATGGTTTTTAATTCCTGGGAATTTTTGGCGTTTTTCCCGATTGTTGCGATTCTTTATTTTGTAATGCCGAAAAAGGCAAAAACAGTGTGGCTGCTGATCGCCAGCTACTTTTTTTATGTGTGCTGGAATCCGAAGTACATTGTCGTCCTTTTGTTTTCCACGGCAGTGACGTACGGGGCCGGCCTCTGGCTGGATTATGTTGACAAGAAGGCAGCAGAAGAGAAGAAACAGAAGCACAAGAAACTGATCATTGCCGGAAGCTGTGTTATCAATCTTGGAATTCTTGCTTTCTTTAAATACTCTGATTTCTTCTTTGAAAATCTGAATCTCGTGCTTCAGAAAACAGCCGGCATTTCGATTTCCAATCCGTTCGATTTTGTTCTCCCGCTCGGAATCTCGTTCTTTACCTTCCAGGCGATTGGCTATCTGATCGATGTTTACCGGAAAGATGTGGAGCCGGAGCGGAACATTATCCGCTTTGCGCTGTTCCTTTCCTTCTTCCCGAAGATTATTCAGGGACCGATCGAGCGCTCCAAAGGTCTGCTGAAAGAGATCCGAGAGATCCCGCAAAAAACCGTCTGGAACTATAAACGCATTACCGGAGGTCTGATCCTCATGCTTTGGGGACTCTTTCTGAAGTTGGTGATCTCAGACCGCCTTTCCTCTATGGTCGATATGCTTTTCAACAAGAGCTCGGACTACAGCACCCCGATGCTCTGGGTCGGCGCGATCGGTTTTGCGATCCAGCTGTACTGTGATTTTGCCGGGTATTCGATCATTGCAGTCGGAGCTTCCAAGGTTCTGGGACTGTCTATTATTGATAACTTTGATACCCCGTATTTCTCACGCAGCGTAAAGGAATTCTGGCGCAGATGGCATATCTCCTTAAGCACCTGGTTCCGCGATTATCTTTATATCCCGCTCGGAGGAAACCGCGTTTCCACCTTCCGCAAGTATTTAAATCTGATGATCGTCTTCCTTGTCAGCGGAATCTGGCACGGAGCAGGCTGGACATTTATTATCTGGGGAGGTCTTCACGGCCTGTTCCAGATCATCGGTGAACTTTTAAAACCTGCCAGAAAAGGCGTGATCAAGGCGCTGCAGATCAAAACAGATTCGCACAGCCATAAGATCTTCCAGACCTTATTTACCTCCTTCCTGGTTGTGATCGCATGGGTCTTCTTCCGTGCGACGTCGCTGGGACAGGCGGTGCAGTACTTGAAAGGCATGTTTACCCTGCATATAACGAAACCGATCTTCAACGGACTTGAGCAGGCGCCGATCGAATGGGTCGTGCTGCTGATCAGTATCATCATCCTGTTTGCTGTCAGCCTGATCAAGTACAACATGAAGATGAATCTGGATGAATATCTGGATAAACAGAGTCTCTGGTTCCGTTGGATCGTCCTGTTTATTCTACTGTTCGGACTGATCATTTTCGGTGTTTACGGACCGGGATTCTCTGCGCAGGCCTTTATTTATACACAGTTTTAAAGTGAGCGAATTATGAAAAGCAAAAAACGAACGATTATTGGAAATATATGTAAAGTAGTAGGATTCCTTTTGATCTTTGTCCTGCTGTTTTCTCTGTTTGTGAAAATTTTCAGCTTTAAGTATACGAAAACGGTTGCAACGTTTTATAAGCTGCCGGAAGATTCTGTGGATGTCCTGTTCGTCGGCTCTTCCCATGCTTACCATAACGTGGATCCGAACGTTTTATATGAAGAGAGCGGAACGACCGCCTATATTATGGGTTCCGCGTCCCAGATGGTCTGGAGCTCCTATTACCTGATGAAGGAAGCCTGCAAGACGCAGCATCCGAAGGTCGTTTTTCTGGAATGCTATAAGACCTATTTTACCGACGAGTATTCGGACGAACCGACGGCGCTTAAGGCCTTCTGCAATATGAAGTTTTCCCGTAACTATCTGGACAATGTATTTGCGAACTTTGGAGATAAAGAAAAACGGATCGATTCTGCGCTTCTGTTCCCGTGGTATCATTCCCGGTATACGGATCTGAAGGGAGAAGACTTTAAACCGAATTATGGAAACGAATATTACGCAAACTATCTGGGCTACAGTCCGATGAAAAAATCCGTGAAATCGGAGATCCCGGAAGGAATCGGCGAGATCACAGAACGTGCTCCGCTGAGCGATAAAGTTGTTACCTATCTGGATAAGTGTGTGGAATTGTCGAAAGAGGAGGGCTTCGAGCTTGTCTTTCTTTTAACGCCTTACTGTGAGGAGGCAGTTCCGAGACAAGCGTACTACAATACCCTGGCAGATTATGCGGATGAAAAGGGAATCACCTTGATCAACGGCAATCTTCTGTATGATGAGCTCGGGCTGATCGGAGATAAGGATTTCGGAAACGGCAACCATTTATGCCATAAAGGCGCAAGAAAAATGACCTTATACCTGAATGATTTTCTGAATCAGAACTTTGATCTGCAGGATCATCGGGGAGACGCATATTATCAGCGCTGGGAAAACAACAGGCTTTATATGCAGGAACACTATCCGATAAAAACGAAAACTACAGGCGGCAAATAGGTCAGGTGTAAAACTTAAGCGAACTTTAAACCAAACTTAAAATTGTTGACGAATTCTTTTAATTTCAATTATAATACATCAGATATACGCCATAAAACCATACTTGTTTACCGGTTATATCGGAATGAACGAGAAAAATCTTGTCCCTGCTTATCTTTCCTGCTTCATAATGGTTTTTCTCAGAAATTATTATGGGGGGAATATTTATGAAAAAAATATTAGCAATCGTGTTAGCATTCGGTCTGGTCTTATTGACTGCCTGCGGAGGTTCCGGGGCAGCTGGCGGAAGCGGCGCACAGGACGCTGACGGCACCGCGAAGCTGACGGTCGTGTATCAGTCCAGTATCGGCTATGCACCACTGATCGTTATGATGCAGAAGAACCTGCTCTTAGACGCTTATGACGGAAATCTTGAGGTCGAATGGAAAGAGATGAACAACGGCGCTGAGATCAACGAAGGTCTTGTATCCGGTGCAATCGATATCGGCTGCATGGGCGTTCCGGTCGCAATCACCGGTGTAATGGCAGGAAGTCCGTACAAGATCGCAACCGGTCTTTCGGCACAGCCGTATTCTATCCTGTCTAATCAGGCAGACATCAATTCACTTGCAGATATTACTGCAGAGGATCAGATTGCAATCACAAATATCAACAGCCAGCCGCACATCTTACTGGCGATGGCCTGCAAGGCTCTTTTAGGTGATGCGAGAGCACTCGATGCGAACCTTGTAAAACTCGGAAATGCAGACGGATATTCTTCCATGCTTTCCGGTGCTGTTACCTGTCATATGGTTATTTCCCCTTACAACTTCATGGAGATCACAGATCCGACAGTCAGCATTCATGAAATTCCGATCGGCACGGATATCTGGCCGGCAGACAACACGGCTCTGGTTACCGTCGTAAGAAACGATCTGAAAGAAAAGAATCCGAAACTTTATGAAGCATATGTCACAGCAATGGGTCAGGCAATGGAATTCATTAAAGCATATCCGGAAGAGACCGCGGAAATGCTTTCTGCAGGATATGACGCAGATGCATCCGAGATCCTTGAGTGGATGACGGATTCCCGCTCTTCTTATTCAACAGAGATTAAGGGTGTCATGAATATGGCAAACTTTATGGTAGAAGAAGGTTTCCTGGAGAACGGACCGGCTTCTATCAGCGAGCTTGCTTTTGACAACGTTGTTGGTGAATAAGCAGTCAGGAGTATTCCGTGAAAAAAAGTATTAAAAGAGTACTTGCACCGATCATTTTCATCGTTGCAGTCCTCATTCTTTGGGAAATTTTATACAATTTACATCTCTGGCCGGAAATTCTGTTTCCGTCCCTGAAGACCATCGCGTCCTCGCTGGTGAAATCATTCACCGAGCGTGGTCTCGGTCTGATGGTGCTTCATTCGCTCCGGCTTTTACTGGAAGGTCTGGTACTTGGCATCGTCGTGGCGCTGATCTTCTCGAGCCTGTCTCTTGTGAGCGAAACGTTTTATTCCATCTATAACATGATCGTTTCGATGTTCGATCTGATCCCGGGTATCGCGCTGATCCCTGTTGCGATCCTTTGGCTGGGAATCGGTGATGCGGCCATCATCTTCATGGTCTTCCATTCAGTCGTCTGGCCGATGTCACGCAGTATTATTGACGGATTCAATGCGGTTCCGGAGCTCTATCTTGAGGTGGGACAGAACATCGGTCTGTCTAAGGTAAGGCTGGTCTTCGGCGTATTCATTCCGGCTGCGCTCCCGCGTATTTTCTCGGGAATCAAGGTCGGCTGGGCAAGAGCATGGAGAGGTCTGATCAGTGCGGAAATGGTATTCGGAGGAGGTTCTGCCCTCGGTATCGGATATTTCATAACCGACCGAAGGACAAACCTGGATATTGCCGGTATTTTCGCGACGATCATCGTGATCATCGTGATCGGTATTATTATCGAATATGTGATTTTCCGGCAGATTGAAAATCATACATTTAAGAAGTGGGGGATGACGCGATGAGCAAAACAGAAGCACTTCTTACGATCGAACATCTTACTAAGCAGTATGACAACTCCCAGAGAGTCATTATCAACGATATGAACCTCGAGGTGAATGAAGAAGATTTCCTCTGTGTACTCGGACCTTCGGGATGCGGAAAGTCGACGCTGATCCGCTGCATCGCCGGGTTTGAGGATTATAAGGGCGAGATCAAGATGGACGGCAAGCCGGTGAAAAAACCGGCACCGGACCGTACGATGGTTTTCCAGGATTTCAATCAGCTGTTTCCGTGGAAGACCGTACTGAATAATATCGTTTATCCGCTGAAGGTCAATAAGATCAAAAAGGATAAAAAAGAGTTAGAGGAGCTGGGCATGACATACCTGGAAAAGGTTAATCTGCTCCCTTATAAAGATTATTACCCGCATCAGCTGAGCGGCGGCATGAAGCAGAGAGTTGCGATCGCGAGAGGACTTGCACTCGGCTCAAAGATCATGCTGATGGATGAACCGTTTGCCGCACTCGATGCGATGACAAGAAATCAGATGCAGAACGAATTGTTAAGCATCAAAGAAAAAGAACATATGACGATCATCCTCATCACACATAATATTCAGGAGGCCATCTGCCTTGGCAACCGGATCCTTGTGATGACACATGATGGTTATATCAAAGAGCATGTCGAGAATACGCTGCCAAGACCGATCAGTCCTGCAACCCCGGGCTACGGTGAACTTTGGGAGCATTTGAACGAGATGCTTGTTCAGGAAAGAGATCATAAATAAAAAGTGGCAGATAAGATCAAAAAAATCATACGGATGGTGATCTTCGGATTGATTGCCTGTTTTGTGGTGGCAATCGTTGTAAGACTCTTCGTACCGAAGTGGAATACAAACCGTTGGTCTCCATCCAATACTCTTGTTTCTTTTTACAGGACACCGGGGAATTCCCTGGATGTCATTTTCTATGGAAGCAGCGTGATCGGCGCAGCTGTCGACCCGTTCCAGCTGTATCAGGATTACGGTATTTCTTCTTACAATCTCGGTCTGCAGGGACAGAATCTTCGCTGTACGTACAGCTGGCTTGAAGAATCCCTGAGTTATCAGAATCCGAAGGTTGCTGTCGTTGAAGTGAAAGCACTCAGCCATCTGAAAGAGAAGGACGAAAGCCGTACCCGTTTTTCGTTTGACTACATGCGATGGGGAAAAGCAAAACTGCAGTTTGCTATGAATTACTGCAGAGATATCGAAGACGCAAGTCTTTCTTCTTTCCTGTTTTCTCCTGTGCTGTATCATTCCCGCTGGGATTCTCTGGAAGAGTCTGATTTTGCATTCCTGGCCGGCGAAGGCGGAAGCTTAGCGCGGGGCTTCAGCATGCTGAATAAAGTAACACCAAAGAAAAAATACCAGGCGCTTACCGGTACGGGAAACCCGGAAGGTGCGGGCTATCTCGAATCAGAAACGGTTTATCTTCGTAAAATTATTGAGCGCTGCAAAGAGGAGGGGATCGAGCTGATCCTGACCAAAACGTTCGATAAACAATGGGATGAAGATATGCATGCCTATGCGAAGGCAATTGCGGATGAGTACGGTCTGCCGTTCTTTGACTTTAACATGGAGAACCTGGTGACTGAACTCAAGCTGAATCCGATGACGGATATTGATGACAGTGTCCATGTCAACCTTCAGGCAGCGCAAAAGATCACCGGGTATTTCGGTGATTATCTGAAGGCAAATTATGAGCTCACGGATCATCGCTCGATCGACTC
>CAZOHB010000153.1:0-6359 GCA_964579345.1 uncultured Parasporobacterium sp.
AGATATTTAAACGTTTCCGATACGCTGGAATGTTCAAAGCAGGTCGTGATCATATGTTTTCCGGCGCGCCGGTTCGCCATTGCGCTGCCGATGATCGCCATATTATTGGACTCTGTTCCCCCTGACGTAAAGAGGATCTCCTTGCTGTCCACTTTCAGGATATGGCTGATCGCATCACGCGCATCTTTCAGATACCGCTCGCTCTCCACACCTTTCATGTGCTTGGAAGAAGGATTGCCGAAATCCTCCTTCATGACCTTAACCATCGTCTCGATTACTTCTTCGTCTGCGCGCGTTGTCGCGCTGTTGTCAAAATAACATTCCATCGTAACACTTACTCTTCTAAGATTTTTTACCTGCTCTGTTTTCTGAGCCGATTCATTATAGCAGAAAAGTATCGGCATTTCATCCCGGAATTTCCACACAGAATAAGAGGGGCCTTGCAGCCCCTCTTATCAGAGAGAAATGAAAACTACATTTTATTAAATACTTTCACGGCATATGCTGTTTAGTGACTTGCGTAATAGTTATCAATTGCATCTCTCCAGATCTTTTTTGCTTTATCAAGATCCGGATGTGTTGCTAAAAGACCTTCAAGCTGCTTATCTGCATACGGCTGGATTGCTTCCTGCCATGCCGGGATCTGATCTTCAGGAATCGTGTACTGATGCATTTCTGTATTTGCATCAAATTTTGCATGACGCTTGTTTTCCATTGTTTCTACAAATTTCAGGAATTCCTGATACATTCCATCGGACATTTCCTCGTTGAAAATTTTCTGCAGAGTTTCATCGAAAGAATTCCAGGTATCCAGGTTAATACTGGTCGTCTTGATGTGTGTGGAAAGATCGACCGGGAAAGTGTACAGTGCTTTTGTTTCTTCATCAGCACCGAAGATCTCGCCAACGTTCTGTGCAATAAACACACCGTCTGCAACACCGGTTCTCATGTTATTTCCCATGTTCATGATATCCAGTTTAACTGCTGCACCTTTCTGGCTGTTGATAAAGCTGGAAATAACCTGATCATCTGACATGATCTTGAGTCCGTTCAGATCAGCCGGTGCTGAAATGTTGACATCTTTTGCAAGGAACAGTGATGTTCCGAATACCGCAGATGTCAAAAGCGGTTTTACGTTCTGCGCGGTGAATTCCTGTGTCATCATTTCATCCGGGTTGGTAATGATCACCTCACGAATGATATCATTTGCGGAAAAGATGTCCTTAAAGCCCATGAACGGCTGTGCGCAGGCCTGTGTCGTATATACAAAGGATTCCGGATAATTCGAAAGAGTAAGATCGGAAATATCCGCTACGCCGGCACCAAGGCCTTCAAGCGCGCTGGCCTGATCCAAAAGTCCGCTGTACTCAGTAACATTAAATTTTACTTTGCCATCAGTACGTGCTGTGATTCTGTCCAAAGCATCGCCGAAGTACTGCATATTAGCAAGTGATGAGGACAGGTTGACTTCCAAGGTCATTTCCGGGCCCGTGTACTCACCGTAAACGACTGCCGGTGCTGCGCTGCCGGAGCCTGCGGAAGAGCCGCCCGGTGCCGGCTTCTGTCCGCCGCAGGCAGTGGTCAAAGCAAGTGCGCAAGCTAAAGAAAGAACCGCTGCAATAATCTTACTAAATTTCTTCATAACTTTTCTCCTCCTGTTTTTTTTAATTATATTTTTTACAATCAAATATATTTATTACCACACTAATTTGTTAGTGCATGTGGTCCGGTATAAAAGTAGCGAGCTGCGGGAATATGATCATCAGTGCAAGGATCGCTACGTCCATGATGATGAAAGGAATGACACCTTTGAAAATCTTCTCCACCGGTTTCCTTGTAACACCGCTCATCGTATAGACCGTCATGCCTACAGGCGGTGAGATGGAGCCTAATGCCATCAGTTTAACGACAAAGCATCCAAGCCAGATTGGGTCATATCCAATCGCGGTAAGCGCCGGATACAATACAGGCATCGTAAGGACCAGCATCGGAACTTCCGGAAGGAACATGCCGAGCACCAGATACAGGACGATCAGTGCGATTGAGAGCACCCATTTCGGAACCGTCAGTCCCATGATGAAATTCGCCAGCATCGTCGGCAGATGGCTCATTGTCATAAACTGTACAAAGATATAGGTCGATGCCAGCAGGAAGAAGATCATACCGATCAGAACTGCCGTATCTTTAAATGCCTTCCAAAGGTTTTTGACTTTGCACTGCCGGAAAATGATCGAGATCACGATGGATCCGAAGGCTCCGATCGCACCTGCTTCTGTCGTTGTAAACCATCCCAGATAGATACCGCCAAGTACTAAAAGCATCAGAAGAATGACCGGGATGATCTTCAGCAGTGAACGGAAGCGCATTTTCCACGTAGCCTTTGGTCCCTGCGGACCAAGTTTCGGATTGATGCGGCAGAGGAACCAGATCAGGATACAGTAAAGAACGATCTGTGCCACACCAACGCCGATACCAGACATAAACAATTTGCTGATCGAGTTCTCGGTAATGATGCCGTACATCATAAATCCCATGCTCGGAGGGATCAAAAGCGCAAGCGGGGCGCCGGCTGCCGTACTTCCGCAGGCAAAGGATTCGTCGTAATTGTTTGCTTCCATTTCAGGAAGTGCAATACGGCTCATGATCATAACACCGGTATTTGCGGAACCGCAGATCGCGCCTAAGATACCGCATGCCACGACCGTTGCGGAAGAAAGACCTCCGCGGAACCTGCCGAGCCAGTGCCTGACGGCCGCATACAGATCCACTCCCATCGTCGTTTCCGCGATCACACACCCCATTAAGGTGAACAACGGAATTACCGTAAACGAATACGAGTTGATATTGTTGAACGGTGCAGTTCCGAGAATCGTCATTGCCACCGAAAAGTTTTTAAGGATCCAAATGCCCACAAAGCCGACTACTGCAAGCGCTGCGCCGACCCACATCTTAAGCGCAAGAAGAAGCAATAATACAACAATACCGAGAATGCCAATTAACTCAGAACTCATTGATCATTCACCTCCTCTTCTTTTGGTGGTCCGTCTTTTTTGATGTCTAATTCTCCGCCTTTATCCGGACGAATTCCAAAAGCCTCCGGCGGGATCATACTCATCTTATATTTCGTAAAAGCAAACGGAACATCCGTCGATCCCAGACGCACCTCTTCTTCTGCTCTTCCCTGTACCAGTGCAATGATCTTACGGATGATCGTCATAATGACGACAAGCGCTGCAACCGCGTAGCTGATACCAAACAAAAACAGGAACGGCCACTGCGGTACTTTTACACTGCTCCAGACGACATTGTTCTGCATGCTTCTCTGTCCTGCCCGGAACTGCTGGATCGCGATCAGGACGATGATGGCCAGCGATACAATAAGAACAACAACATCCAATGTGACCTGAGGCACCGGTTTCAGTTTTTTGGTGAACATATTGATCTCCACCATACTGCCTACCATGATCGACGCGCCGAGAGAGGTCATGCAGCAGACCAGCATAACCTGTACCCACTCCGTCGCGCCGGGAATCGGTCTGGTAAACACGACTCGGGCAATTACGTCAGAAACCATGAGCAGCATCATCAACGCAATCAGGATCATACAGATATATGTTGTGATTACTCCGATGACTCTAATAACTTTCACCTTTGCATAACCTCCTTCTTTTTATAAATTTCCTTTTTTACTGATTTCATTGTATACTCTTGGGTAACACAAGGCTCAAATGTCAAATACATAAAATTAAAGGAGATGTTTTTGTGAAAAATGACGGACTGGAAAAAGTGTTTTCCATAAGCGAATTTGCCAAGGCCTGCGGAACCACAAAAGATACCCTTTACCACTATGAAAATCAGGGTATTCTGGTACCTGCATACGGGGATAATAATCATTACCGGATGTACTCCGCAAAGGATTTTCACCTGTTTCAGTACATCGCTCACCTCAGGCGTATGGGCTTTTCTGTTTCTGAAGTCAGGGACTGTATTGCCAGCCGGAATGTGCTGACTTATCGCGAAATGCTGGCCAAAAGTCAGGCACAGGTTTTGGATAAGATCTCTGTCTTAAACCATCGTTATGAGATCATCACGAATTCCCTGGATACCGTCAGTCAGTATGCCAATATTCCTGTGGAAACCCCGGCTGTCAGATATGAGGAGGAAAGCTATTTTTACGAAACCGCATTTACCGGTTCTTTCCAGACGCTTGACGGGATCCGTCAGATACAGGATCATCTGAAGGCTGCAGATAAAATGCCGGATGTCACCGGCAATATCACCGTTTTCCGTGTTGCGGATAAAAGCATCCGGGAAGGGTTTTCTCCACGTTTTTCGATCATGGTACAGACCTCTGACCCGAAAGCGGTAAGCCCGGAAAACCTGCATATCAAACCTGCAGGCACTTATCTGCAGATGTATTTCCGTACCGATATCATTTCATCTTCCGAAGAAGAGACTTCCGCGTTTCTCCGAAAAATGCAGACATATGCGGAAGAACACAATTACACGATCTCAACCGATTATTATTGTTTCCTTCATATCAGTACGTTTCTTACAGATGATCCGAAGGAATATCTTACCGAATGCCAGGTCGGGATCCGATAAGCAATTTCAACAAGCAGCAAAAAGACCGCGAGAAGCGGTCTTTTTGAATGAGTAGTTGTTTAATAGAAACAGGAGAAAAATTACGGCTGTCTGTACTTTAATATTTCTTCCGGATTCTCTTTTGCCATTTTGGCGAGCTTGGTATATAAGCCATAATCGTTTGCTTCCAAAAGCTCTGTATACTCCGGATCCACATCTTTTCTTCTTGGCAGCGGAACATCCTGCTCTACCAGAATATCCTGAACGCGCTTAATATTGACGTCACGGACGGTTGTTCCCTGCTCAACGGCAACTGCAGCTGCAACGCCGGCCGCCTGTCCGGTTCCGACGCACTGCGGGATCAGCGAGATCCAGTCAAATGCAACAGCATCCGCAGAGGTGTGGCGTCCCGGTACCAGAAGATTGTCTACTCCTTTCGGAAGCAGGATACGATATGGAATTTCCACCGGTGCAGAATCATTCATGCGGCAGATCGTGCTGTGCCATGCAATAACATCCTCATGCTCTATATGAGTTGCATAATCCAATGGTGTCATCACATATTCACCCTGCAGACGTCTGGATCCTCTTGCTCCAAGCTGCGGAGCTATATCGTAGAGAAATGCGTTCTCGAATCCGGCGGCATTTTCTCTCATAAAATCAATAATTTCCCGGATATTGGTACGGATTCGCATCTCCGTCTTTGTCAGGTCTTTGATATCAATGCAGTTCATCGGTTTCTGCCAGTTGTTAAACCATACAACATCATTGCGTTCGGAAGCGAGCGGCAGAATGCTCTGACCATCAATAAATCCGGAAAGGGCTCTTGCAAATTTCCCGAATGCTTCCGGCTGCGAGCGGATCGTGCGGAAATATTTTTCGTAATCTACACCGCCTACGCGGAAAACAAGTGCCGTGCTGACACTTCGGGTATCATAGTCTTTTATTTCACTGAAAGGAGCTCCGGTCTGACTGAAGATATCCCCGTCTCCGGTAGCATCAATTACGACTTTTGCAAGGATTGCCTTTCTTCCTTCTTTACTTTCAAAGATGACGCCTTTGACCGCATCATCTTCCATGATCGGACGGCAAGCCCAGCAATGGCAGTAAACACGAATCCGTGCCTCCTCTTCCTTCAGCATTTTATCCATTTCAATTTTCAGCTGGTTTGGCTCAAAATAGACCGAACGTACAACTCGTTTCGGCGAATCTTCGCAGGAGCTGGTTGCATCCCAAAACACCGACCAGCGATCCAGTTTTTCCGGATCATTGCTTCCTACTTCATCGCCTTCCGGTCCCATAACTGCGCCGGGAACTTTTTTCAGCCGCTGAAACCATTCCTCCTGAATTCCTCTTACAAACTGTTTGTTTTTATAAGATAAATGCGGCACCATGATCACATAACCACCCGTTGCATCTCCGCCCATATATCCGTAGCGTTCCAGCAGAATAATGTTTTTTGCACCGGCTCTTGCTGCCGCGATCGCTGCAGAATGACCTGCTGCACCGCCTCCGCAAACAAGGATATCGCACTCATCAAAGATCTCAATACTTCTCGCTTCTTCCTGAAACATCTTATTCATATCTTCCTCCTATGTGCTTTGCATTCCCATCTACTCCAACTTCTGATCACATTGTAAAGCCTTGGGTTGGACAAAGGTCAAAATGTAAAAGCGACAAAAATTCAGGATCTTCTTTAGCGAAATAGTACAATCTTTTTCCATAAAAAACCTCCCGCCCCTTTGACGCATCATCGGGGCGGGAGAGAGTTATTT
>CAZOHB010000154.1:0-6301 GCA_964579345.1 uncultured Parasporobacterium sp.
GACAATGCCGGGCGTTGAGACCCCGCTGAAGATCATTACAACGCCTACCCTGACCGAATATCGAAAATAATTTCATACTTTAATCTTCATTTAAGGTTGACACATTACACTTACGGCACAGAACGATAAATTCTGTGCCGTTTTATTATTAACAGCAAATACCGGATCTCCGGATCAGAAGAAAACATATAAGCGAGGTAAAGACAATGAAAAACAAAAAGCGAAATATGATCCTGGCAATCAGCCTTTCCGCAGCTCTTGCAGCAGCTCTGGCAGGATGCGGCACTGCAGCGGGCACTTCCTCTGAAGGAAACACTTCCGTAGAGATCGCAACAGTCTCAACAACACCGGAACAGACAGAAACAACAACCACCACTACCGCAGCTGTCTCTTCCGGAGGCGCGATTGATGCAGTTGATCTGTTCACGGAGCGTGATCTGGAACAAAGCGCAGATCTTTCTGAAGCGGTTTCCAAAACGATCAGCGACGGTGAAACTTATGAGATCACCACTGCAGGTGTTTACGTCATCAGTGGAACAGCCTCCGACGCGCAGATCGTCGTGGATGCCGGAGATGAGGACAAGGTCCAGATCGTTCTCGACGGTGTATCGATCACGAACAGCTCGATCCCCTGCATTTATGTAAAGAATGCGGATAAAGTATTTGTAACAACCACAGACTCCACAAACTCCCTCTCCGTAACGGGAACGTTCACAGAAGACGGAGATACCAAAACGGATGCTGTCATTTTCTCAAAAGATGACCTGGTATTAAACGGAACCGGAACGCTGAAGATTGAATCTTCCGACAATGCCGTTGCCTGCAAGGACGATCTGAAGATCACCGGAGGAACTTATAAGATTTCCTGCGCAGATGCTGCTTTTGAAGCAAATGATTCGATCGCGATCGCGGACGGCTCCATTACCATTACCCAGTGCAACGATGCTCTGCATGCGGAAAATGATGAGGATGACAGTGTTGGATATATCTATATCTGCGGCGGAAGTTTTGACATAACAGCTGCTGATGACGCGATCCACGGAACCACGATCGTTCAGATCGATGACGGCGACTTCACCATCAGTGCTGCAGAAGCAATTGAAGCAACCTGGGTCCAGATCAACGGAGGAACCATCGACATCTCTGCAAGCGATGACGGAATCAATGCAGCAAATAAGTCCTCTGCTTACTCCCCTGTCGCTGAGATCAATGATGGAACGATCACGATCAGCATGGGTGCGGGCGATACCGACGCAATTGACTCCAACGGAGACCTTTATATCAATGGCGGCACCCTGAATATCACAGCACAGTCTGCATTTGACTATGATGGAAATGCGATCAAGAACGGCGGTACCATTATCGTAAACGGAACAGAAACCGATACCATCTCCAACCAGTTCGGAGGCGGCATGGGCGGCGGTCCACAAGGTGGCATGGGTGGCCACGGAGGCGGTCCCCAGGGCGGTATGGGCGGCGGCCCTCAGGGCGGCGGCAGACCGTAAAGTGCAAATTCCACATCAAGATTGAAATCACATGAAATAAAAACCGGACAGAAATCTCTCTGTCCGGTTTCATTTGCCTATAATGCTATCCGTTGCAGACGGCTTTCATCGCCTTTTATTTTGCCCTGACTTTTACGATGTTGGAATTCTTTCCGCGGTAATTCTTTTTGCCGACCTTTGTATATGGTCGCACCTTAAAGAAACAGGATGCTCCGCGCTTCATTTTTGCAGAAGTCCACGTGCAGGTTTTCGCGCCTTTAACGGATGCAATCTTCTTATAAGTTCCTTTCCTTGAAGAAGCCATGTATACGAAATATCCGCTTGCGCCCTTTGCCTTTTTCCAGGTCAGACGGACCGTACCGTTCTTCAGCGCTTTGCCTTTTAATGTAACAGATCTCTCCTTCGCTGCAGCGATCTTTGCCTTCTCAGAAAGACCTTTCTTTACCGTTACCTCACAGTTCGCATAGCATCCGCTTTCCATATCATAAGCGACGATCGTTGTTTTGCCCGGTTTTCCGGAATAGACGATTCCGTAATAATCAACCTCTGCAACCGTCGGATCCAGCGACAGCCAGATGATATTTCCGTATGCAAACCTCGGCGTCTTCTTTGGGATCAGCTGCGCATGCTCTTTCTGATATAAAGACAGCTTTGTTTTGTTTAAAAAGAGAGCTTCAATCGATTGCTCTTCCTCCTCATATTCCGCATCATAAATACGCAGTTTATAGGAGTTCTTTACCCCGTTTCTGAGAGTACCGGTAATCGTAACGGTTCCCGGTTTATAATAGGTCACATCACCATTGGCAGCTACCGTCGCAACGTTTTCATTGGATGAGGTCCATGTGATCTGTTTTCCGGAAGCTTCATACGGCAGGATCACATAGTCCGGCGAATAAGTATGGCCTTCTTCATCATCTTCCCAGAAAATACAGGTCGGCCGGTACTCGGAGAAATACAGCGCTTCCGGCTGTTTTCCGGAACCCTTCTTTATATATTTTGCACGAAGCGTCATGTTGCCTGTGATCTCTTCGCCATCATAGTATCCGTAATCATTGTTGTACCATCCGACAAAGGTATAGCCTTTTTTCGCAGGCGCTTCCGGCAGTTCTTCAATAACATTATCCGCCGGAACCTGTACTTTTGTCAGGATCTTCCCATTGGCTTTAAAAGTTACCGTATAGACCTTCGGGGTGACCTGATCCAGATTTTCATCGATCCATTTTTTCCTTCCTGTGATCCAGCTGCGGAACTGTTCAATCTCCTCCGTATAGCTTCGATCTGCGGAAGGCACCTCTTCTTCGAGATGATCGGCATAGTCATCATATCCCCACCAGCCGTACTCTCCGTAGCTTCCCCATTTTTCATGGTCATACTCACGGGAAACCGCCGTCTCAGCCGCGTACTGATCCAGCTGACCGCCCGGTCTTACAGCTTCATCCAGAAGCGCTTTTAACTCCGTCCATTCCTCCTTCAGACGCGTCGTAAACACAGGGTCATTTCTCATTCGGTCAAACCACAGCATGCTGGTATACTGAAGGGTATCCGGTATATTGACATCGTAATCCAGATTGCCCCAGGCGACATAATCAAAGTCCCAGAGCGGGCCCCAGAACAGTTTTCCGTTTCTCTTTTTATACAGGAAGGTGCTTCCGGAGCCATACGCATCTCCATTCGCAGAAAACTCCTGGATCCACCAGTATTTTGCAGCAGCATCCAGATCCAGATATTCGGTATAGGATTTTCCGCTTTGATCTTTGAAATCTTTTCCGCAGATCGCATCCTCTGTTGCCTGAATATAGCTGCGGATATAGTTTCTCTGCACCTCGTTGTTATACTCTTCAAAAGAAGGACTCTCGATGAACATGGAAACTCCGCGGTTGGTCTCAAACATATTCGCCGGATCTTCATCCCCGTACGGACTCATGGAAAGCAGATATCCGCCAGTAATGATCGGCTCATCGACCGCGTGCATCGATTCATCGTCCGCTTCCAGATCGTCAATATCAACCCGGCTGCTTCCGACACGAACCTGCTCTGAAAGAAGATAGCTGCCGTAGTATTTGCCGTTCATGACGACTTCCACCGGAACGCACTGCGGGGTATACTCCATTCCCATCTGCCGGCCAAGCCAGTACGTCAGTCTGTTCCGTACGAAACTGTTGTCATAACGGTTTGCAAGCAGCACCCAATGCTTGTTTGCTCCCATGCCGAACAGATCCGTCTTCTTATCCAGTTTCATTTTATAGGGCTTTTTATCCGCATCCCAGGTGGAATTGCCCCGGCCGCGAAGGTACTCTAATTTCAGGCCTTCGATGCTCTGCACCTGATCAGAAAACTCGCAGGTCCATCCGTCCGGAACTTCAATTGAGACCGTACCGTAACATTCCACGCTGTGATCCGGGCTTGCATTCATAGCATCGATCGAGCCCTTATTTTCATCAATATCAAAATACAGGACCGGGATCGAACTTTCCGCAAATTCCAGCGACCGCAGAAGGACCGTCGTCTTCTTCTCCGGCTTCTTTCCTTCAATATTCAGATCAAAAGAGATCTTATGTTTGCCTGTCAGGTTGCGTTCATGGACGTCGATCGTATGATCCCCCCGGTTTGACCAGGCGTTTTTGCCCATCTGGCATCCCAGTACAAAGCTGACATACGGCGTTTCTTCCTCATCCAGATAGAGATTGACCGTTACCGTTACGTCTCTGTCGGAAAGGCCGTCCATGCAGACCCTGCCGACCGCTCCCCGGTTAAAATCCAGCTCATCCGCTAAAACGATCCGGCCGGATGTCAGAGCACTTACGGTGCCTGTCAGAAGAATTCCGTCTTCACTCTTATTCCTACCAACTGTTACTTCACTCATGGATTCCGGCAAAAGCAATTTCTGCTGATCCTGCAGAGTGATCATCGACTGCATCCTATACGGATCAGCCGCAGGCTCTGCTGCCTCTCCTGTATCTTCCGCTGCAAGCGCACTTCCCGGAAGGATCGTGGGTAGGAAAACCAGAACAGCCAGTAACCACGCAAGTATTTTTTTCATCATGATTTTACAAACCTCCATTCCATTATTATTTTAGTGCAGACAGATGATAGTCCTGCACACAAAACACTTCAACCAAAACAGTATCCCATTTTTTGTACACAATTCGCAATGGTTTTTATTCCATATTGAATTGTTCAGAATCGATGTTGAGATAGGAAGCACCGTCGGAGGTATACAGATTGACCCGGAGTTCCCCTTTTTCCGAGCTCCAGCCGCTCAGATCCAGTTCGCCGATGTAACTCGCTTCTTCCTCCGGATCCGGAGACAGTCTCACGGTTTCGACCCTGTCCGTTCCATCCTCCCTGCCGGATACTTCCAGTTTATCTACGTCGATCATGATGGCATCATCTGCCAGTGATTCATAAAAATACAGATTCGTGACTCTTACACGCAGTATTTTTTTTGCCTCATCATAGGAATCAATGGAAAGGGAATCCTTAAATACCGTCCGGTAACGCTCCAGCAGAGCCTCGGTTCCGCCTGCATCTACTTGTTCCAGATTTTCCAGCAATTCCGATTGCCGGGACAGTTCCTTTTTCACATGTTCCGTCCCGTAGCGTTCCAGCAGGGTTTCTTCCACGGAAAAAAGATTGGTTCCCAGCGCAAGCCGTTCGCCCCCGATCTTTACGCCCATTGCCGCCAGCGTTGTCGGGAACAGATCCATGCTGCTGTATACTCTCTCTTTCTCCGGCTGAGCAGGATCTGCAGCCGCATTGATCACGGCAGTGAAGATCCTTCTTTGATAATCATTTCCCACATCTTTACAAAAATCGGTATCCATCGTTGTGTGATCTCCGCAGATCACAACCGTCGTGTTCTCGTAAAAGTCCTGCTTTTGCATCCACTCAAGGAAAGCTGCTGTCTGTCTGCTGGAGCATGCCATAACATTGGCATACTGATCTTCTCCGAATTCGTTTCCGCAAAGTCGGCAGACATATCCGTCCTCATAATGGGTATCAACCGTCAGCATCGTCAGATGGAACGGCTCGCTGCCGGCAGCCAGTTCTGTCAGCGTCTCCTTTGCGAAAGAAAACAGTTTTTCATCTTCGTATCCCCAGAACACTTCATAATCCGGGTCGATCCACCCCTGCTCTTTTGCATAAAGATAATCGCGGATCTCAAAATCCCCGTGGTCATGGAAATACAGACGACGGCCGCCGAAGGTCGCATCGGATCCCAGCAGATAGACCTGCCGGTATCCTTCGTTTTGCAGGATGTCTCCGAGTGCTGTTACCTGTGGAAAGAAGGCGTTCTGCGTGTCCATAAAATTCGCCCCGATACTTACTTTTAAGGGAAGGGCTGCAGACTGTGCAAAGATCGCGCCTGTGGTAAATGCGGTGCCCGGAAGAACAATGCCTCCGTTCAGTGTGTTTTGATCCCCGGAGAAATCCTCGTTATCCTGTGCGATCCGCGTCAGTTCGGGAATCGTATTATACGAAAAAGTGCCTCCGGAATCTTTGTCCGCATACGTCGTCTCCATCGATTCCAGATAGATATAAACCAGATTTCTTTTTTTCTCGGGAAATGTCAGTGTAACGGCAGAAGGATCCGCGTAATTCTCTTCAATAAATGCCGAGCGGTTCCGCCTTCCGTCGATCCAGTTTTCCATATCCAGCCTCTGCCAGATCATGTTTTTAACAATCAATACTGCCGGAACAGTGAGAATCAGAAACGCACAGGAACAAAGGATCCGCCGTTTCCCTTTTTTCAAAATAATAAGAAGAACGATATAAACCGCCAGGATCAGCAGGGT
>CAZOHB010000155.1:0-6298 GCA_964579345.1 uncultured Parasporobacterium sp.
CAACCGGCTTTAAGGAAAGTTCTTCTTTCACGACTCCCTTCGGCTTTCCGAGATGGGAGCAAAGGATCAGTTTCGCTCCGTCACCGGACAGTTTTTTAATTGTCGGAAGCGCTGCACGGATACGGGTATCGTCTGTGATCTCTCCATCTTTCAGCGGAACGTTAAAATCAACACGAAGAAGAACATTTTTCCCCTTTACGTTAATATCATCAATCGTCTTTTTATTAAACATTACCTATCTCCTTTTTTACCCAGTGATTTATTCAATCATTCATTTCCGATTTACAGGAATTTCTGGCAGACATATTTTGCAGTCTTGCACATCTGGCAGGTGTAGGAATACTCATTGTCATACCATGCAACAACCTTTACAAGGCTCTGATCTTTTCCAAGTTCCATAACCTTTGTCTGCGTTGCGTCGAAGCAGGAACCTGCTTCCATGCCGATGATATCTGTGGAAACGATCGGATCCTCGGTATATGCATATGCATCATTGGAAGCTTTCTTCATGAACTTGTTGATCTCATCTGCGGTAACGACCTTGTTAACAACAGCTGTAAGCTCGGTAACAGATCCTGTCGGAGTCGGTACACGCTGAGCAGCGCCGTCTAATTTGCCGTTCAGTTCCGGAATAACTTTTCCGATTGCTTTTGCAGCGCCTGTTGTATTCGGAACGATATTATAAGCAGCTGCACGAGCTCTTCTTAAATCGCCTTTTTTGTGGAAAGCATCGAGCGGTTCCTGATCGCCGGTATAAGCGTGGATTGTTGTCATGAAGCCTTTCTCGATCGGAGCAAGTTTGTTCAGATTGAAAGCCATCGGAGCGAGGCAGTTCGTTGTGCAGGAAGCTGCGGAGATAATGTCATCTTTTTTCTTAAGAGTTTTATGGTTTACGCCATAAACGATGGTCGGCATGTCATCGCCAGGTGCGGAGATGATAACTTTCTTTGCGCCTGCATTGATATGAGCCATTGCTTTTTCCGTGTTTTTGTAAACACCGGTGCAGTCGATTACGAGATCAATTGCAAGCTCTTTCCAAGGAAGATTTGCTGCGTCTCTTTCTCCTGTGATCGCGATCTTGTAATCACCGATCTTAATGGAATCTTTTAATGCTTTTACTTTATCTGCATCAACAAAGGTTCTGTATGTTGAATCATATTTCAGAAGATGTGCGATTTCCTCTGTCGGGTGGGAGCAGTTGATTGCTACTACTTCAACATCCGGATCATTGTAGAGTCTTCTGAAAGTCAGTCTTCCGATTCTTCCAAAACCGTTAATTGCGATTCTTTTCTTTGCCATTGTAAAACCTCCTCAAAATTGGTCATAATAAATATACGGAAACTTTTCCGTTCATGGTTTGATTATAACACTAATCGATTGAAATACAATCGAGAACTAACCATTTTTACGAAAAGAAAAAGCAATCTGATGGCTTTTGATACACATAACAAGAGGGTCAGCTTTTGCTGACCCTCCCAAATAGTTATGTTATAAAACGGTTTTATTATTTTTTAGCTGCCTTGTAAGCTTTTACAGCCTCTGTCAGTTCCGGAAGGATCTTGAACAGATCACCTACGAGACCATAGTCAGCTGCATCAAAGATCGGTGCAGTCTCATCTTTGTTGATTGCGATGATGAGATCGGACTCTTCCATACCAGCAAGGTGCTGGATTGCTCCGGAGATACCGCAGGCAACATAGATCTGCGGACGAACCGTTTTTCCGTTCTACCTCCTATTTACTATAGTCGTAGAAGCCCTTTCCGGTCTTAACGCCTAAAAGGCCGCCACGTACCATTTTTCTAAGCAAGATATGAGCGCGATATTTGGAATCGCCGGTTTCTTTGTACAGTACATCCATGATAGCGAGGCAGACATCCAGACCAACCATATCACCTAAAGCAAGAGGTCCAATCGGGTGGTTGCAGCCCAGTTTCATTGCGTTGTCGATACCTTCAACAGATGCGATGCCTTCTGCATAGATGCAGATTGCTTCGTTGATCATCGGGATAAGGATTCTGTTAACAACGAATCCCGGTCCTTCGTTAACCTGTACTGGAGTCTTGCCGATCTGCTCAGCAATCGCAACGATCTTGTCAACGATTTCCTGCGGAGTGTTTGCGCCTGCGATAACTTCAACGAGCTTCATAACCGGAGCCGGGTTGAAGAAATGCATACCGATCATCGGTCTGTCAAGGCCTGCGCCGATCTCTGTGATGGACAGAGAGGATGTATTTGTAGCAAAGATGCAGTCTGCAGGAACGATTGACTGAAGCTCTTTAAACGTCTGTTTTTTGATCTCCATGTTCTCGATTGCAGCCTCTACAACAAGGTCACAGTCTGTGCAGATATCTTTTGTTCCGGTCGTGATTTTAGCAAGGATAGCATCAGCGTCAGCCTGCTCCATTTTGCCTTTTGCGATTCTCTTCTCGAAACCTTTAGCGATTTTTGCTTTGCCGCCTGCTGCGAACTCATCATTAATATCGGTAAGTCTTACCTCGAAGCCCTCAGTCTGAGCGAATGCCTGTGCGATACCTGAACCCATTGTGCCTGCACCAATAATACCAACAATCATTTTAAATACCTCCTATAATACCTTTATCTTTTGTCTTAACGGAAAAATCCAATATTATTTCCGTATCTTATTTGTTCTTAAATCCTTCTACTTTTCTTTTCTCGAGGAATGCTTTCATGCCTTCGATCTGATCTTCCGTTGCGAAGCAGCTTCCGAACAGTTTCTCCTCAATAACGATTGCCTGATCCATATCAACCTGCAGTCCGTCGTTGATTGCTTTCTTGCAAGCGCGTACAGCGATCGGAGCATTTCTTGCGATCTTAGCAGCCATCTTCTCAGCTGCCGGCATCAGTTCGTCAATCGGATATACCGCGTTTACAAGACCGATTGCCAGAGCTTCCGGTGCTTTAATATTAGAAGCGGTATAGATCAGTTCTTTTGCCTTGCCCGGGTTGATGATCCGAGCCAGACGCTGTGTGCCGCCGAATCCCGGAGTAATTCCGAGTCCAACCTCCGGCTGTCCGAACATCGCGTTTTCGGAGCAGATACGGATGTCACAGCTCATAGCGATCTCATTTCCGCCGCCTAAAGCAAATCCATTGACAGCTGCGATCACCGGAACCGGGAAGGTCTCGATCTTTCTGAAAACATCGTTTCCGCGTTTTCCGAAAGCTTCACCTTCTTCAACACTCAGTGTGCTCATCTCTCCGATATCAGCGCCGGCAACAAAAGACTTCTGTCCTGCTCCTGTCAGAATCACCGCGCGAACAACATTCGTATCGATTTCATCAAATACTTTGTCGAGTTCTGCGAGGACGTCTGAATTGAGCGCGTTCAGTGCTTCCGGTCTGTTGATCGTGACGATCGCATAGCCTTCTTTTTGCTCATACAATACAAATCCCATAGTAACTACCTCCTTGTAACTTTTGTAAAACCCTGTAAAGAGCACAGAATTCTACATTCATTTTAACGCTAACTATTATACCCCACAAGCATTCATATTGTATATATAAAAAAACATCTTGATATTTTTTTAACAAATTTGATTCTATTTTAACATAATAAATTTTCATTTCTATGAATGAATCGGGGATTTTTATAACAATTTTGCAAAGAAATTACCGTGCGTATTCGCAGCCGCAATACTGCTGCCGATACAGATTGTATTCTTTGGATATTTCGATTGAACGAAGATATCCGTTCTTTTTCTTGAAATCTGACTCCAGCCAGATCGATGTGCCGGAAAGTCTTTCCGACTCATGGCCGACACGGTTTAAGATCATCGCATTTTTGTGCGGGCTCACAGTCAGCGTCGTACCGAAATAGTCAAAGCCCTGCTCTTTAGCGATCTTGGCGGTTTGATCCAGGCGGAGCTGAAAACACTTTTCGCAGCGAAGTCCGCCTTCCGGCTCAGCCTCATATCCTTTTGCTGCATCCAGAAACTCGGAGTGATCATAAGGTAAAGTAAACAGACCGACAGCCGGACGATCTTCACCGTTATATGCTTCATCGATCAGACGCTTCTGCTCGGAAAGACGCTTTTCGTATTCCTCCTGCGGATAAATGTTCGGATTATAATAGAAAACCGTGACGGTAAAGAATTCCGTCAAATAGTCCAGAACGTAGGAGCTGCAAGGTCCGCAGCAGCTGTGCAGGAGCAAAGAGGGAGTCTTTCCAGACTCCCTGATCCCGCTCAATAATTCATCTAGTCTTTTTTGATAGTTTATTTTCTGTTCCATAATTCCATTTTCCTGCATGCCGCAGTTCCTGGTATTTCTGATACGCACTTTCGAGGATCGCTCTTTCATTATCGTATTTCAAAAGAAAGATCGCCTCGTGATATTTGTAAAACCCGGAATCCGTAAAGAACTCTTCTTTCTGGGGTTTGCTGTAATAACTGTCACCGGCCATCAGATACCAGTGCACCGTCTTGCTCACCTTATCTTCCGGGATATTAAATTCATATTCGCTTGTGCCGAGATAGCTGACAATCGTACCATTCGCACCGGACTCCTCTTTGACTTCCCGCAAAGCGGTTTCCTTATACTCTTCCCCCTCTTCGACAGTACCTTTGGGCAGAACCCAGCCGATGAAGCGGTCATGATAATTCTTAAAGAGCAATAATATTTTTCCGCGATATATGACGACGCCGCCACAGCTCACTGCTTCTTTCATATACAGTCCTTCCTGTGCAGTTCGTAATTTTTCAATCTATGATTCACATCTTACTTTACATGGACATGTGTAAAGAGATGGTCCTGGCAATACTCGTGATTGCCCTCGCATTTTGAACAGTAACGGAACGTCAGCTCCGGGTTTGTCAGGTTTGTCCGTCCGCAGATTGAGCATTTGTGAATGATCACACCGCCTGCGACGTACGGACCGCTCTGACTCTTTGCATTCTGTGCCTGCTGCCGTTCCATGTTCTCCCGCATTCCCTGGTTCACACTCCTGCGGAACTGATTCCGGCGGTGGATCTCCTGCGGAGAAATACGCTTCAGCTTCCTTGTCGCAAGGAAGAAGATCAGGAAATTCAGAAGCGATATGATGATCGAGAAGATCTCCGTGATAATGGCGACTTTAGCCGCCCCTGCTTCGATCCCGAACTGCGCGATGATGCTCTGTACTTCTTTGCTCGGAAGCGCAAAGAGGGAGATGATCCCGCTGATGATCTGGATGCCGAGATAAACAAGGTCAATGATCGCCAGCCATTTCATCTTGATCGGAAGCAGTCCGAACAGATAGACCCTTGCTTCCGGATACAGTACCGCAAAGGCAAGGAACGATGCCAGGTTGATATAATAGGTACTGACATTCATCGAATATCCCGTGATCCAGTAGATCACCATGGCGCCGAGCGTCATAAAGAACCATCCCGAGAAGATGTACACATTATATTTAAACGCGCCTAAGTATCTCTCCAGCCCTTTTCCTATAAAATAGTAAAGGAAGAACATAAAGATAATAAAGATACTCAGTCCCTGCGGGATCGTGCACACCCAGGTAAACAGTCTCCAGACCTGTCCGCGCATGACCATCGCCGGGTCCATGACGATATACTCATACCATCCGAGTCTGGCATTCAGAAAATACAGAATATACCCGATCACATAGCCGATCAGGATATAAACAATCAGGTTTTTTATGGCATATTTGCCTATTTTTCTCTCAATTTTGTCCAACATGGGGCTGATTATAGCACAACAGTAAAATACAAGGCAATGTCCAACACAAAACTTTCACATTCTGATGATTCCCTTTTTTACTTATTTATTATATAATTCGAAGGCTATGGATACATTATACAGACTTGGCGTGGACATTGGATCCACGACCGTAAAAATCGCAATTTTAGATCCGGAGGATCAGGTATGCTTTTCTGATTACCGGAGACACTACGCAAACATTCAGGAAACTCTAGCAGCTTTGATCAGTGAAGCTTCCGAAAAACTCGGCAACATCACACTTTGTCCGGTGATCACAGGTTCCGGCGGACTCCAGCTTTCCAAACATCTTGATGTTCCTTTTGTACAGGAAGTCGTTGCTGTTTCAACGGCGCTTCAGTCTTATGCCCCGCATACGGATGTCGCAATCGAACTTGGAGGTGAAGACGCCAAGATCATTTATTTCACGAACGGCATCGAACAGCGTATGAACGGAATCTGTGCCGGTGGTACAGGTTCTTTTATCGACCAGTGCTTGCAGCTGCACCCGGATCAAAGTCGTCATCCGTGGCATCGTCGGGGATATCTACGAGCTGGATGATGTCCTCCAATTCAGGGCGG
>CAZOHB010000156.1:0-6280 GCA_964579345.1 uncultured Parasporobacterium sp.
GGCCAGCGTATCGAAAACGAACTGCTGGTCATATGCCAGGAAGAAATGCTGACAGCTGATAAAGAGCAGGACCGCCCGCGGCTTATAAGAAAGCTTTTCGAGGATGTCTTTTACACCGTTTATCATCAGCTGCTCCATCCCGCCGTCCAGCACATTCTCTTCGCTGATGCTGATGGAAGAGTAGCGGTCCAGTGCATTCATTTCCGCTGCGGTCAGGACAACGCCGCGCAGGCATCCGTACGCACAGACAAAAATCTGGTGCGACTGCGGGATCAGCATGCCGGTGTGGACGATGTTCCAGGTTCCTCTGGCCGGAGAGCTGTACTCCAGGCCTGCCTGGAATGGCGCCGGGAACGACGCGGCTTCGATATTTACTTGTTCGCCGGGGCCAATCCCGGTTTGTTTTAATTGTTGTAACATGGTTTTATTTAAAAATTGTAACGTCGGTGCTCCCACCTTTCTGCCGCCTGCGCCAGCGGTTCATGTACCCGAGTGCGCGTTTTAGCGCCAACGAGGGTACTGAGAGCTGGGACATAGCTGGCGGCAGGGAGCACCGGTATTATGCTTTATTAATCAAGAGCTTGGCCAGGTTAGTAAAGCACTTTGCCTCCTCGCTCTCCGGAAACATCTCCGCCAGCGAAACCCGGCGCTCATCAGCCTCCTGGAACTTCTCCGACCACGGAATCTCCGCAACGATCTTCGTATCGAAATCCGCTGCAAGCTCCATCACTTTCTCTGTTTCGTTTTTCACATTCCGGTGATTCAGGATGATGCCGCCTAAGGAAGCGTAGCCTCTCCCTTCAAAGCCCTTCAGCGCCGACGCGATATTTGCGGCAGCGTAGATCGACATGTTCTCTCCGGAACTGACAATATAAACTTCATCGGCATAACCGCCGCGCATCGGCATGGAAAAGCCGCCGCAGACAACGTCGCCGAGCACATCGTATAAGACAAAGTCCGGCTGATAGGTGTCATAAAGCCCGGCTTTTTCCGCCTTCTCCAGGGCGGTAATGATGCCTCTTCCGGCACATCCCTGACCGGGGATCGGACCGCCGGCTTCCACGCAGACAACACCTTCGTAGCCGACCAGCGAAATATCCTCCAGCTTCAAGCCGGCAGCATCTTCACGCATCGCCTGGAGCACGGTTTTTAAAGGCTCGCCGCGCCGGAGACTGATCGTGGAATCGGCCTTCGGATCGCAGCCGATCTGTATGACTTTATATCCCAGACGGGAAAGGGCAACTGCCAGATTTGACACGATGGTGGATTTTCCGATACCGCCCTTCCCGTAAACTGCTATCTTTTTCAACTCAAAGATCTCCTGTTCTTCTGCTTTGCTGCCCGCATCCTTATTCCGGCAGTTTAGAATAAACTGCTTTCGCGGTAACACCGTCGAGCTGCCCGATCTTCCCGGACAGCGCACTGATCGAATCGGAAGGCCCGTCAACCATAATGCTGATCAGCGAGATGCCGCGCTCTTTATAAGGTACGCCCATCCTTCCGATGATATAACGGCTGTATTCGTGCAGTATGTCATTCAGTTTTCCGACAGACTCCGGATTCTCAACGACAATTCCTAAAATTGCGACCCGTGTGCTCATAAAATCTCCTTCATATAAAACAATCCCTGCGCCTGAAAGGTGCAGGGACAGGAACAGCGATTGCTGCCATAAAGTGCTTTTATGTCCTTGCCTTCCCCTTCAGGTCCTAAGACCTTGTGGTCAGAACAATTATTTTTCTTTAATTATAGTATAACTCTCTTTTAATGCAAGGCATTAGTATTTTTTTCACAAAGTCCCGCGGACTTTTGTGCGGATCTGTGACACATTTATGACATTTTCCACGCAGTTTTGCGGGGATTTTTCTTTATACGGCGGTTTATTATGAAGCCGTCAAAAGGACAAAGATGTTTCGGAAAGGAGTTTTCGATGGAAGATAAAAAAGAAGAAACACAAATTCTGACAGAAGAGATGGAGGAGAACCGAATCATGGAAGAAAATATCAGAGAAGAAGCAGCAGTGAAAACGGTTTATATCAAGGAGAAAAAACGGACCGGATGGTGGAAAATCGTCATGCTGATCCTGACGATCCTGATCACCCTGACATTTGCGGCAACCGCGCTGTTTGCAGGACTTGGCTCCTGGCAGCTGTACCGGATCGCGGAAAATCAGGAACAGATGAAAGGGCAGCAGATCCCGGGCGGCTATATACCGTTTGGAAACGGCAGCTACAATGACGACGATTATTATCAGGACAGTGTTCCTGAGACCGGTAATGATTCCGGCTATCAGGCAGACGGCGAAACCGGCATTGATAATATCGACCTGGATGACATTTTAGAGTTCTTCGGTTATAACGGGGAGAACGGCAGCGGGAATACCGGCAATTCCGGAGAGAACATCCAGAATCCGGGAAGCAGCGAAAACAATACCGGAAAAGACTGGAAAGAATCGATCTCCGGATGGATGAATGATCTGTTTGGAGGCTCCGGAAATAACGATCAGAACACCCAGGGATTCTAAGCAACCGCCGGAGGCCGTTCACACGGCAGGAACGGAAAGAAAGTGACGGACGGAAAAGAATCATGTATCATAACAGAGGGCATAGGACGCAGTCGCAGACCGTTTTATGCCCTCACCTCCCGTGAAAGAGGCGGAGGATCGGAACCATACGGAAAAAGATGGAATGAAAGGATAAAGCAATGAGCAAACTGATCTATGCGGCAGACGATGAAGAGAATATCAGAGAGATCCTGAAATCCTTTCTTGTGGATTCCGGCTTTGACGTGGAAGTATTTCCGACCGGAGATGCGCTGTATGAAGCCTTTCAGAAAAAGCCCTGCGATCTGGCTGTGCTGGATATCATGATGCCGGGAACGGACGGGCTTACGATCTGCAAACAGCTGCGGGCGATCTCAAAAGTTCCGATCATCATTCTTACGGCAAAAGACAGTGAGATGGATTATGTCACGGGCATGACCTGCGGCGGGGATGATTATCTGATGAAGCCGTTCCGCCCGTCGATGCTTGTGATGCGGATCAAGGCGCTGTTCCGGCGGATCGATATGGAACATGAACACCGGCCGACGGACGAGATCTCCGCATTCGGCGATCTGACCTATCATTCCAAGACCCGGCAGATCTGCTGTGCCGGAAAGCCGGTGCCTTTTACGATGACGGAACTGGCGCTGCTCCGCTACATGATCGAGCAGAACGACCGCGCGATCCCGCGGGAAGAACTGCTGGATGAAGTCTGGGGGATCACGGCTGAGATCGAGACCCGCGTGACGGATGAAACTGTCCGGCGGATCCGCAAAAAACTGGCGGCAGCAGAGAGTAGAGTATCGGTAACGGTCGTCTGGGGATACGGATATAAACTGGAGGAAAAGGCATGAAACACACAAAGCGAAAACTCGTGCTGATCATGCTCCTTTGCATGGCACTCGCATTTGCGGTGATCGCGGCCGCGTTCCATCTGATCATCTCCGGGTATGTGAAAGACCGGGCGGAAAGCTCTATCCATCTTTATATGGACGAGTCCGGAAAAGAGCTGAAAAGCGAAGCAGAGGAGGCATCGATGGTCGTTGTTTCCTTTACACATGAAACAGAACTGGAACCTTACGGGGAGGATGACAGCAGCTTCTGGGAAGATTTCTGGAATTCCCTGTTTGACGCCGACTACTGGAATTCCGAAGATGCGATGCAGGCATATTATGCCGAAGAAATTTCCCAGTGGTGGGAAAAGGAGCAGCCGGAAGCGCAATCGCTGAATAAACTGACAATCGAAGATAAAACCCTGTATGTCTCCTGGAAACAGGATGAGAAAAAGTCCAATAAAATCCGCTTCTATTATGTGAATGTGACTTCGGAGGTTCAGCTGCTCAGGACGGTCAGCATCAGTCTTTATATCATCATGGCGGTCTGCCTTGCGGGCGCCTGTCTTGCAGGCTTCTTTATGGGCAAACGGATCGAAAATGATCAGAAACGCCAGAAAGAATTTTTTGAAAATGCGTCCCATGAGCTGAAGACGCCGCTGATGTCGATTCAGGGATATGCGGAAGGTCTGCAGGCTGGAGTCGTCGCGGAGCCGGAAAAAGCAACCAGGGTGATCCTGAATGAGACGGATAAAATGACGGGACTGGTCAATGATATCCTTTCCCTCTCCCGGCTGGAAAGCGGAGCCTATAAGCTGAAAAAAGAAGAGATCTATGTGCCGGAATTTCTTTCGGAGTGCCTGACTTCGATGGAGACGGCGATCACGGAGAAAAACCTGCGGATCGGCTTTGACGTTGCACAGGAATTTCTGGAGGCGGACCGGGTCCAGTTTGAAAAGGCGGTGCGCAATATTCTGACAAACGCGATCCGCTATGCAAAGACAGAGGTCCGGCTTCAGTTTGACGGCAAAAAGCTGGTGATCTGGGATGACGGCACGCCGATCAGCGAGGAAAGCCTGAAGCATCTGTTCGAACGGTTTTATACGGGGCCGAACGGAAACACCGGAATCGGCATGTCACTGACAAAGGAGATCGTAGAGCAGCACGGCTGGAAGATCAAAGCGGAAAACACCGCATCCGGTGCGCAGTTTGTGATCACCTTTTAGAAAACCGAAAAGCAATTCTTCTTAAAATACAAGAAAACCCGGGAGCGATCTCCCGGGTTTTTAAGATCCTGTTTTACGGAACAGCGATTACCGAAGTTTGTCGATAAAGCTTTCTTTTTTCTTTCCGCTCTTTGTCTTCTTGCCTTCATAGACCGGTCCGCGGATTCTCTTTGCGGAAAGGACGTAGATACCTGCGACCTGCGCCTTTACTTCCTGCTTCGGAAGGAGGGTCTTATAAACTTCCGCGTCGCAGACGAGGCTCATAACTCTGTTTCCGGCCTTTACTTTCAGCACCGGAACCTTTCCGAGTCTGGAAAGCTTCGGAGCGGATTCGTAAACGATCTTCGGAAGTCCGGCATCCTTTAAGCGCATCTTCTTTTTATCGATAATGAAGAAGTTCAGGGACTGCGCCTGTTTCTTCATTTCCTCTTCTTGTACTTCCTGCTTCTTCTGTGTTCTTCTTCCAAAAATATAAAGTACGATCAGTGCGATGATCATTAATCCGAGCACGCACAGTAATACGATTAACCAGGGGCTCATTTTGAAATCTCCTTTATTGTTATTCAGGCTGCTGAGAACAGCCTGCCTATTTTACACTACTTTTCCTCTTTAATCAATGTATTCAGAATGTATTTTTCCTGAATTTCGATATGCAGCTCGATCTCTTTGCTTGCCGCTTCCGCGTCTTTCCGGGAAAGTGCTTCGATGATCCGGTCGTGTTCGTCCACGATCGCGTGTTTGTTTTTCATCTCTTTGATATATTCGAAACGATAGCGGAAGATATGTTCCTTCAGCTGATGCAGCATCTGTATCAGCCGGTTGTTGTCCGTCAGCGTATTGATCATCTCGTGGAACTCGACATCCTTTTTCGTGATCAGTTCGATGTTCTCAGCCTCGATCGCCTTTGTGATCTCTCCGTTGATGGCTTTCAGCTTGCGGATATTGAGATCTTTCACATTTTTGCATGCCAGAACGCAGGCGAGACTTTCGAGCGCTTTGCGGATCTCAAGCACTTCCCGCAGATCTTTTTCGTTGATCGGAGCTACTTCTGCGCCTTTGCGGGCGGTCATGATCACAAGGCCTTCCAGCTCCAGCTTCCGGATCGCTTCACGCACCGGAGTTCTTGAAACGCCGAGTTCATTTGCGAGTTTGATCTCCATCAGCCGTTCGCCCGGCTGGAGATCTCCGGTAATGATCGCTTCGCGCAAGGTTTTAAAAACAATGTCCCTTAAAGGGATATATTCGTCAAAGTTTAATTTTAAATTTGCCATAGTCCGCTCCTTCGAATGAATTATAAGCATTTTCTAATAATGTTTCGTCATCATACAAGCCGAATACTGTCGGGCCGGAGCCGCTCATCATGGCACCAAGGGCTCCGTACTTTTTCATTTGTTCTTTGATCCGGTCGATTTCCGGGTGATCCGGGATCACTGCCTGTTCCAGGATATTGCCCATGGAAAGAGCGATTTCATCCAAATCTCTGCGTCCGAGCGCACGGATCGTTTCGTCGATATCCGGATGAAATGGTGCGGAAAGCTCATCGATCTTCTGGTATGCCTGCTTTGTGGAAACGCCGAAGCCGGGATTCACAAGAAGACAGAAGCAGGAGGGCATATCCGGAAGTTTTGTTAATTCCTCGCCGATCCCTTCCGCCAGCCAGGTCCCTCTGCGAAGACAGAAC
>CAZOHB010000157.1:0-6268 GCA_964579345.1 uncultured Parasporobacterium sp.
GTAAACCCGCCCGTGGAGGAGCCGATATCCATACAGACCTTTCCTTCCAGTTCCACAGGAAACTCCTGCATCGCTTTTTCCAGTTTCAGCCCGCCGCGGCTTACATACTTCAGGCTTGCGTCCCGGACTTCCACCACCGTATCCTCCGGAAACATCGAGCCTGCCTTCAGCTCTTTCTGTCCGTTTACATACACACAGCCGCTCATGATCACCGCCTGCGCGCGGGATTTGGAAAGCTCCGGATTCTGTTCACAGACGAGTACATCCAGTCGTTTTTTCATAGTCCCTCTTCTTCCAGTCTCCGGATCAGTGACGGCACATCGAGGCCGCACTCCTTAAACTGCTCATTTCGTGAGCCCTGCTCCACATAGCTGTTCGGAAGCGCGATATTGATCACGCTTACCGGTTTCTTTTCACTGTTGCAATAGCGAAGGACCGCAGATCCGTATCCGCCGGCAATACTGCCTTCTTCCATCGTGATCAGGATCTTATGATCTTCCGCCAGTTTATCGATCAGCTCCTCATCGATTGGTTTTACAAACCGCGCGTTGACAAGCGTAATATGTTTTCCCTGCGCCTTGAAATGCTCGCGCACTTCCAGCGCTTTTTCCACCATGGATCCGACCGCCAGGATCGCGACATCCTTTTCAAGATAAAGCGTCTCGCTCTTTCCAAGAACGATCGGCGCCTGAAACTCCGCCAGTCCGTCGAAGGCTTTTCCTTTCGGATAGCGGATCGCCAGCGGCGCATGGAAACCGGCCGCAAAGCTGATCGCCGCTTTCAGTTCCTGCCCGTTCTTCGGAGCGAAAATGTTCATATTCGGGATCGTGGAGAGATAGGAAATATCAAAGGTTCCCTGATGTGTCTCTCCATCATTTCCAACCAGTCCCGCCCGGTCGATGCAGAACGTCACCGGCAGATTCTGGATACAGACATCATGGGTGATCTGGTCGTATGCCCGCTGCAGGAACGAGGAATAGATCGCCACAAACGGTTTTAACCCGCCGACGGCCTGTCCTGCCGCAAATGTCACGGCATACTCTTCCGCGATGCCGACGTCATGGAAACGGTCCGGAAACTTCGCTGCGAAGTCGTCCAGCCCGGTGCCGCCGGTCATCGCCGCAGTGATCGCCGTGATCTTGTTATTCTTTTCTGCCTCTTTGACAAGAGTCTCGCCGAAAATGTCCGAATAATCGGACCCGGTTTTCGCACAGCGCGGGACGCCGGTGCGCGGGTCAAACGCGCCGATGCCGTGGAACAGCTCCGGATTCTTCATCGCCGGTCCATAGCCTTTTCCCTTCACTGTGCTGACATGGATCATAACAGCGCCTTCGATCTTTTTCGCTTCATTGATCAGCGCCACCATGTCACTGATATTATGGCCGTCCACCGGCCCCAAATATTTCAAACCGATATTTTCAAACAGCATGCCCGGAACCAGAAGCTGTTTGATACTGTTTTTTGTTTTCCGCAGATTCCGAGCAATCTTTTCTCCCACAACAGGGATCTTTTCCAGCGTTCTGTGCACGCCGGATTTCAGTTCAATATAAGACTCACCCGCACGGATCTTGGAAAGATAAGAACTCATGCCGCCCACGTTATGGGAGATCGACATTTCATTATCGTTCAGGATGATGATCAGGTTGCGCTTCAGCTTTGCCGCATTATTCAGACCCTCGACCGCAAGGCCGCCGGTCAGCGCGCCGTCTCCGATCACGCAGACGATCGTGGAATCATTGCTGGCCATCTGGTCCGCAATGGCGATGCCGGTCGCAGCCGCAACGGAAGTCGAGGAATGTCCGGTATTGAACGCATCAAATTCACTCTCCCGCCGCTTCGGAAATCCGCTTAATCCGCCGTACTGCCGGAGCGTATCAAACTGTTCTTTTCTTCCCGTTAAGATTTTGTGCACATAGGACTGGTGTCCGACGTCCCAGATGATCTTATCCTTAGGAAGATCAAGACAGAGATGCAGCGCCATCGTAAGCTCAACGGCTCCCAGGTTCGAAGCCAGATGGCCTCCGGTCCTGCTCACCTTCTCTACCAGAAATCTGCGGATCTCCCGCGCAAGCTCCTCGTAATCGTTCGGATCTATTTTTTTTATATCATTTGCTGTTTGTATCTTATCTAGTATCATTCTATTTATTTCGGTCGATCAGATATCTGATCAGATCCTCCAGAAAGTCATTTTTTTGCGGCAGGCTCTTCAGCCGTTCGATCGCCGCGTTGGAGTAACGCTCCACATCCGCTATGGCCTGTTCCATTCCGGCAAAGGTCAGATAGGTCGTCTTCTCATTTTTCTCATCGCTTCCGACCGGCTTTCCGAGAACCTCGGTCGTACTGGTCACATCCAGGATATCGTCCCGGATCTGGAACGCAATGCCGACATCTCCTGCGATATCGGAAACGGCCTGAACCGCATCCTCCGGCGCTCCGGCAAGGATCGCTCCTGCCATCATCGCAGCCTGCAGCAGCGCAGATGTCTTGTTGTAATAGATAAAGGACAGTTCTTCTTTCTGTGTCTGAAAGTCCTCATTTTTTTCTGCATAAACATCCAGGCATTGTCCGCCGACCATACCGCAGATCCCGGCTTTTTCCGAAAGGACGGAAAGCGCGGAAACGGCCTGTGCAAGGCGTACCGGATCTTTTTCCTCCTTCATCACACGCAGCGGAGTCTCAAACGCCAGCGTCAGGAGCGCATCCCCTGCGAGGATACCGAAGGCTTCCCCGTACTTCGCATGAGTCGTCGGAAGTCCCCTCCGGAATTCATCATTATCCATGGCAGGCAGGTCATCATGTACCAGCGAATAGGTGTGGATAAACTCAATTGCCGCCATGAAACTTTCCAGAAGCAGATCATGTTCCGTATCGGAAAACATCCGGTACGTTTCCTGCATCAGCATCGGACGCAGACGCTTGCCGCCCGCCTTTACGGAATAGGAGCAGGCTTCTGTGATCAGCTCCGTATGTACTCCGGCCTCCGGAAGATGCCGGTAGATGATCTCATTGATCGATTCTGTTTTTTTCTGTAAGAGTTCTCTGTCCATTATTCTTCTGTGATCTTGCGGATATCGCACTCTACTTTCTCGATTTTTTTATTGCAAAGCTCGACGAGAGAAACGCCCTTTTTGTACAGCGCAAAAGACTCTTCCAAAGGAAGCTCACTCTCTTCCATCTTTTCGATCAGCTCATCGAGCTGTCCGAACGCTTCCTCGAGCGTTACTTCATCCTGTAATTTTTCTTCACTCATATGTTACCTCTGTGATATTCTCTATTGCCGCATCCAGGATGCCGTCGGTGACATGCACCCGGATCTTATCGCCTTTACCAACCTGCCGGATGCTCTTTAACGCCCGGCCGGATTCATCCGCCGCATACGCATATCCTGCCGAGAGCCGCTTCAGCGGAGACTGTCCGGAAAGCCGCTCCGAAAGAAGGGCGATCCGATCTTTGACACCACGCATCCGCTCGTTCATCAGATCCTCCAGTGTATCCGCTTTGTCCTGCAGATTCTGTTTTTTCTGGATCAGCAGGTTCTTCGGCGAATGCATCTCGACCGCGAGCGCATACTGCTTTACGATCTGCTGCTTCCGTTCCAGATTCCGCTCCAGACTGCGCCGCAGCGTATAACGGATATCCGCCAGATCTTTTTCAAACTGGGCGTAGTCAAAAACGGCAAGCTCTGCTGCCGCACTCGGGGTCGGTGCCCGAAGATCCGCAACAAAATCGGCGATCGTAAAGTCCGTTTCATGTCCGACCGCGGAGATCACCGGTTTTGAACAATGAAAGATGGCTTCCGCTACGACCTCTTCGTTGAAGGCCCAAAGGTCTTCCATCGAACCTCCGCCGCGGCCGATGATGATCGTATCCACATCGGTCTGATCAAGCCTTCGGATCCCGGCTGCGATCTGCTGCGCCGCGCCTTCTCCCTGAACTGCCGCCGGGTAAAGAAGGATCTGACAATACGGATTTCTCCGGGAAGCGACATTGTAGATATCCCGGATCACCGCGCCGGTCTCTGCCGTAACAACACCGATCTTCTGCGAATACGCAGGGATCTCTTTTTTATATTCCGGAGCAAACATGCCCCGCTCTTCCAGTTTTTTCTTTAATTCTTCAAACTGTGCGGCCAGGTCGCCCTTGCCCGCGTCCTCGATCGTTTTCGCGTAGACCTGATATTTTCCGCCGGCTTCGTAGATGCTGACGTTTCCGCAGACGATCACCTGTTTTCCGTCTTCGAGACGGAATTTCAGTCCGGCTGCATCCGATCTCCACATTACGGCCGAGATCACACCGCGCTCATCCTTCAGGGAGAAATAGATATGCCCCGAGGTATGGTACTTGCAGTTGGAGATCTCGCCTTTGATATAGATGCCGCGGAGGATAAAGTCGTCTTCAAAAAGCCGCTTTACATAGGCGTTGACCTGACTGACCGAATAAACTTTCCGGTTACTGTTCATGTTTTGCAACTTTCGCAAGGACGCCGTTAATAAAGGACGGACTGCTTTCCTCCCCGTAGTTTTTCGCCAGCTCAACCGCTTCGTTGATCGCCGTTGCTACCGGCACTTTCTCATCAAAGCGGATCTCATAGCAGGCAAGACGCAGGATCGTCAGATCCACCTTTGCCATACGGCGGACCTTCCAGCCGATACTGCACTCATCCAGAATCGCATCCAGTTCTTCCTGCTTTTCCGCTACCTTAAGGACCTTATCTGCGACGGACTGGCGCTCTTTCTCCGAAAAGCCGTCTTCTCCATCAAAAAAGTCCTTGATCTGCGCTTCGATATCCTCTTTCGGATAAAAATCGAGACGGAAAAGGATCAGGAATGCTGCTTCTCTCAGTTCTGTTCTTCTGTCAATTTTCATATTGTCGTTTCCCTGTTTATTTGTTTGTCATAGACCGAAATCCCGGTATTCGGGCTCCGGCTTTGCATGTTTCTTTTGGTCTGATAAAAAATTAAGGGATGTTACACGAACATCCCTTATGCAATTGTCATGATTGATTGTCAATGTTCACATTCGCGATCCTGACATTCACCGCTTCCACCGGAATGCCTGTCATGTTTTCGATCGCGGTCTTTACTTTATCCTGCACCTTTTTCGCAACATCCGGTATCGAAGCTCCCATTTGGATCACCAGTGAAAGGTCCACCGTGATCTTGTTGTCCGCATACCGGACATTCACTCCGGCAGCCAGATTCTTTTTGCCGAGACGTGCAACGATCTCATTCGTAATACCGCCGGCCATGGACTGAACTCCATCCACCTCCGTGGCCGCAAGTCCTGCAATGATGGCGATCACCTCTTCTCTGATCTGCACATCGACAGAACCATCTGAATTATATAATTTCAATGTATCCACTTCGCCACCTCCATCGACTGTTGTAACAATACTGCCGGCAGAAACAGAAGATTTCCCTTATTCTGCCGTCAGGCAACTATCTTCCGTTATTATACAAAACCCATGTCGTTAAAGTAAAGTGAACTATTTGTGATAAGGCTCATTCCGCATGATCTTATAAGCTCTGTAGATCTGCTCCAGAAGCACTACCCGCATCAGCTGGTGCGGAAAGGTCATATCGGAAAAGCTGAGTGCAAAATTGCTGCGGGAAAGGACGCTCTCATCCAGTCCCAGCGAGCCTCCGATCACGAAAGCGATATCGGAATGTCCCGAGACAGCGAGACTTTCCAGCTTTGCGGAAAACGCCTCGGAAGAAAGCTTTTTCCCCTTGATTTCCAGTGTGATCACATAATCCGTATCCTTCAGGACTTTCAGGATCGAAGCTGCTTCCCTTCGCTTTGTCTTTTCGTCACATTTCTCGTCCGGAACTTCTATGATCTGCAATTTGGTATACGGAGTCAGCCGCTTCGAATACTCCTTCAGCGCCGCCTTCCAATAATCCTCCTTGATCGTTCCGACTGCAATGATCTTAACCATTATCCGATTACAAAGTTCATGCCGGATTTATTCAGACGGATCACTTCGCCGGTCTGGTCGTTGACGCCGAAATACGTCGTTGCCTGGACACTGCTTCCGTCATTCATATAATCCACCTGGATGACATAATAATTGTTGTTGTCTACGACCGCTTCACCGCCGTTTACGACTCTCCGTGTTCCGCCGCCCGGAACCGCATAATAGCCGCTTTCATCCGCCTTCTTGCTCTCGATCAGTTCCTGATCCAGAAGCACATCCATAACATTCGAAAGCGCCTGATCATAGGAGATCGCGGATTCGATCGTCAGATTGAATACAGCAGAAGCCGCT
>CAZOHB010000158.1:0-6218 GCA_964579345.1 uncultured Parasporobacterium sp.
TGCCTTCTTTGATTCTTGCAACGAGTTCTTCGTCATGTGCAAGTCCGCCGGTAAGAAGGATGCCGTCAACTTTACCCATCATTGCACCAGCCATCATAGCCGTCCATTTGATGATCGTATAGATCATCGCATCATAGCAGAGTTTTGCCCATTCATCGCCGTTTGCGATCATCTCTTTTACTTTACGGACATCATCAGTTCCAACCAGATCTACAAGTCCGCCGCGGTTCGAAGCCAGCTCGTAAGCGTCTTCAAACGTATAGCCTTTTTTGAACATGTTGTTCAGGTCGTCTGTGCAGATATCTCCGGAACGGTTCGGGCAGATCGCACCCTGTGCATCACCTGCGCGGCTGGTATCGACCATACGTCCTTTTTCATGAGCAGTGATGCTGATGCCGCCGCCAAGGTGAAGGACAACATAGTTCTGCTCTTCATATTTCTTGCCCATCAGTTCGCTGTGATGGATCGCAACCTGTTTCTGATTCAGCGGGTGAGAACGAGCGGTTCTGTAGATGCCCTTAACACCCGTCATTCTTGCAACATCTTTGAGCTCATCGGTCGGCATCGGGTTTACATAGAATGCCGGAACGCCAAGTTCTTTGCCCATGTTGTAAGCAAGAACGATTCCGAGAGTTGCCGGGTGATGGATCTCACCGACATCGTTTGCTGCATGCTCGCATACTAAGTCGTCGATCTTGTATGTACCGCCTTCGCAGGCATAGAGTCCGACGCCTCTTCCGCAGATTCCGTCGATCTCATTCTTATCGATACCTGCATTGTCTAATGCTTCATAGATTTTTGCCAGGCGGATCGGATACTGATCAGCAAAGGTCTTGCACTCTGCGAATTCACTTCTGTCATGGTCGACGCTGCCGTCGAATACCACTTTGTCACCTTTCACGATTCCAACCTTTGTGCTGGTGGAACCCGGGTTGATCGTAAGGACTGTATATTCCTTCATCTCTTTTTCTCCTGTTTATCTTTCTTTTTTATTTTTGTTTCTTCGTCTTTTTCTGTCCCGATTGCTTGTCTCACTTCTCAGGGCAGGTTTCAATATTTACCAATTGGTTTTCTCCATCGCAGCCTTCAGATGCTGATCTAAGGTAAGGGCAACCTGCATCTTCATTTCAAAAGTCTTCTCAAGCGGATCGGAAAGGCGGAACATTTCGATATCATGTTCATCCTGTGCTTCGAAGATCAGGACAGAACTGGCATCTCCCGGCATAAAATAGCCTTCTATAAATTTCCCCTCTTTTTTCAGCTTCGCCAGCCATTTATTATGTTCATCCGTCATTCTCATGAGTTCCGCAACACCTTCCGGTGTCTTCTGCAGTTCAAAGAACAATTGATTGTGATGATGGATTCTTACAACTTTCATGCCATTTCTCCTGAAGTGAAATTATTTTTTAAAACCTGCCTGAACGCAGAGCAGTGCGATGTTGTCGTATGCGATGATCTCGTCCATACCTCTGGAGCAGTCCAGGATTGGAAGACGGAAGCCCTGATACAGCGGTCCGTAAGATCTGCACTTGGAGGTGAACTGGATTGCTTTTCCGCAGATATTGCAGCAGGAAGCGTCCGGAGTGATCAGAACGTTTGCATGCCCGGCAACCTTGCTTTCTCTCTTTACTTTCTTTGCACCAACTGCCGGAAGAACAGCAGCGTCAAACTGGAACTCGCCGTCAATTGCAAGGTCCGGACGCAGAGACTGTGCAAGTGCTACTGCATCACGTACTTTCTTGACAGGAGCGCTCATACCGCCGGATCCGTCTGTGGAATAGGAAAGGAATGCGCATTTTGCTTCGATTCCCGTAATTGCTTCGAACGTGCTGCAGGATGCGATCGCGATACCTGCATGCTGCTCAACCGTCGGCTCGACGTTGATCGCGCCGTCGGAGATTCCGATAAATTTATCTTTTTCTCCCTGGAACTCTTCAAGTTCTAAGATCTGAAGACCGGAAGCAGTTACAACGCCTTCCTGCATGCCGATGATACTGTTTGCTGCAAGGACGAATTCGTAAGTTGTTGTATCAATACCAGCGATCGTCGCATCAACTTCGCCGACAGCTTCCATTAATGTTGCCAGGTAAAGCGGATCATCGATTCTCTTCTCGACAAATTTTCTTCCCATTACCTTGAACGGAGAAGCCGCATACTTATCTAACAAACTCGTTTTATAAGCTTCGTCGTTCACATCAACAATTTTAATATTGGAAATATCCACGCCGATCTCTTCTGCTTTTGCATTAATGGCTGCAGGATCTCCAACCAGTACGATATCTGCAACGCCGTCCGCCTGGATCTTGGAGGATGCTTTCAGCATGACCTCGTTTGTGCTTTCCGGAACAGCTACGGTCTTTTTATCTGCTTTCGCTTTTTCGTAAATGCTTTCAATAAAAGTCATCTTTCTATCCTTTCCTGATTCTTGTAAACGCAGGCATCCTTCAAATAAAAGACACCCACGCTTCCCGGTTTATTACTGCATTTTTTCTTTTACTTTTGCTGCAAACTCAGCGATCGTATTGAGCTCGCCGGCTTCTGTGATATCGATCGTGATATCAAGCGCCTCTTCAATGTTGGAGAGCATGACGATCATCTTCATGGACTGCGGCGCAAGGTCTTCACGAATGTCAGTATCCGGTGTAATTTCAGAAGCGTCAACATCATATGCATCTGCTGCCGCTTCAATGACAACCTTTGTCACTTCATCAATTTCCCCGGCTCCGCCTGCTGCCTGTGCAGCCACATCTGCTGCCGGAGCACCGCCTTCTGCGGAAACCGTGCCTTCGATGCCGAGTTTTCCTCTTACTGCATTAACAAAGTCTGCAATCGTGTTCAGCTCACCGGCTTCTGTGATATCGATCGTAATATCGAGTGCCTCCTCAATGTTGGAGAGCATGACGATCATCTTCATGGACTGCGGCGCAAGGTCTTCGCGAATGTCAGTTGCAAGTGTGATGACAGACGGATCTACATCGTAGCCATCTGCTGCCGCTGCGATGACAGCCTTAACGACCTCATCATTTGCATCTGCTGCCGGCGCAGGCGCAGGTGCTGCCTTTGGTGCTTCTGCTTTCGGAGCTTCTGCCTTCGGCTCTTCTTTCTTCTTCGGAGCCTCTTTAAAGTTTTCATCTACCCAGGAGCAGATCTTGGTGTCAGCACCCTGGATGATGTACGGTTTCAATGTATAGCTGTCCATGTTTTCATGGATCTTCTCGTACGCGTCTTTTCCGACATGAACCATGGAGGTGACATACGGATCTGCGTTATCGATCTTGATAGCGACCGCAACAAAGCCTCCGTTTGCCTCTGCAAAGTCCGCTTCCGGAAAAACGTTCAGAGGAGGAAGAACCTGTACGATCTTCGCTCTGGTGTTTGTAAGGTCAACCCATTCGGTGTCTAAGTTTCCGCAAGCATTGCATGCCAGATACGGAGGAAATTCCACGTGTCCGCAAACTGTGCACTTACGTCCCAATACTTTCCCATCTTCCAGGTTGTCGTAGTATGTTTTAACGATTCTTTCTAATTTTGCGTATTTCATGTTCATCTCCCCCTTCCTTACAGATATTTCAGAATCATGCAGAGCAGGTTCTGGCCGCCGCCGAATCCTCTGACCATCGCATGTTTGATCGGCTTTTTGATCTGATGTGCATCCGCTTCGCCTCTCATCTGCATTGCTACTTCAAAAATATCGTGGGTTCCTGATGCAGCTGCCGCATGTCCGTAGTGGCATCTTCCGCCGTTTGTCTGGATCGGACGATCGCCTTCAAAGGTGCAGCGGTCATCCATCATGTACTGCCAGCCTTCGCCTTCCGGAAGGTATCCGCAGGCTTCTGCGGAAAGCAGCTGCTGTGCCAGGAAGAAATCGTTTGTCATGAACAGATCCATGTCTGCTCCGGTCAGTCCTGTAAGTTCTCTAACCTGCTTATAAGCGTTCAGCGTTCCTGTACGTTCGTTCTGCGGATTTCCATACTCTACAACAGCATGGCCGATTCCTAAGATCTCGATCGGGTGGTCGGTATATTCATATGCCATCTCTGTCGGCATGATGACCATAGCTCCGGCGCCATCGCATCTCTGCTCAAAGTTGCTGACGCGGTAGAAATGACCAAGTTTCGGATTCCATTTGGATGTCAGGAATTCTTCTGCTGTTTCAAATCCGTTTTCTTTAGCAACGGTGTCATAATCTTTCCCAAAGGACATACCGATCGGATTGATCGCTGCCATCTTTCTTGCATTGACAGACATATGCACGAGAAGTGCATCTGCCTGCTCTTCGCTTAATTTATTTTCATCGCAATATGCCTGGAACCAGCTCTCCCAGTGGAACGGGAGGATTCCGTTTGTGAAAAGGTTGTAGTCTCTTGTGATCGTTGAGCAAAGGGTCTCATGAAAGATCGCTTCTGTTCCAAGTCTTCTCTTGGTAAGGACTCTGTCCGGATACGCGATAGAATGCGGCATCTCAACGCAGCCGCTTAAAACAACATCATAAGTACCGGAAGCAACTAATGCTGCAGCAGTTTCTACGGCAACATATCCGGTTGCGCAGGCTTCACTCTGATGATAGGAGCCTTTGCCTTTCATGCCCAGCCAGTTCGCAACATGAACGTTCGGGGTTGCAAAATTGCTCTCCCATCCAGGGCCTGCCTGTCCGTGTACAAAGAAGTCCACGTCCTTTCCTGTCATACCTGCATCACGCATAGCCTCAACAGCTGCATACCCAAAGAGTTCACCCTCTGTAATGCCGTCCAGCTCCGGAATCTCACGGGTTTGTCTGAACGGGGTTACGCCAACGCCAACGATTGAAACACTTCTGTTAAACGGTTTCAGTTTTGGCAGATTATCACTAAAGCTCATCGATGTTTCTCCTTTCACACGATAATATTCTGTAATTCCGGGAAATCCCCTTTCCCATTTATTTGAGCTTATTATAACGAGATGGAATATGTGAGTAATTGACCAAATCACACTAAATAAGTAAGACCTTTTGTGCATGAGTGCCATATACAAAGCAGGCTGTTCAAAAGAACAGCCTGCTGCTTTTATTATCCTGCATCTGTTTTACTATTTTTCCGGATCGATCTCCATATCCAGTGCATGCTGTATGTGGTCTAAAAGATTCACTCCCGGCAGGATCTCCATATCGAAAGTATGACTCATCGGATCCTCAAAATAGTTTTTGTCCAATTCCGACTCATCTTCAAAATTAAAGATCTGAATACTGCGCCCGTCTCCCGGCAGATAATACCCACCAAGATATTTCCCTTCTTCCTTTAGTTTTTTAAGCAGTTCATAATGCCCTTTCAGCGGCTCAGCCATACAGCCTGGGTCCTCTTTAATTGCATCAAAAAACATTTGATTGTGTCTGGTAATTTTTACGATGATCATAAATATTCCTCCTTACTATTCCCGGGATGCTACATATTTCTGGCCGCGGCATATCCTTCGCGGATCGCATCATAGATCTGCCGGACCTGTTTTCCGTCTCCTATCTCGATCACATCTTCTATAAACTCATCCAGTTCTTCCGCCAGCTGATGCTGCGGGACAAAACCTGCGGAGACTACAACAGCATCCGTCTCCAGCTCTTCCTTATTTCCAAAACGATCAACAACGACAGCCTTTCCCAGCTCTACTTTCTCCAGTCTCTTTCCTGTTATTACTTTGATGCCGGCTCCATAGACAGCCTCAAAATATGCCGGATTCGCAGCGGAGAATTTTGCAAGGAACTGATCCATCATCTCGACGATCGTAACTTTCTTTCCGGCAGCTGCCAGTTCCAGTGCTGTCTCAGCTCCGGTAATTCCGCCTCCGATCACAACGGCAGAATTACCCTCAGGGATTTTGCCACCCAGTACGTCAAGCGCCTGTGAAACTGATGGGAGATCGATTCCCGGAACGTCGAGCATTCTCGGAACTCCGCCAACCGCGACGATAGCCCGTTCAAAGCCGCCGTTTCGGATATCTTCCGCTGTCGCTTCTTTTTCCTCGACCGGTATTTCCAGTTTTTTAAGCTGTGTTTCGTAGTAAGTGATCAGTCTGCGGATATCTTTCTTAAATTCCGGTGCTCCGGCTTCGATCATCAGACCGCCAATCTTTCTCTTTTCAAAAAGAGTTACATCATGGCCGCGCAGCTTTGCGGTTACTGCAGCTTCAAGGCCCGCAGGGCCTCCGCCAATAACCGCGATTTTTTTCGGTGTATCTGTCTTTACGATCTT
>CAZOHB010000159.1:0-6196 GCA_964579345.1 uncultured Parasporobacterium sp.
TCAAAGCGGGTGAGCACGATGTGATCATCATCAACTTCGCAAACCCGGATATGGTCGGCCATACCGGAATCATTCCTGCGGTTGTACAGGCGATTGAAACGATCGACGGCTGCGTCGGAAGAGCAGTGGAAGCCGTGAAGGAGGTCGGCGGCGTGATGTTCCTTTGCGCAGATCATGGCAATGCGGAAATGAACATCAACCACGAGACGAAAGAGCCATGGACCGCGCATACGACCAACCCGGTGCCGTTCATTCTGATCAACGGACCGGAAGGCGTTTCCCTGAAGGAAGGTGGACGGCTTTGCGATATCGCGCCGACACTGCTGGAACTTCTGGAACTTCCGCAGCCGGCGGAGATGACCGGTGTCAGCCTGCTTGTGCATAACGAGTAAGAGAGACGACGCAGGATTCCGAAAAAACGAATGTAAGAAGCGACACAGATTTCCGAAAGAACGAATGAAGGAACTTGTCCGAAAAAACGGACATAAATAGAGTAACCGTTGTAATTATCAGAGGGAAAAAAGATGAGTGAGTACAAACCGAAAAATCCGGGCGGCGCACAGAACCGCCGAATGACGGAAGAGCAGCGCAGAAGACGTGAGCAGCAGCGCAGACTCGCAGAGAAAAAGAAAAAAGAGAGGCGGATGATCCGCATCCTGACGATCATTGTTCTAGCGCTTCTGGTCGCAGTCGTTGTGATCATTGCTGTTTCCTGCTCGAACAACAAGAAGAATAACAAGCCGTCAGGATCCTCCGCACAGGCTGAAACACAGGTTCCGACACCGGAAGAGCCGACGACTCCGCCTCCGAGCTATGAGGTCGAGCTGATTTCTGTCGGTGACGTTCTGATGCATACGCCAATCCTGAACTATTCCAGAAAAGACAACGGCAAATACAACTTTGACCGGATCTTCTCCGTTATGAAGGAGGATATCTCCCGTGCGGATATTGCGATCTGTAACCAGGAAACGCCGATCGATACAACGATCCCTGCGGACGGCGGCATCGAGTTTATCTTCAATACACCCGGCGCGATCGGAAAGGCTGAGATCAAGGCGGGATTTGATGTTGTACTCCAGGCATCGAACCATTCCTATGATGAAGGCAGCGACGGCATCCTTCACACGATCGATTTCTGGAAGAAACATACTGATAAGATCACGATGATCGGCATGAACGAATCCCAGGAGAAACGCGATACGATCACTTACGTGGAGAAGAACGGAATCAAGTTTGCCCTGCTGAACTATACCTACGGACTGAATGGATTCTCCCTGCCGGAAGATATGGACTACCTTGTCACGATCATTGACGACGAGCACCGTGACATCATTGAAAATGATATCAAGACGGCAGATGCAAATGCGGACTTCGTCATCGTTTTCCCGCACTGGGGCGTGGAAGATCTCTGGCCGGATACCACAGAGTTCCAGGATTCCTGGGCAAAGATCTTTACGGAAGCCGGCGCGGATCTGATCATCGGAACCCACCCGCATGTTTGTGAGCGCATCGACTGGGTTGAGGCGGATAACGGCAATAAATCCCTTTGCTATTACTCACTCGGCAACTATGCGTCCAACCAGCAGGAAGCGCCGGAAGTACTCGGCGGCATGGCAAAGGTCAAGATCGTCAAGGAAAACGGAGAGACCTTTATCGACAAAGAAGCGACGGGCGTCGTACCGATTGTCTGCCACAACATCGACCACGGCAACTTTACGAACGAGGTCGTGATCTATAAGCTTTCCGATTATACGGAAGAGCTTGCAAACAGCCACGATATCGTTGTGAACGGACGTGACCGTTTCTCCCTTGACTGGCTGAAAGAGATCGCAGATACCACATTCGGCGACTGGATCATCGAATACTAATATCGCGATTCCAAACAACTCTGAAAAGATCCTGTACCGGAGTGTCTGTCACTTCGGTACAGCTTTTCTTTAGGATAGGCACAGGCCGAAACAAATAATAACGACAGGAACAGAATAGATATGGCAAAACGAACAGGCAGAAATACACAAAGAAGCAATGCACAGCGCAGCAGTGCGCCGAGAAGAAATGCTTCCGCAGGACGCGCGGATGCACGGAAGCGGGCAGAGTATAAGAAGAAGCAGCGGCAGAAATGGATCATCCGGATCATCACCCTGTTGATCGTTGTGGCGCTGATCGTAACGCTTGTACTTTCTGTCGGCTCCTGTAACCGGGATCGGGGAAATGAACCGGCAGGTTCTTCCAGTACCGAAGAGCAGACAACGCCGGAGCAGGGCAGCGGCGATGAGGAAACGCCCGCGGCTCAGACCGGGCGTGTAACGCTGACAGCGGTCGGCGATATCATTGCGCATGATACGATCCTCGAGCTTGCAAAGACCGGCGACAGTTATGATTTTTCCAGCCTGTTTTCAATCTTAAAACCGGATATTTCCCGGATGGATCTGGCAATCGCGAATGTTGAGACCCCGCTTGGCGGAGGTCCGTATATCGGATACCCGGCGTTCAATACACCGGATGAAATGGGGGAAGCAGTGATCGATGCCGGCTTTGATGTCGCGCTTCAGGCTTCGAACCATTCCATGGATTCCGGCGCGGACGGCATTCATCATGGAATCGACTTCTGGAAAAAACACACGGACGAGATCCTGATGGTCGGCCTGCATGAAAGCCAGGAAGAGGCGGATGAGATTCCGATCACAACGGTCAATGGGATTAAGTTCGCCGTGCTGAATTATACGTATGGGTTGAATGACTATGAGCTCCCGGGAGATGAGCAGTATCTGGTCACGCTGATGAATGATGGAACGAAAGACTATATTTCCAATCAGGTGAAAGAGGCAGACGAAAAAGCGGATTTTGTAATTGCCTGCCCGCACTGGGGAGATGAAGGACAGGTCGGAGCGCCAAACGGATTCCAGGAAGACTGGGCGGAGCTGTTTACGGAAGCCGGCGCGGATCTGATCATCGGCACGCACCCGCATGTCATTGAAAATATCGAGTGGATCAATGCGGATAACGGAAACAAAGCGCTTTGCTATTATTCCCTCGGCAACTTCGTCTCCAACCAGCAGTATACCGATCTGGTGCTCGGAGCGATGGCTTATGTTGAGATCGAAAAGGATGCAGACGGAAATGCAGTGATCGTAGAGGATTCGGCAAAAGCGGTTCCGGTCGTTACCCACAACGACAAGACGCAGACCCCGACCGTGATCCAGACCTACTACCTTGCGGATTACACAGAGGAACTCGCATCCGTACATGACACACTTCTGACGTATGACGAGAATTTCTCACTTGCGCTGCTTCAGCAGAAGGCAGAGGACGTCCTCGGCAAGTGGATGATCGACCGCCTGCCGTAAGTTATGCGCAATGTGAAATTTTTTCGAGAAGGCTCTTGCAAACAGAGGGGGTTTGTGCTATTATCCATCGGTACGACCTGATTAGGAGGGATAGAATTGTCTGTATTTTATATAATCGCAACAGCAGTTATAACGTTAGCAAGTGTAGTAATGATCATTGTGATCTGTCTGCAGGAAGGTAAATCCGCGGGACTGTCGAGCTCGATCAGCGGCCAGTCGGAAACCTACTGGAGCCGGAACAAGGGACGCTCGAAGGAAGGGCGGCTGGAGAGGATTACCATTATCATGGGAATTGTCTTCTTCGTCGCAGCGATCCTGCTGAACGTCGGACTTTTCACAAATCTGTAATCATTACGACACTCTCGCAAGAGAGTGTCTATTACTTTCCGGGGAAATTTGGTGCAGCAAAAAATGCACCGGGCGGTTTAGGTTTTGAAACATGGCAAAGGAAAACATTAAACTCATTGCGAATAACAAGAAGGCTTACCACGACTATTTTGTCGAGGAGACATTTGAAGCGGGGATCAGCCTTGTTGGAACCGAAGTAAAATCGCTCCGGATGGGTAAGTGCAGCATAAAAGAGGCCTTTGTAAAGGAGAAAAACGGAGAGATGCTGATCTACGGGATGAATATTTCTCCTTATGAAAAGGGAAATATCTTCAACCGTGATCCGCTTAGGATCCGCAAGCTTCTTCTTCATAAAAAGGAGATCCGCAAGATCGCTTCGGAGGCGCAGCGGGTCGGATACACCGTTATCCCGCTTCGCGTGTACTTTAAGGACAGTCTGGTGAAGGTCGAGATCGGTATGTGCAAAGGTAAAAAACTGTACGACAAACGAGACGACATTGCAAAGAAGGACCAGAGAAGAGAAGCAGAGCGCGATTTTAAGGTGCGGAATTTCAGGGCTTGAAAAAGCCGTCGGAATTCGCGGGATATCGTTATATCTGAACAGGAGCAGGAAGCACAAAGGATAAGAACAGACAGGAAAGCTGCTCCAAATTAACAGGAAGTACGATTGAAAACAAGATATTGCCAAAGGTTCATATTTGCCCTTATTTTGACAGCTGCTATCGCTGTGGTGTTCTTCGCCGGGACTCTGCCGGTGAGAGCGGAGGATACAGATGCTTTCGGTGCGGAAGAGGAAATAACAGGAAATCCGGCGGATGCGGAAGAAGCTGGCAGGGCAAATACGGATACGAGTGTTATCATTGAGGAAGAGGAAGCCGGCTATGAAGATCAGCCGGAGTATTATGACCGCAAGGGCTATTACCATGATTTCCGGGGCTATATTTATACTCCTTACGGCTTCTACGATGCAGAAAGAAAGTTCCATCAATATCCTGCGGGAGAGTATCCCGCACCGGTATATACGGCGGACGGCCTGAGGGCGATCGATCCGCTTGGCGAGAGGCTTTATGTTCCGATCTACTATCCGGTCTATGTAAACGAGGATCGGGTGCAGGAGAGCAAAGCGCTCATTAAAATGAAATGGATCGGACAGAATCCGGAGCTTCCGTCCGGCTGCGAGATCACCTCGCTGACCACGGTTTTGAATTTTCTGGGATTTCCGGTGGATAAAATTACGATGGCGAAGGGGTTTCTGCCGCGCATCGAAGGGAATGTGAATTTCCGGGAGTCTTTTTTAGGAGATCCGTTTTCGCCGTTTGGCTTCGGATGCTACGCCAATGTGATCGTCAAGGCAGCGAACAATTATCTTGCAACACAGGAAACAAACCTGCATGCGTTTGATTACACGCAGTATTCGTTTGAAGGATTACTAAATCAGGTAGCGGCCGGGAATCCGGTGATCATCTGGGTCTCGAACGGGATGGATGAGCCGTTTTACGGACCGCGGTTTGAATATGAGGGCGAAACCCTCCGATGGATCAGCAGAGAGCATTGTGTCGTACTGATCGGGTATAATTTAGAACAGGATGCTGTGATCGTTTCGGATCCGTTCGTCGGGCCGGCGGTATACGACATCGAGTTATTTAAAAAACGCTTTATACAGTTTGGGTTCCAGGCTGTTATAATAAAAAGTGCCGAGGAGCGGCTGAAAGAGGAAGGGCCTCTGGCTCACTGGCCTTTCAAAGACCGTTTTCTTCCGGCAGACCAATATGTTCGGGGCTGTAAAGGTTTCGACGGGGTTTCAGAAGCGGATTAAGCCACTGGCAGCGGGTATCTGCCTAAAAAGATCCAAATTAAAATTAAACGCTAAAGATAATAAATTAGCTTTAGCTGCCTAAGTGCAGCTCGTCGGGGGAGAGAAGCCCGCAGCTCTTCTTTCGGCGTCATCCTTGCGGGGAACTCTGCCGCCCAAGCTTGTAAGCGGCAGAACATCACAAGCTACGTTCTGTAGAAGTCTGTCATTGGGGATCTGCAGGGCGGAATCAAAATTTCAATGACTGTAGTGGGAGAAAAATGCGTGGAGGAGATTTCGGACGGGGGTTCGATTCCCCCCAGCTCCATGAAAAGGCAGGAGTGTCCAGAGGGACACGCCTGTCTTTTCATATGAAGGAATCGAACGCCAAGGCCGAGGGTGAAGCCCGAGAGGAGGCGCCGGTGGCGCGTCCGAGCCGCAGGCCGACGTGAAAGGCGGCAATAGCCGCCGGAGCGATTCCCCCCAGCTCCAGAAAACAAAGAACGAGGCGAAGGCCTCGTTTTTTGTTTCCAGCAAGAGCAGGGAGGAATCGAACAAGGAGGGAGCGAGAGACGAAGTCACGAAGCGGAAGGAGAAGGTCCGGTGGACCTACGACGCCGACGAGGCCTGAAAGGCGCCTAAGCCGCCGGCGTAAGGAGTCGCGCGCGCACCGCGAGGCACAAGTGCCACACGCACCGCGCACGGAAGT
>CAZOHB010000160.1:0-6114 GCA_964579345.1 uncultured Parasporobacterium sp.
ATCTTTTCCGCATATTCCGGGAAGACCGCCTCCTGCTTGATCGCGCCGGCAAGTGAACTGCCTTCTTCGATCTGTTTCTCCATTTCGCTCAGAGCTTCTTTCAGCATTCCTTTGCTGTCATTTCCCTTTGCCATAAGGCTGACAGCCTCGTTGATCGGAATGCCGGCCTTGATCATCATTCCAAGGCTTTCGCAAAAAGCGCTGACACCGAGAAGATCCATTTTTTTATGACTTGCCATATCTGTCTCCTTCAATCAATATTCGTAAACATCAGAATAATTTGAGCCGTCGCCGATAAACTTACTGTTGGAACCGTTGGCCGAGAAGGTCAGGTCCATCCGCGTCCAGTCATTCGGATTCACCTGGAATTTTACTGTGGTCCATCCGTCTTCTTTTGTGTAAAACATATTCCAGGCATGATACACATCATTCGGGGCAACATAGCCGAAGATGATCTTTGTCGGGATTCCCTGACTGCGCAGCATCGCAGCAGCCAAAGACGCGTAATCAAAACAGATTCCCTTTCCGGTCTCCATCGTTTCATCCGGCACCGGCATATATCCGCTCTTTACGTTTTCCGCCTTCGGATAATCGTACGTCACGGTCTTGCATACAAAATCATACACCTGTGTGATCACATCCGACGCAGTCTTCGCATTTGCGGAAAACTCGGCGGCTTTTTTTACACAGGCGGAATTTTCATTATAATTCGAGTAATTGCTGGGTCTTAAAAAAGGCTGATACTCATCTTTCAGCTTTACCTCTGCCGTCGTGGAATAGCCCACGGCATATTTGTTGTCCACGATATTTTCCATGATCCGGAAAGTGTAGGTGCCGTTTCCGGATTGGATCGGAAACACAGAAGGATCGCCATTTGATGCAACATCATAGTTGTATGTGATATCATCCTTGATCACCTGAAATTTCAGACGCACATCGGAAACTGCGCTCACTGCCACATATCCGTGTTTCACAGCAGAAAGATCGATCATCAAAGATCCATCCCCTTCTGCCTTATCTGCATGAAACGCCGAGCCGCGAAATTTCGGAGCCTGATACGAAGTCTCCTCTGTCTCTCCTCCCTCCGAAGAGGCCGGCGGCGTCAGCGGAGTCGGTGATTCCGGCGTTGTTCCTCCGCAGCCCGAACAGAGCGTCAGCATAAATACGATCGCGAACGCTCCTGCAGGTAGTATTTTTTTGATCCAGTGTTTCAATTCTGCCTTCATGATACTTGACTGAATTATATCAAAAAAAACATATAGGGTAAAGAAATGAGGATATTTTCTTGCGGTTTTTTCAGTGAAAATGTACTATAAATACAAACTTCGAAGAAAGGAATTGCGCACTTTTCACAGAAAAGCGCAGTTGTGAAATACATATGAAAGATATCATGCTCCTTTTTGATCTGGACGGGACGCTCTGGGATTCGGCTGCAGAGGTAGCAGAATCGTGGAATATTGTCATGCACAGAGATTATCCGGACAGTCCGGTTCTGACTGCAGACGATATCCACGCAGTCATGGGAAAGACCATGGATGAGATCGCGCGGACCGTGCTGACGGACATGGACCCGGCGGAACGCGGGAAGCTGTTCCATGAGTGTGAAACATATGAAATTGAATATGTCGCAGAGCACGGCGGTCTGCTTTTCCCCGGTGTGGAAGAAACACTGAAAGCGCTGCAGGAGGACGGCTGGAAGATGGCGATCGTCAGTAACTGCCAGACCGGCTACATCGATGCATTTTACCGGTCTATGAATATGCAGCACTATTTCTGCGACATGGAAGAATGGGGGAATACAAAACTGCCGAAGGCGGAAAATATCCGCCTTGTCATGGAGCGGAACCATTGCGAAAAAGCGGTCTATATCGGAGACACGGTCAAGGATCAGGAGGCTGCGAAAGGCGCCGGCATTCCGTTCATACATGCTGCTTACGGGTTTGGCACAGTCGAAGGCGCCGACGCCACCATCAAAGATTTCCCATCTCTCCTCACACTTCTTAAAAACTGGTGAATAAAATGAAACTGAAACTGAATGTAAAACGCACATTTTTAATCGGCTTTGCTTTTTTCGGCATCCTGCTGCTCTGGCAGGTCTATGACTCCTGGTGTCCGACCTTCCTGACCGACATCATCGCAAACAGGATGTACGGGCTGACGTCGGCCCAGCTCAAGATCAGCGATCCTACAAAGATCCTGAATGTACAGTGGCTGGTCGGCATCATCATGGCCTGCGACAACCTCGCGGCTCTGATCCTGCTACCGATCTTCGGAAATCTTTCGGATAAAACAAAGAGCCCGATCGGAAAGCGCATGCCGTTCATCCTGGTCGGTACCTTTGTATCGGCAGTCGCATTTCCGTTCATACCGTTATTCTTTCATAAGAACAACATCGCAGGCATGATCATCATGATGCTGATCGTTCTGATCTTTATGATGATGTACCGGAACCCTGCCGTCGCCCTGATGCCGGATATTACACCGAAACCGCTCCGGGCAAAAGCAAACGGCATCATTAACATCATGGGCTATCTCGGAGGCGGCGCCGCAACGGTCCTCGGAATCTTTTTAAAGCTCAGTGACTACATCAATGTTACCGACCGTGCCGGAAAGATGTGGATCATCGAGATCCCGTTTATCATCGCATCTGTCCTGATGGTGATCTCTGCTCTCGTACTCTTCTTTACGATCAAGGAGAACAAGATCGAAGAAGAGATCCGTGACCAGCTCGAAGAAGGTGAGCGCCAGGCAGCGATCGAAAATCCGGTCACTGACGACGGACCGCTTTCTCCGGCCAATAAACGGATGCTCCTTGCGATCCTCTGCGCGGAATTTCTCTGGTTCATGGCCGACAACGCGGTCAAAACCTATCAGGGAAACTACGTGATCTACTATATGAATTCGTCTTCCGGAAACACCATGCTGATGACGATCGCCAGCGGCCTGGCTTCTGCGGTCGGCTTTGCGATCGCAGGTATCATTGCGGATAAGATCGGCAGAAAATGGACGGTCTCCTGCGGACTGATCATCGCCTTTGCGGCTCTGCTCGCAATGATCTTTGTCCAGCCGACCGGCGTTGTGACCGGACCAAACGGAGAATTTACCTTCCCGGTCTTTCTGTATGGCACGAGTGTCCTTTCCGGTTTCGGCATGGCGCTTGTCCATAACTGTTCGTTCCCGATGGTCGTGGAGCTTTGCTCCTCCAAAAAGATTGGAAAATTCACCGGCTACTACTATGCGGCCAGCATGGCAGCCCAGACAGTAACACCGGTCCTGCTCGGTCTGATCTTTATGCGGACCGGCGCATGGGGCGCGCTTCCGGTCTACGCTTCGATCCTGACCGCACTGAGCGCGATCGTCTTTATCCTTTTCGTTAAGAATATCAAAGCCAATAAAACAGGAAACGCAAAAGGACTTGAAGCGCTCGGCGCTGACGACTGACCGGAAAGCGGGAGCTTGTGCTGAAAGAAAATACACGACAGGAGAAAAAACCATTTGAATAAAAAACGTTTTGATAAAAGTCATTTCTGGCATATCAACTTTGCCCACCGGGGCCTGCACGACCTGAACAAAGGGATCCCTGAAAATTCCCTTGCTGCTTTCAGGGCAGCGGCAGAAGCCGGATACGGCGCAGAGCTGGATGTCCAGCTTTCAAAAGACGGCGAAGTCGTCGTCTTCCATGACGATACATTAAACCGCGTCTGCGGCATCAAAGGAAGAGTGGCGGATTTCACATACGAAGAGCTCCACAAGATGTCCCTTTGCGGCACGCAGGAGACGATTTCTCTTTTTTCCGACGTGCTCGATATTTTCCGGGAAAAAGGCGGCCCTCTGCTTGTCGAGTTAAAGACCGGCAAGCGAAACAACGAGCTTTGCCAGAAGACCTATGCGCTTCTTCAGACGTTTCCGCGGGTCTTTTGCATCGAATCGTTTAACCCCTTTATTGTAAACTGGTTCCGCAAACATGCACCGGAAGTCTTCCGGGGACAGCTGGCGGAAAGCCCGGGCGGATACAATGGAGTCGTTCCCCGCTACATCGCCCATCTGCTCTCCTACTGCAGACTGTCGTTCTTAAACAAACCGGATTTCATCGCCTATGAGATTGGAAAACGGCCGAAGCGGATTCTGAAGCTGAAAGAAAAAGGAGCGATGCTCTTTGGCTGGACGTCCAGACAGCAGGAGGTTGATGAGTCGGATAACGATGCGCTGATCTTTGAAAATTATCAGCCGGCACTTCGATATTAAAACGCATGACACATTGTCAAAAGCAAGCTTATGAACACTCGGAAATCGCAGGAACTGAAACTGATCAAAATCGATGAGGAACTCTTTCGAAACAGCCTTCCGCAAAGAAAAACGGATGCGCATAAAGGAGATTTCGGAAGGGTCCTGATCTTCGCCGGCAGCTGCGGGATGGCAGGCGCTGCCGTTTTGGCGGGAAGCGCAGCTGTAAGAAGCGGCGCCGGTCTCGTCCGTTTTCTGCTGCCTTCGTTTGCGGATCCGATCTATCCGGTCCTGCAGACCTGCGTTCCGGAAGCAACCTGTATCACCCCGGAAGGGATCGGCTTTTACGGCCGCCCGGAGGAAGATTCCGAAGATCCCTGTCATAAGCTGAATGAATATACGGCTATCGCTGCAGGAAGCGGACTGGGAGGAGATCCCGCCCGGCAGAACATCCTGCGTTACCTGATCCGGAATTACTCCGGTACACTGGTACTTGACGCCGACGCTCTGAACGCCGTCGCAAGCGGAGCGATCTCTTTAGACGATATCACATCCTCGCCTGCATCACTGATCTTCACCCCTCATATCGGAGAGGCGAAGCGGCTTTTGCATACCGCAGCTTCGATCCGTACAGAAGCAGAACGGATCACTGCCGCGAAAGAAATCGCCGAAACGTACCGCTGCACCGCTTTGCTGAAAGGGCCGAAAACGCTGGTCGTATCAGCCCTTCTTCCGGAATCGGATCCGAAGATTTTTGAAAATACCACGGGCAACCCCGGCATGGCTGCCGGCGGAAGCGGAGATGTTCTTTCCGGAATCATCGCCGCGCTTGCGGGTCAGGGCCTTTCCCCGGAAATTGCTGCTGCCTGCGGAGCCTTTATACACGGAAAAGCAGGAGACATTGCTGCCTCCCGCTTCAGTCAGATCTCTATGAAAGCCGGAGACATCATCGCATGTCTTCCGAACGCATTTTTCTGATTATTTACGGCGTCTGTTCCGGACGTTCCGTTGTCATGTTTTCCGCATTTTCCATATAATCACCGGTCGAGTAATCAATCGACGCGCCCGGCTCTGCATTATACACGAATACGCAGAATTCCAGCGCTCCGTCATCCTCAACCGAGTACGCTTCCATAAGGACGCCGCTGCAGACAAGGTCCGCATCCCTGAACAGCGGAGTCACACGGTACATGACATGATTCTGCGGATGATCCCAGAGATAGCCTGTCACCATCTTTTCATATTCCTGCATGTTTTTCTCGTTAAAGGTTGCGGTTCCCGTAACCAGATTCTCCGCGTCATTGTTTCCCGTCAGCTTCCACATCAGCAGATGGCTTCTCTCATAAAAGCCGCCGCTGTGCCAGCCCGTGGGCTTTATCTCCGAGATGCTCGAACGCTCCCCGTTCTGGATATGGGGTTCATCGGCGCACATCATGGCAAATCCTGCCCTGCCGAATTTATCCAGTTCCGACAGATGGATATAAAATTCGTCTGTGATCTCATCCCTGTTAAAAAACGTTTCCCCGTTATGAACGGTGATCACATAATTTCTTCCGTCGAACTCAGGGATCTCGATCTGGTATGTATCAAAAAACGTGTTGCCGGTATTGGTCATTCCCGGATTTCCGCTTTTGCCTGCGGCAATCTTGACGATGATCAGCGCCAGAAGGATCAGAACCGCGATTCCGATCTCGGTCAGACGCCTCTTTTTCTTATTTCCATCGCCAGCGGGTTTCTCTTCTCTGTCAAACATGAAAAGTACTTCCTCATTTCTTCGTAATGGCTGGATTTTATCACATTTACCGGCTGATTGCTACTTTCCGAAGACGTGGAATCCCGAAAAATGTTTCTAAAAAAGAAAACCGGAAGATCCGTTCTGGATCTTCCGGC
>CAZOHB010000161.1:0-6083 GCA_964579345.1 uncultured Parasporobacterium sp.
CAGCCTTAAAAGCTGCCTTGCTGACCGAAAACAGGACTGCCTTACAGCAGCGGATACTTGAATCCGGAAAGATAGAAGGAGGAATCGTCAGTTCCTAAAATATCCTGGAAATCACCGGGGATATCTACGGAAGCCGGAGTTGCGATGAAGATGTAATTGGAGATCTTCTGCAGGTTGCCGTCTAACGCATAGCAGGAACCGGAGATGAAGTCGATGATTCTCTGGGAGATCTCGACATGAAGTCCTTCGAAGTTGATCACGACTGCTTTGCCGTCTAACAGAGTTTCTGTAATCTCTCTGGAATCTTCAATCGAAGACGGTTTGAAAATGCAAACTTCCTGATTTCCGTTTCTGGTTGTACGTGTCGTCTGTTTCGGAGCTGTTACTCTGGAAAATACGGACTGTTTTTCTTCCGCCGGACGAGCTTCTTTATCTCTGTTGAAGAGGCCGCCTTTTTTCTTCGGCTCATCTTCAAACTCTTCGTAGTCATCATAGCCATCGTCATAATTGTCGTCGTACTCGTCTACATACTCGTCGTCATAGTCGTCCTCATAACCGTCATTTTTCAGATTAAATGCATCTAAAAATTTGTCACTTATCTTTCCCATTGTGTCTCCTTTTTAAAATATTTATTAACTGTATCAGACAGTTTAAATCGAATAATCTCTCGCACCGAAAATGCTCGTTCCGACACGAACAAAAGTTGCGCCTTCTTCAATCGCAACAATAAAATCTCCACTCATGCCCATTGAGAGGAAATCCATGGAAATATTATCAATGTTTAAGCCTTCAATGTCAATAGATAAATTCTTTAAAGCCTTAAAATACCTGCGGTTTTCTTCCGGATCTTCCGTATATGGAGCGATCGTCATAAGCCCTCTGACACGGATATTTGAAAGCTTCGAAACGCTGCGGATCAGCTCGATCGCCTCTTCTCTGTCCGTTCCGAATTTGGTCTCTTCATGAGAGATATTGACCTGGATCAGAATGTCGGAAACAACCCCTGCTTTCTCCGATTCTTTGTCGATCTCTTCCGCAAGGCGAAGCGAGTCCACGGAGTGGATCAGGAATACTTTCCCGACGATATATTTGACTTTATTGCGCTGCAGGTGGCCGATCATGTGCCAGCGGATATCCTCCGGCATCTGCGGGATCTTCTCCGTCAGTTCCTGCACTTTATTTTCGCCGAAATCACGAGCGCCTGCTTCATACGCTTCCATCAGATCCGGGATCGGATGCGTCTTGCTGACAGCGATCAGCGTCACATCCTGCCCGAAGCGGCTGCGCGCAGAGGCTTCTATTACCTGTTCTTTTACTTTAGCATAGTTTTCTTTTATCATATCAGCGGTTTACGACATCTCCTTCCTCTACAGAGTCTCCCTTTCGGATCACCTGGTCATACAGGCGTACGCCTCCGCTCAGCTTCGACGAAATGATATAGAACGAATTGTTTTCGCCGATGATATCGATCAGACGGAAGGCAGCGTATCCGTTATTGACGGTATATACACCCTGCAGGTTTTCTTTTTCTCCAATCTGATAGCGGCTGTTCGACTCAGGCATCACAAGTACGTCTCCGGCCTCAAAAGCGTTGGTATCAACATAGCATTCCTTATCCGTAGTACGGATGACTTTTGGGGTAACAAACTGGATGGAGGTCGAACCATCGTCATCGATCACTTCTTTGTTAAAACCGTAGTCGTTGGAATTGCCTCCCTGCGTCCGGTATTCGATCGGGATCGTATAATACTGACGCTCTGCAACTGCCGTTTTCGGAACCTTTAATCCTTCCTGCGTATTGTCCAGGATCCGGATCTGGAGATACCGGTCAGACAGATAGCGGATCATATATTTCTCAAAAGACAGAATCCCGTATGTATTTCCGGCCTTTGTGAAGACTTCCAGATCTGCGTCTGCCGTTACATTGTCCTTTAAAAACTCGACAGTCACATAGTTCATGTCTTTAAAGGCGTCAGGGTTATCGATCTGGATCACCAGTTTCCATTTCTCAGACGTGATCAGTTTATAGACCGGATCACCGGATGCGATCAGATCATTGGTTCGGATGATCTTTTTCTCATAATTTGTCTTTTTGAAATCCGCGGATTCCAGATCTTCCGGCTTTTTATTTTCGAATCCGTCGGTATTGTGCATAACAACACCGGACGTATCAGAAGAAACGATCTGATACGTGTTTTCACCCATTTCCTCCAGATCTTTGTTAATGCTTTCAAAGACGCTGCTGTTGATCAGCTCCATGATCTGAGACTGGATCCGGTACTTGAACGCATACGTGTCATAATAATTCTGCGGATCAAAAGCAGTATCAAAATCAAGGATCGTATCCCTGATCTGATTCAGATTATCTTCACTGATGATCGCCTGATTTTTTGCTGCCTCTTCGAGCTTTGCGGAGATCTTTCCGCTTCCATCCAGAATATAGGTCTGCGCACCGACAGACACCGGGGTCGCATCTCCTACAAAAAAGTTGATGTAGCCGGTGCCTTCCGACTTGATGATCTTTTCCTCTCTCAGGGCAAGACCGGTATACTGGCTGTCGAATGCACTGGCTGCAGAACCGGATGTCACTTCATAGATTGAGGTGCGGCTTCCGAAATAATAGACACAAAAGTAAACAACTAAATATATTAAGATCACTGAACAAATAAAGATCCCTATATTTAGCTGTTTCCTTCTGTTTTTATATGATGTTGATGAATTGCGTGTGCCGTTCATTAAAGTGAAAGAACGATATACTCCTTAAATCTTTCCGGCAGCTGCACTTCGTCGATTGAAAGGCTGACGATAAAGTCTACTTTCAGTCTGTCAGCAAGAATGACAAGCTTATCGATCGCATCAGCAGGATCTTTGTCTTCCAGACTTGCAAGTGTTAAAAAGCTATCGAAATAAATTGCTTCGATATCGTTGTTTCCAGAAATCAGACCGCAGATAAAGCCCATAAGAACTTCAAAATCAGGAATCGGATATTCTCTGACATTGATCAGGCGGATATGTTTGTCTAATTCAAAAATATGTTTGGAATTCTTGTCGAGATAGATTACGACACCATCGGAATTCTTTGCTTCTTCATTCGCGTTATCAAGCAGATATTTTGTTTTGCCTTTTCCCTTTGCGCCTAAAACAAGCTTCACCATAATACAGTTACCTCCGAAAATAAAAAATTATATGTTGTCCGTATTTACCGGCGTTCTGCTTCAGGCGCCGCTCTTATTTATAAGCGTTACGCCAATCCAGGTCGCCGCGATCGATTGCCATGATCAAGATTTCCGCACTCGCAAGATTTGTTGCCAACGGAATGTTATGAATATCGCAAAGATCATAAACACGGGTGTAATCCAGTTCGTTCTTTTTCTGCTTCACTGGATCCCTTAAAAAAATAATGGCATCAATCTGATTGCACTCAATCTGAGCGCTCATCTGACGTCCGCCGCCCAAATGTCCGGCAAGAAACTTATGTACCTCGAGTCCGGTCGCATCTTCAATAAGCCCGCCTGTAGTTCCTGTTGCATACAGCTCGTGCTTCGCCAGAATTCTTTTATAAGCAATGCAGAAATTCTGCATCAGCTCTTTTTTTGAATCATGAGCAACCAGTCCGATGTTCAACGTTTCAGTCTCCGTTCATTCAGTTGGAGACATTATAACACAGATCGCCGGAAAATGCCCACTCTGAACTGTGAACATTTTCTGATATCTGCGGATTTAATATTTTTGTAATATTTTGTTTTTAAGGTCTGAAATCCCCTTATAACAGCTCCTCTTCTTTCATACTGACATAGCTTCGGTCGCCCACGATGATATGGTCCAACAATTCGATCCCGATCAGATCTCCGGCCGATTTCAGCCGTTTTGTCGCCTTTTTGTCATTCGAACTCGGTGTCGGATCTCCGCTTGGATGATTATGAAGCAGTATGATATTGACTGCTTCGTTTTTGACCGCTTCGAGAAAGATCTCCCGCGGGGAAAACAAGGCACAATTTACGGTTCCGAGTGAGATCACGGTGTCCCGGATCAGATGGCAGGCGGAATCGAGCATGAGCATCAGGACCTGCTCTTTCTTACTATGGCGCATCTGTTCCATATAATACCCTGCGATTGCTTCTGGATTATTGAAGCTGAGTTTTTCCGCGGCGCTGGTCATGGCGATCCGTTTTGACAGTTCGATCACGGCGCGGATCTTCAGCGCCTTGACTTTGCCGATTCCTTTGATCTTCATGAGATCTTCCGTCTCATATTCAAAGAGGTTCAGCAGACTCTTCGCGCTCTCCTCTCCCCTGCTCAGGATCCTGTCGGCCAGTACCGTACAGGATTCTTCTTTGGTTCCGGTTCGGAGTATGATCGCGAGCAGTTCCGAATCCGTAAGTGCTCCTGCACCAAAGTTCAGGAACTTTTCATCCGGCCGCTGTTCCGGCTGGAGCTGTGAAATTGATATATTTTGCATAAAGCCTCCGTTTCCGCGAAGGCACACCCGATTATAATAATTGTTTATTCAAGCGGCATCAGCACTGCACTATATTTGTTCAGCTTCCGTGTCGCCTGTTCTTCTAAGGCTTTGTTCTCGATTTTCTTGGCCGGCGCAATTCGAAAAATTTTCTTGATGAAAATTTTTTTCACTGCGCCTAACTGCGCCCCGGACTTGTAGTCCGGCGCATTTACCTGCGAAAATCGCTCTCAAAGCCTAAGAATAACGACGGCTCACTCCAATTCACAAATATAGTGCAGTGCTGATACCGCTTGCTATTAAACTATCTATTTGTAATCCGCTGGAGGGTCTTCAGGATCGCGTACTTGCCATGCTCATATGTCAGGCCGCCCTGGAAAAAGACCGTGTATGGCTCCCGCATCGGACCATCTGCAGATAGTTCAATCGAAGAGCCGGAGATAAAGGCGCCGCTTGCCATAATGACCTGATCCTGATAGCCCGGCATATCCCAGGCTTCCGGCCGCACATAACTGTCAACATACGAAGACTCCTGGATCGTCTCGCAGAATGCTCTGAGGATCTCCGGATCTTTCATATCAATGGCTTCGACGATACAGTGATGCGTCTCGTGGGAAGCCGGTGCACAGGCAAACCCGAAATGCTCATACATCGCTGCCGCAAAATGCGCATTTTTCAATGCCTCTCCGACTACCTTCGGCGCAAGGGAAAGTCCCTGATACATGGATTTCAGCGTTCCAAGGGAACCGCCGACTTCCTTGCCTAGTCCCGGAGCGGTAAGACGGAAGGCGCAGCGTTCGATCAGATCCGCACGTCCGGCGATATAACCACCGATCGGTGCAAGTCCGCCTCCCGGATTTTTGATCAGCGAGCCGACACAAAGATCCGCTCCAACATCAGTCGGCTCCTGCGTTTCCGTAAATTCACCATAGCAGATGTCAACCATAACGATCAGATCGCTTCGAATCCCTTTCACAAGGCGAGCCGCTTCGCCGATCTGCTCACAGGAAAGTGAAGGACGGTTCACATAGCCTTTTGAACGCTGAATATAGACGATCTTCGTTTTCGGTGAGATCGCTTCAGCAATGCGGTCAAGATCAAAGGATCCGTCTGCTTTCAGATCAACAACGCGGTATGTAATCCCGTATTCTTTCAGAGACATCGGACTGTCCATGATGCCGATCGATTTTTCAAGACTGTCATAAGGGCTTCCGGAGACAAACAGAAGCTCATCTCCCGGAAGAAGATTTGCGGAAAGTGCCAGATAAAGGGCGTGAGTTCCACAGGTGATCTGCGAACGGACCAATGCGTCTTCGGTATGGAAGATATCTGCGTACACGCGTTCCAGATTTTCTCTTCCCGTTTCTCCATACCCGTATCCGGAGCTTTGATTAAAGTCAGCCTCCGCGATCCGGTGTTTTTGAAACGCGGATAATACTTTATATTGATTTGCTTCCGAGATTTCTTCGATCTTTCGATAAATCTCTGCAAGCTCCTGTTCTTTTGTTTCTGCAAGTGTAATTAACTTCTCGTCAATATCCGGATAGTGAAACACGTTTTTACCTCTTTTCGTAACCGTCTTACGACGGAATGATATTTTTTTCTCTCAGGATCTGAAGGATCG
>CAZOHB010000162.1:0-6068 GCA_964579345.1 uncultured Parasporobacterium sp.
ATACCATAATCATCGTCGTTCCGGAAGAATCCATCGGTCTTCAATATATCAAAAAGAAATACTATCTTCCTTTAAAAGTATGTGTCGAGGAAGTGGTCGGTGAACCCTTTGAAATCGAGTTCGTTCTCCCGGACCAGCTGAAAGAGCGGATTCATCTCTCCTCCCTGCAGGATTCGAGTGAGCAGATGGATATTTATGAAAAGGCCGGACTGAATCCGAAATATACCTTTTCCTCTTTCGTTGTCGGTGAAAATAACAATCTTGCCCATGCAGCTGCTCTGGCAGTTGCGGAATCTCCTGCAGAAATCTACAATCCGCTCTTTATCTACGGCGGTGTAGGTCTTGGTAAAACACACCTGATGCAGGCGATCGCGCATTTTATTTTACAGAAAGACCCTACGATGCGGGTCCTTTATATCACAAGTGAAACCTTTACCAACGAGATCATCGATGCGATCCGCGCAAGCAGCGACAACCCGATGGCAAATACCTTATTCCGCGAGAAGTACCGGAACGTTGATGTCCTTTTGATCGACGATATCCAGTTCATCAGCGGAAAAGCAAGTACGCAGCAGGAATTTTTCCATACCTTCAACACGCTGTACGGCAACAAAAAGCAGATCATTATCTCGTCTGACAAACCGCCGAAAGATATCGATAACCTGGAAGAGCGCTTATGCTCCCGTTTCTTATGGGGTCTTCCGGTCGATATCCAGTCTCCGAACTACGAGACCCGTGTTGCGATCTTAAAGAAAAAGATTGAACTCGAAAACGCTCCTTCCATCCCGGAAGACGTCATCGACTATATTGCTGCAAATGTCAGCTCCAATATCCGTGAACTTGAAGGCGCCCTGACGAAGATCGTCGCTTATTCCAAGCTGACATCTTCCCCGATCACACTTTCCTTTGCAGAAAGTGTCCTTCAGGACCTTTTTGATGAAGCTCAAAAGGAAATTACCCCGGATATGATCATTAAAATCGTTGCCGAACACTTCAATGTTTCGGTTTCCGATATTATTTCCAAGAAAAAAAGCCAGGAGATCGTCTATCCCCGTCAGCTGATCATGTATCTCTGCCGCTCCCTGACAGACGTTGCGCTGTCTCTGATCGGCAAAAAGCTCGGCAACCGGGACCATACCACGATCATCTACGGCTACGAAAAAATACAGAAAGAGCTGGAGAAAAATGAAAAATTAAGAAGCGACGTTGAGATTCTGAAAAAGAAGATCATTCCTTCTTAAATTGCACACCCTGTTCACGAATCAACCTTTTATTTGTGAATAACCCGTTGATAAAAAGTAAGAAAAATGGAATACAGTTTCAGGAGTCTGTTTCATTCACAATCCATCCGATACTCTTCAACCGAAGATTTCACATCCGGATTGCCTGATTTTTCAAGGAAAACCTGAGGTTTTCACAAACTCACACAGACTAATATTACGACGGGTAATCAATATATATATATTTATCCTCAGCGATCTTTGAAAGGAGAATTACACACATGAAAATCACATGCTCAAAAGCGGATCTGGTCAACGGCATCAATATTGCCCTGCGGGCGGTCCCCGGGAAAACGACGCTGCCGATCCTGGAGTCATTTCTGATCGATGCAACCGGAGATATCCGCATCATCACAAATGATAATGACATGGGAATTGAAACCTGTATTGAAGGAAAAATTGAAAGCCCGGGAAAGATTGCGATCAATGCCCGGATCTTCAGCGAGATCATCCGCAAAATGCCGGAAAATCTTGTGACGATCGATACAAGTTCCAATTATAAAGTCAAGGTCACATGTGAGGATTCTGAATTTGTCCTGAACGGAAACAATCCGAATGAATTTCCGGAGCTTCCGCAGACCACAACCGAAAACAAGATCACGATGTCTCAGTTTACATTAAAGGAACTGATCCGTCAGACGATCTTCTCTATCGCACAGAACGATGCCAATGCGATCATGCGGGGCGAGCTGTTTGAGATCAACGGAAAGACGATCAAGATCGTTTCCCTCGACAGCCACCGTATCTCCATCCGCAGGGAAGAGCTTGCGATGGAATATGAGCCATGCAAGGTGATCGTTCCGGGCAAAACATTAAATGAGATCAGCAGGATCATCAGTTCCGAAAAAGAGGATCTGGTTGATATTACCTTTGATAAGAAGTTTATTAAATTCGCATTTGCAAAGACGGTCGTTGTCTCCCGGTTGATTGAAGGCGAATACTTCGATGTTGAGCGGATGATCTCAAATGATTATGAAACCTCGATCCGCGTGAACCGGAAAGATTTTTATGACAGCTTAGACCGTGCGTTTACATTGACGAGAGAAGGCGAGAAGAAACCGGTCATCCTGGATATCCGGGACGGCGAGATGAATCTCGACATTTCTTCCTCCGTCGGATCGATGAACAGCCATCTGTACATCAACAAAGAGGGCAAGGATCTTGTGATCGGCTTCAACCCGCGTTTCTTTATTGAGGCGCTGAAGGTCATCGATGATGAGGAAATCTCGATCTACTTTGTAAACTCCAATGCACCTTGCTTTATTAAGAACGCGGAGGGCGATTATTCCTACATCATCCTTCCGGTCAATATTAATCGATAGTTATGGAAAAGATATTCTTAAGAGACGAATACATCAAACTCGGACAGGCGTTGAAAGCAGCCGGTCTGGTCGGCAGCGGCGTGGATGCCAAGATGGTGATCGCGGACGGACTGGTAAAAGTGAACGGCGAAGTTGAATATCAGCGAGGAAAGAAATTAAGAAACGGAGACTGCGTAGAATTTAACGGAGAGTCGATCCTTATATGCGAATAAAAACGCTGGAACTGGAAAATTACAGAAATTATGAACATCTGTCTGTGCAGTTTGATCCGGGTGTTAACATTATCTACGGACAGAATGCACAGGGGAAGACAAACATCCTGGAAAGTGTATACATGTGCGGGCTAGGAAAGAGCCACAGAGGCAGCAAGGAAAAGGAGCTGATCCGCCTCGGCTGCCAGGAGGCACATATCAAAGGTGAGTTTGAGGATGATGATGTTTCGCAGCGGATCGATATTCACTTAAAAAAATCCGGCGGCAAGGGCATTGCCGTCAACCGGATTCCGATCCGAAAAATCAGTGAACTGTACGGAAAAGTCAGTATCGTTATTTTTTCTCCGGAAGATCTCGAACTGATCAAGCGGGGACCTGCCGTCAGAAGAAACTTTATCAATCAGGAATTGTGCCAGATCGACCCGATCTATGTCGAGGATCTGATCACCTATTCCAAAATCATCAGACAGAGACATGAACTCTTAAAAGAGATGGATTCAAATCCGAAGATGCCGGAAGAGTTGAATGAAACTTTGGATATATGGGATCTTCAGCTTGTTCATTACGGCACAAAAGTGATCGAACGGCGGCGGAAATTTATTGAAGAGCTCAATTCCTGCATTTTTGACATCCACTATGATCTGACGGAAGGAAAGGAAAAACTGCAGCTGGTGTACGAGCCTTCGGTGACGGAAGAGAACTTTTATGAAGAACTTCTGAAGCACCGGGAAAAGGATAAAATCTACAAGCAGACCTCCGTCGGTCCGCACAGGGATGACCTCTGCTTTTTCGAGCAGGAGAAAGATTTAAAAATCTTCGGCAGTCAGGGCCAGCAAAGAACCAGCGTCCTTTCGCTGAAACTGGCGGAGATCCGGATGATGGAGCAGAAAAAAAGAGAGAAGCCGATCCTGCTTTTGGACGATGTCCTTTCGGAGCTGGACCGGAACCGCCAGATGAAGCTGTTAAACGGCATGGGCGATACCCAGACGATCATCACCTGTACGGGACTGGACGAGTTTATTGAAGAGAAAATTGGCAGCGCAAAGAAATTTTACATCAAAGACGCTGCAATCATTGAAACATAAAGAGGATGAAGCATGGCAGAAAACAAGGATTTAAGAGACACAGAAGTTACGGAAGAATACGGCGCGGATAATATCCAGGTGCTCGAAGGACTCGAAGCGGTCCGGAAGCGCCCGGGTATGTATATCGGCAGTATCTCTTCGAGAGGTCTTCACCATCTGGTTTATGAGATCGTAGACAATGCGGTGGATGAGGCCCTGGCAGGATATTGCACGGAGATCACCGTAACGATCAACCCGGACGATTCCATTACCGTTGTCGATAACGGACGTGGTATTCCGACCGGTATCAACCATAAAGAAGGCGTTTCCGCTGTTGAGCTGGTATTTACCAAGCTGCATGCGGGCGGAAAATTCGGCGGCGGAGGTTACAAAGTTTCCGGCGGACTTCATGGTGTCGGCGCTTCGGTTGTAAACGCGCTGTCCGAACATCTGGAAGTTACAATCTATCGTGAAGGAAAGATCCACCACCAGGAATATTCAAGAGGACATGCGAAGCATGAGCTTCAGATCCTCGGTGAATGCCCGATCGATAAGACCGGTTCGACGATCACCTTCCTTCCGGATAAGGAAATCTTCGAAGAGACGGTTTATGATTTCAAGATCCTGCAGAACAGACTGCGGGAAATGGCCTTCCTGACAAAGGGTCTGAAGATCAATCTGGTCGACACCCGCGAAGGAAAAGAGCAGGAGAAGACCTTCCATTACGAAGGCGGTATCAAGGAGTTCGTTGCCTATATCAACCGCACGGCTTCTCCGCTGTATGACGATATCCTGTATTTCGAGGGTAGCAAAAACAATGTCGCCGTAGAAGTGGCGATGCAGCATAACGATGGATATAACGAAGGTGTCTACACCTTTGTCAATAATATCAACACACCGGAAGGCGGAACCCATCTCGAAGGATTAAAGAGAGCGCTGACCCGTGTGTTCAATGACTATGCGCGAAATAATAAAATCTTAAAAGAAAAAGAATCGAATCTTTCCGGTGAAGACATCCGCGAGGGCTTAAGCGCGATCGTTTCTGTTAAAGTCGAAGACCCGCAGTTTGAGGGACAGACAAAACAGAAACTTGGAAACAGCGAAGCAAGAGCGGCGGTCGAGTCGGTCGTCAGTGAGCAGCTGACTTATTATCTGGAGCAGAATCCGCAGGTCGCAAAGACGATTTGTGAAAAATCCCTGCTTGCACAGCGTGCAAGGGATGCTGCAAGAAAAGCAAGAGAAGCGACCCGTAAGAGTCCTCTTGCCGGCGGCGGACTTCCGGGAAAACTGGCGGACTGCTCGGATAAGAATCCGGAAAACTGCGAAATCTTTATCGTCGAGGGTGATTCCGCAGGCGGCAGCGCAAAGAAGGCAAGGATCCGTAAGACCCAGGCCATCCTTCCGCTGCGTGGAAAGATCCTGAATGTCGAAAAGGCAAGACTGGACCGTATCTTGGGAAATGCCGAGATCCGTACGATGATCACTGCTTTCGGTACGGGCATCCATGAAGATTTCGATATCTCCAAACTCCGCTACCATAAGATCATCATCATGACCGATGCGGACGTCGACGGCGCGCATATCGCAACCCTTCTTCTGACCTTCTTCTACCGGTTCATGCCGGAGCTGATCAAAGAAGGACATGTTTATCTTGCAAAACCGCCGCTGTATCAGGTCACGAGAAATAAAAAACAGTATTATGCGTACAGCGATGCAGAGCTGAACAGCATCCTCGAAGAGATCGGAAGAGACAATCAGAACAAGATCCAGCGTTACAAAGGTCTTGGTGAGATGGATGCGAGCCAGCTTTGGGAGACGACAATGGATCCGCAGACACGTATCCTTTCCAAGGTCGTGATCGATGAGGAAAATCCGCAGGATCTGGACGTTACCTTTACCACACTGATGGGTGACGAAGTCGAACCGCGGCGTGAATTTATTGAAACCAATGCGAAATACGCAACGAACATAGACATTTAAAAGGGGAACTGAATGGACGAGCATATCTTTGACAAAATTGAAGAAGTCGATCTGAAGCAGACGATGGAAAATTCGTACATCGATTATGCGATGAGCGTAATTGCTTCCCGTGCGCTGCCGGATGTCCGCGACGGACTGAAGCCGGTACAGCGGCGTGTGCTGTATTCGATGATCGAACTCGGCAACACGCCGGATAAACCGCACAGAAAG
>CAZOHB010000163.1:0-6045 GCA_964579345.1 uncultured Parasporobacterium sp.
AGGAACTCGGCTTTGTCATCGAAGCAAGCCATCATGAATGCGGACCTGCACAGCATGAGATCGATTTTCGTTATGAAGAGGCGCTCCATGCAGCAGACAGCATACAAACGTTTAAATATGCCGTAAAAAGTGTTGCGGAAAAGAGAAATCTTTATGCGACATTTATGCCGAAGCCGATATTCGGACAGGCAGGTAACGGCATGCACCTGAACATGTCTCTCGAAAAGGACGGAGAAAACCTCTTCGTGGACGAATCAGATAAAAATGGTCTCAGCAAGGAAGCGTATTCCTTCATGGCGGGGATCATGAAACACATAGAAGGCATCACTATTTTCACAAATCCCCTTGTGAATTCTTATAAACGCCTGGTACCGGATTTTGAGGCGCCTGTCTACATCGCCTGGTCAGCACAAAACAGAAGTCCCCTGATCCGTGTTCCAAGCAGTCGCGGGAAAGGAACGCGAATTGAACTGCGCAGTCCTGATCCATCTGCAAATCCATATCTTGCCCTGGCCCTCTGTCTGGAGGCAGGGCTGGATGGGATTCTCAATGGGATGAAACCGCCGGCATCGATCGACAAAAACATTTTTGAGATGAGCAAGCGGGAACTGACGAGGAGCGGAGTCAAAAAGCTTCCGTCGAATCTTTTTGAAGCAATCAACAAAGTCGAAAAAGATAAATTCGTGCAGAACGTCCTCGGTCACCACATCTATGACCGTTATGTTTCTGCCAAACGTCATGAATGGGAAGAGTACAGCCGAAGAGTGAGCAACTGGGAAATTGACGCATATCTTTATAAATACTAAGGCAGGAGGTCTGTTATGACATACGATTATCTGGTAGTTGGAGCCGGTCTGTTTGGAAGTGTTTTTGCAAGAGAAGCAGCGGATGCGGGAAAGAAGGTTCTGGTCATTGATAAAAGACCGCATATCGCCGGAAATGTTTTTACCGAAACTATTGAAGGGATCCATGTGCATAAATATGGTGCACATATTTTTCATACCAATCTCAAAGAAGTCTGGGATTATGTCAATCGTTTTGCAAATTTTAACCGGTTTACGAATTCTCCGGTTGCCAATTATAAAGGGGAACTTTTTTCACTGCCCTTTAATATGTACACCTTTAATAAGATGTGGGGCGTTGTGACACCGGAAGAAGCTGCGGCAAAGATTGAAGAACAGAAAAAAGCAGCGGGAATTGAAACTCCGGCAAATCTGGAGGAGCAGGCGATCAGCCTTGTTGGTACGGACATCTACGAAAAACTCGTGAAAGGATATACGGAAAAGCAGTGGGGGAGACCTTGCAGCGAACTTCCGGCATTTATCATTAAACGTCTTCCGGTCCGGCTTACGTTTGATAACAACTATTTCAACGCGCTTTACCAGGGGATTCCGGAAGGCGGCTACAGCGCGATGGTGAAAAAAATGCTGGAAGGTGTTGAAGTCCGCCTGAACACGGATTACTTCGACCAGAAGGAATATTTTGATGGTCTTGCGGAAAAAATCGTTTATACCGGACCGATCGACCGCTTTTTCGATTATTCGGAAGGAACCCTGGAGTACCGTTCTGTGCGTTTTGAGACAGAGGTTCTTGATATTCCGAACTTCCAGGGCAATGCTGCAGTCAATTATACAGACGCGGAAACACCATGGACGAGGATCATCGAACATAAATGGTTTGAGTTTGGAAAAGATGAAGCGGGGAATGATCTCCCGAAAACCGTGATCAGCCGGGAGTTCAGCTCGGAATGGAAGCTGGGGGATGAACCGTACTATCCGGTCAACGATGAGAAAAATACAGCTGTTTATGAAGCGTATAAGAAAAAAGCCGCGGAAGTACCGCAAGTGATCTTTGGCGGACGGCTTGGAGAGTATAAGTATTACGATATGGACCAGGTCATCGCTCGTGCGCTTGAGATGGTGAAAGCAGAATTGTAATATTTTTTTAAAGGAAGATTGCTTGAGAATTTTTTTGAAACGGTATAAAATAAAATTCCCAGCGAGAAAGGAAAATATTTGTTTATGAAACACGGCAAAAAGATGATCGCCGGTTTTGCAGCGTTACTGCTAATATGCACAACGCTGTTTTCTGCTGCGCCGGTAAAGGCGGATACCTCTCTCCCGGATACCATTTATCTGGCACAGGCGCAGGGAAGCGATACCTGTACGCTGGTGGCGGCAACGATGATGATGCGTGCAAAACTGTATCTGGCAGGGGATCCTAAATGGACCGGGGTTACGGAAGCTGCGGTAAAACCTGTCGCCTGGGCTCCCGGCCTTTATTACTACTTTACTTACTCGATCGGAAACAGCAGCCTTACTGTCAGTCATGCAGCTGTGAGCGGAATGAAAGCGACTTCCTTAAAGCAGCTTCTGGATGCGCATCCGGAAGGTATCGTCTTTTATGTGGAAGCAGATTCTTTTTCACATGCGGTCTTTGTGACGGATTATGTGGGAGATACCTTCTATTGTGCTGAGCCGGTCCCGTATCTGAGCGGCGAACGGATTCCGCTGAAGGATTCCTGGATCAGTGTGGCGATGGGCAACGTTACACAGAAAGCAGTGCTGAATGCTGCTACTGATTACTGGTATATTTCTTCCAGTTCGATCGATCCTACGGAGACACATAACCTGACAAAGGTAAAAGCAGTAAGCCCGACCTGTACCGAAAACGGAAATATCCGTTATTGGTATTGTTCGGATTGTGGAAAATATTTTTCGGATAAATACGGAACAACACAGATTAAAAAATCCCAGACGGTTCTGAAAGCGACAGGACATTCTTTTGTAACGGATACAATCACTCCGGCAACTTTTAAAAGAAACGGAAAAGTCACGACAAAATGCAGTGCGTGTGGAATTGCCGGGGAATCGCAGGTGATTAAAAAGATCGGGGATATTATTCTTTCCGGGGAGACGTTCACATATACCGGATATGATCAGAGACCATTCCCGATCGTTACCGATAGTGATGGAATGATCATTTCAGACGACAATATGGAAATCAGTTTCTCTGAGGCGGCAAGCGTTTCACCGGGAAGCTATGAAGTGACGGTGAATTTAATAAATGCTTACAGCGGATCCAAAACACTTAGTTATAAGATCGACAAAGCAAGAAACGAGCCGACCAAAGTGTCTTCTTCGAAGAAGCTCCGGTACCGCAAACTGCAAAAGGAAAAACAGACCTTCCAGATTCATGCCAGGGTAAAAGATAATGCGAAGATCACCTACAAGCTAATGTCTGTTTCCAAAAAGGCGCGGGACTATGTCAAAGTCTCTTCGAAAGGAAAGGTCACTGTTCGAAAGAATCTTCCGAAGGGAACCTACAAGATCAAAGTGCGGGTTACAGCAAAACGAACAGAGAACTACAAGACAACCTCTGTTTATAAAACAATAAAACTGATTGTAAGATAATAACAATAGGCCGGCGGATGAAACCGCCGGCCGGAAAATATTGAAAACTATGTCGAACTTAATGTTTGCCCTGAATGCAACCATTCCGTTGTTTATCATGATTGCGTTGGGCTTCTTTCTGAAAAAAGTGAATGTACTCGATGCCGGCTTTTTAAAGACGGCAAATAAATTCAATTTTAAGCTGACGCTCCCGGTCCTGCTTTTTACGGACCTTGCAATGACGGACTTCAAGGAAACATTTGATCTGAAGTTTCTGATCTTCTGTGCGGTTGCGACCAGTATTGCTTTCTGGGGAGCGTGGGGGCTGGCAAAACTCTTTGTTAAGGACAAAGATGCTCTGGGCGAGTTCGTGCAGGCTTCTTACCGCAGCAGTGCGGCAGTTATGGGACTGGCACTGATCCAGAATATTTACGGAAGCAGCGGAATGGCAGGCATGATGATGCTCGGCTGTGTTCCGCTGTATAATATTTATGCGGTTATCTTACTGCAGACAGAATCCCCGGAGGCAGACAAAGTCAAAGGAAACGGGAAGATTAAAAAAGCGCTGATCGGAATCGTGACGAATCCGATCGTCATCGGTATCGTGCTTGGCCTGGTTTCATCCCTGATCGGGATTAAGTATCCGACAATCCTTGAAAAATCCCTGGACTATGTGGCAAGGATGGCAACGCCTCTGGCACTGATCTGTATCGGAGCGGAATTCAGCTTCTCTACAGCATTTAAAAAGATCCGTCTGTCTGCGATCGCTGCTGCGATCAAGATCATCATCCTTCCGGTCATCTTTACGATCATCGCGATCGCGCTCGGATACCGGACGGAAAAACTGGTGGCGATCTTTATCATGTTAGCGGGACCGACAACGCCGTCCTGCTTCATCATGGCAAAGCAATACGGCTTCGAAGGAACGGTAACTTCCAGCACCGTCGTTCTGACTACGCTGTTTACATCCGTCACACTGACCGCATTTATTTACATTTTGCGATCTATGGGGTACATCTGATATAAGGGATGTTTATGGGACACAGTGTCCTGTATGATATACAAGTATTCAATTTGAAAAAGAGGGAAGAATATGAGTGTTAATTTAAGCGGAAGAAACTTTTTGAAATTATTGGACTATACACCGGAGGAAATCCGTTATCTGATCGATCTGTCGAAAGATCTGAAAGAAAAAAAGAAAAACGGAATTCCGCATCGATATCTGGAAGGGAAAAATATCGTACTTCTTTTTGAAAAAACTTCTACAAGAACCCGCTGTTCTTTTGAAGTTGCAGGGCACGATCTCGGTATGGCTGTAACGTATCTGGATCCGGCAGGAAGCCAGATGGGAAATAAAGAGAGCATCGAAGATACCGCACGGGTGCTCGGAAGAATGTTTGATGGTATCGAATACCGCGGCTTTGATCAGAGCATCGTTGAGACGCTGGCAGAGTATGCGGGCGTTCCGGTCTGGAACGGACTGACAGACCAGTTCCATCCGACACAGATGATCGCGGATCTTCTGACGATCGAAGAACACAAAGGCTCCCTTGCCGGCATCAATTTTACCTACTATGGAGATGCGCGCTTCAATATGGGCAACTCCCTGATGGTAGCCTGCGCGAAGATGGGTCTGAATTATACCGCCTGCGCGCCGAAGGATTTCTGGCCGGAGCAGGAGCTTGTGGATACCTGCAAGAAAATCGCGGAAGAAAGCGGCGCAACGATCCGCCTGACCGAGGATCCGGAAGAAGGAGCAAAAGGCGCAGACGTTTTATATACCGATATCTGGGTTTCCATGGGAGAGCCGGCAGACGCATGGGCGAAGCGCATCGAAGTGATGAAACCGTATCAGGTCAGCGCGAAACTGATGCAGCTCGCAAAACCGGATGCCGTCTTTATGCACTGCCTGCCTTCGTTCCACGATACGAAGACGACGATCGGAAAAGATATCTTTGAGAAGTTCGGATTATCGGAACTGGAAGTTACCGATGAAGTATTTAACGGACCGCAGTCGGTCGTCTTTGATGAAGCAGAAAACCGCATGCATACGATCAAGGCGGTCATGTATGCGACACTTAAGAAAGAATAAAGCATGTTACATCTGATTCTCGGGAGCGCAGGCTCTGAAAAATCGAAACAGCTGATCCGGGATATGACAGAAAAATCACTGGAATATCCCGGAGAGAAGTTTTTCGCGGTGGTGCCGGAACAGGCGACACTGACGATGCAGCAAAATGTGGTGGCACACCTGAAACGGGGTGCTACTTTTAATATTGACGTTGTCAGTTTTGACAGACTGGCGCAGGTCTTTTTCTCCGATCTCTGGATCGGTGTAAAAAACGTACACGATAATACGGGTAAAGTTCTGGTCCTCCGGCAGGTACTCGAAGAGTGCCGGGAGGATCTTCAGGTCTACCGCAGCAAGGTGCATATGCCGGGATTTGCGGAAAAGATCAAATCGGCGATCACTGAGTTGAAACAATACGGAATTGATGATAATGAACTGTTTCTGATGCAGGAAAGCGCGCAGGCCGGAGGCAACCGTCTGCTGTTTGCGAAGCTGCAGGATCAGCGGCTGATCAGCAGCTAATAGGAGGAAAAGATCCGGGATGCATACCGGGTCTCGGAAGAGACTCTGGAACTGTTTGCT
>CAZOHB010000164.1:0-6000 GCA_964579345.1 uncultured Parasporobacterium sp.
GCATATTCTCATTTTTGGATTTTCGCATATGAGAATATGGATCTGGCTGAAAAAGAATAGACTATAATTACTAGGAGAATCAAGGAATGACTGAAAAAATTGTACAGACTGCAGGAAGAGATCAGCTCGGGGACTTCGCACCGGTATTTGCTCATTTTAATGATGATGTGCTGTTTGGTGAGAACTGGAATAATGAAGATCTTGATCTTAAGACAAGAAGCCTGATTACGGTGGTTGCTCTTATGGCACAGGGAATTACGGATAGCAGCTTGAAATATCATATCCAGAATGCAAAGAACCACGGGGTGAGACAGAAGGAAATGGCTGCCGCGATCACGCATGTTGCTTTCTATGCCGGCTGGCCAAAGGCCTGGGCTGTGTTTAATCTGGCGAAGGAAGTTTATGGGGAGTGAGGCTTTTGCACCTGTGTGGAGCGAATGCATATACAAGCCTGTCCTTGGCGATAAAAAACTGTTTGGAAATGAAATTACTGTTATTAAAAGGAATGCTGTTTCAGGAGGAGATATCAATCAGGCTTCAATCATATATAGGATGACTCCTATTCGAGAGAATGAACAGAGAAACCGGTTCAATGTATGACCTGTTTAGGTTACAATAAAAGCCAGTTATGATGGAGGAAAAAAGATATGAAGTTTTATATTCTTGAAGGGAACATGAAGCCGGATATTCCACAGGGCCCTGAATTTAAGGCGATCCTTGATGCCCATCATGCATTTATGGTTCCGTATTTTGAAGCAGGGAAGATCCTTACTTCCGGGCCATTGATCGGAGGCCGTGGCGGCGTGATCCTGTTACGTCTGGAAGATGATGAAAACGTAGAGGATTTCTTTGCGGCTGATCCATTTGCCCAGTCAGGCATCCAGGTATACCGTATCCGCCAGTTTAACGTTTTCCAGATACAGGAATATGCAAAGAAATGGACGGAAACAATATAACACTACAAGGTGGTGACAGTTTATGGAAAACAGGATTCTTTCGACAAGACCATATGAACCTTCGGATTTTGACCGGTACATCCAGACAACCCTGCCTTATGTTCATGACTTCTATCAGCAGACGCTGTCGATGATCCGTGAATATGGTAATACAGAAGGAAAGCTCCTAGACCTTGGCTGCGGCACCGGGATGCTGGAGAAACTCCTTCGGGATGCTTTTCCGAATATAAGCCTGGAGGGGATCGACCCCTCTCCAGAAATGCTGCACATAGCAGAACAGAAACAGATCGCAGATGTTGTGTTCCGGCCGGGAACCTCACAGGAACTTCAGGCCGAAAAGGAATATGACATCATCACAGCAATTGAAGTGCACCATTTCCTTCAGCCTTCGGAACGAAAGCAAGTAGTTGCAAACATATACAGGGCGCTGAATGATGGCGGAATATACATCTGCTTTGAAAACATTATTCCTGCGGATGAGGATTTGAAGGAACACGAGCTGAATCGATGGCAGGGTTTCCAGACCGCGGCTGGAAAGACCGAAGAAGAGGCGATTTTACACAGGAAACGCTGCGGGATCTTTTACTTTCCCATCACGGTAGAAGAGCATATCGGACTTTTGAAAGATGCCGGATTCCGTAACGTATATGTCTTTTGGAGAAGCTATATGCAGATGGGGATCATGGGAATACGGTCAGATGCCGGGTGCAGTAAACATTCTGGTGATCCACAACCGTGATAGCAAGTATGATTCCAAACATATGCACAGAATATTATAACAATCAGATTCTAAACTGGAGGACAAGACGATGTTAGAAACAGGTACGAAAGCCCCGGAATTTTCACTGCCGGACCAGAATGGAGAAATACGAAGCCTATCAGATTATAAAGGCCAGAAGGTGATCCTGTATTTCTATCCGAAAGATATGACTTCCGGCTGCACGAAGCAGGCCTGCGGGTTCGCTGAACTGTATCCGCAGTTTTCAGAAAAAGGAGCTGTTGTTCTGGGGATCAGCAAGGACAGCGTTGCATCCCATAAAAAATTTGAAGAAAAGTATGGCCTTCCGTTTACGCTTCTTTCCGATACAGAAAAAGAAGTGATCCAGTCCTATGATGTCTGGAAGGAAAAGAAGAATTACGGAAAGGTCTCCATGGGTGTTGTACGGACGACTTATCTGATCGATGAGAACGGGATCATTGTGAAAGCTTTTGATAAGGTCAAGGCTGCAGAAAATCCGGAGCAGATGCTGAGTGAGCTAGGATGAGGATCATTATTTCGCCTGCAAAACAGATGAAGACCGATACGGATTCCCTTGCACCGAAAGGGCTTCCGGTTTTTCTGGAAAAGGCAGAAATCCTGAAAAGCTGGATCAGGAATTTGTCTTATGAGAAGCAGAAAAAGCTGTGGAACTGCAATGATAAGATCGCAGAACAGAATGCGGAGAGGTTTTCAGAGATGGATCTTCGAAAGATGCTGACTCCTGCAATCCTGTCCTATGATGGGATCCAGTATAAAGAATATGTTTTTGTGCGATCGAAGGTTCCCGGTAAATAAGCATAGTCCAATTTACTGAACTGCAGCTGCGAAGAAAGCAGATTTCAAGGCTTTTGAGAACAATTAAGAATGGAAAGGTTCTTTTGTCTCCTTGTAATCTGCCTTGAAATCCGATACTATATTATGGCGTTTTTGTATAATACTGAAAGAAACTGATAATCCCTGTATCGTTGAAGGTCAAGGTGAAATAAAACATATGGAAAACAGGATGAAAAAAATCAAAACATGGCTGGTGCTTGCAATTGCTGCGCTTCTGGCGCTGACACAGATTGCAGTATATGCGCCAAAGGCAAACGCGGAGGAAGCCGATTCCTATCAATTCGGTGTGACGGAGATCTATTCCTCGTATACACCGGGAAAAGTGCTGAACGACAGTTATTATTATTCGGATGACTGGTTCCGGGCGGACCCTGCAGAGCGAAACGATGAGCTGGCGCTCCTTTCGATGCAGCTGCTGTCCGCGGCAACGGACGGCGAAGCGGATGGGATCGGAACGCTGTTCTTAAAGAAGCTGGGGTTTGATGAGGTTGAACCGGTAGGCTTTTCAAGCGGAGATCCGGACGGCTGCAATTTCCTAAAGGCGAAAAAGAAGATCGGCGACGAGACGCTGATCGCAATCGTCATTCAGAGCTATACATTTGACAAGGAGACAAAGAAGGACGGCTGGACGCAGAACTTCCATATCAACGGCGAGGACGTGACAGAAGGCGAACATTACGCGTTCCGGCTTGCCGTGGAAAAATCCATCGAAAAAGCGGTGGACCTGGAAGGGGAGACCGGAAAGGTAAAATACTGGGTCATGGGACAGAGCCGCGGCGGCGCGCTCGCGAACCTGATCGCCGCAAAACTCCCGGAGAAACTCGGCGAAGCCAACGACGGAATCTATGCCTATACTTTTGAAGCACCGGCGGTCATCGATATAGTAGAGGACCAGTCTAAATACACCTATATTCATAATTACATTTGCAGCGACGATATCGTAACGATGGTCCCGCCATGGGGCATGACACTTTTCGGCGTGAAACACGAGCTGAAAACGGAAGAGACGGATGCGAAGCTGAACGAGGAACTGGAAAAGCTCGGCAGTGAAGCCAGGCTGAACCTGGATCAGGATTATGGAAAACTGACACCGGAAAATGCTGTTGCAGCGCTGACGTCGCGGATCCCGGATCGTGCAGGATATTCTGCTGACCGTGCCGATTTCTTCAAAAGCATGGAAGGGGAAGACGTTACAGTCAACTATAATTATCAGGAACTCTTCATGAAACTGATGGGGATCCTCTTTGGTGACGGACTTGCCCTGGATGGGATCGCGGACCATGTGACAGAGGCAGCTCCTCTTGCTGAGAATGCCATCCGGGCGTATGCGATCGAATCCGGAAAGTACAAGAGTTCCGATGATCCGAACATGTATTACTGGGCGGCTTCAAAATCCGCCATCGAATTCCTGAAATCCGTTTCCGAGGAGGGCACAGAACTCCCATTCACGGAAAGTGAACTGTATGCGGCCCTGAAACTGGCGGCTCCGGTCCTGCTTGATCTGGAAAACATTGAGATCACGGATGAGCCTCTTGGCGTTGGCGCAATCCTTACCGCAGTGATGCCGGCCGTAATACTTGTTGCAGATGCAAAGGGCTTTATGTTCTCTCATCATTACGATGCGCTGATCGGGCGCCTCAAGGTCCTTGCTCCGGCTCCGGAGCTGGAGAAAATCGCAATCGAGATTCCGAAGCCTGCTGCCAGCAACTCCTCGTCCAGAACACCGGGCAAAGTTGCTTCGGCGACGGATGCTCTCGGCAAAGACTGGCTCGAAGCCCGCGCATATTTGGATACAAAGGATAAGTCGCTCCAGAACAATAAAGAGTATTACCTTGTAGTTACGTTCAGCACTGCAGGACATACGGTATCCGAGGATCTTGCTGTCACGATCAATGGCGAAGGCCCGGTCACGAAACCGGAGATCTCTTATGCGGAGGGCATAACCGAAATCACCGGAGTCTGGAAATTTACGATCGGAACGCCGAAGGAGTATGCGATCACGTTTACTGATTATGACCATGAAGGCGCTCCTGAACCGATTACGGTCACAGAGGGCAGCATGTTGAAATACGAGGAACTTCCGAAGATGGAGGATGACGGCAGTTACCGGTTTATCGGATGGAGGGATGATGAAGAGCATTCTGCCGATACCATTACGATAAAAGGGGATATCGAACTGTACGGTCATTGGCACTACATCATCGATCAAGTGGAAGTCAATTTTGATATTCCTAAGGCCGGGGACGTATGGAAGATGCCGGTTCTCGGTGATCCGGAACATTACCGGTTTGAAGAAGTAACCCTTGACGATTCTGATTATAACGTGGTAACCGGTAAGGTCCCGTCCGGTGACTTGAGCCTTTCCATATCGATCATGCCGAAAAAAGACTGTGAATTCCTGATTGGCAAGGAAGAAGATGCGGATTATTCCGGGACCGCCATGATAAACGGAGAAGAAATATTCGCATATATCGATTATAACGGAGCGCTTAGTTTGAACTACGAATTTACGGCGGGAGAGACCGGACTCGGAGAGGACGGGACTGCGCTCGGAAAAGGAGCTTCATTCGCGGTTGCCGACATGGCGCTGCGCAGCTATAAGGCAGATAAAGATCCGAAAGGCTCTCAGTATCTGCCGCTTCAGCTGAAATCCTCGAAGCAGACCAGATCTGCGGTCACTCTGACATGGAACAAGACTGCTGGCGCTAAGACCTATGTTGTTTACGGCGCTCTGAGTGGAAAGAACAAGCTGAACAGGATCACGTCTGTAACGAAAGCTTCAGCTGCTGTGAAGAAAGCAGGCAAGAAGCTGAAAGCCGGCAAATATTATAAGTTTATCGTGGTTGCGCTGGATAAAAACAACAAGGTCGTATCCACTTCGAAGATGATCCATGTGGCGACAAAGGGAAGCAAAAAAGCCGGAAATAATAAGGACGTTACGCTGAAGATCAAGACCGGCAGAAAGTTTAAAGCAGTTTCCAAGGCAACGCTGAAGAAAGGAAAATCCGCTTCGCTGCAGGCAGCAGGCGTTCCGCAGTGCAAGTCAGCCAAGGTGAAGACGATCCTGAAGATGCGCTATGTTTCTTCGAATCAGGCAGTTGCGACTGTTTCCGCCAAAGGCGTGATCAAAGCAAAAGCCAAAGGCACCTGCACCGTCTTTGCCTACACGCAGGACGGAAAGGTCAGGACGATAAAAATTACAGTAAAGTAGAATCCGTGAGATAGAAGGAGACAGGGCACACAGTTCCCTGTCTCCGTTCTTCCTTGTACCCATTCATATTCTATATTATAATTTTACCAAGGAGAGAATGGTTATAAGTGTTATACAACTGTTATAATTAAAGTAAAATAATGCTTTAAATATATAAAGAATATGTTTTTGTGCGATCGAAGGTTCCCGGTAAATGAGCATTGTCCAATGATTAATGAATAAACAGTATATGACAACGA
>CAZOHB010000165.1:0-5993 GCA_964579345.1 uncultured Parasporobacterium sp.
GGAGGTGCGGTCAAATGAAACAATACGCATACTACCCGGGATGTTCCATGGACTCCACAGCAGTAACCTACAAAAAGAGCTTTGAATACATTGCTGAAAAGATCGGTCTGGAAATGAAAGAGATTCCGGACTGGAACTGTTGCGGAAGTACAGCGGCACATACCAAAAATGAAAACATGGCCTATGCTTTATCTGCAAGAAACATTGCACTTGCAGAAGAGTATTTCCCGGGCCTTGATATCGTAACCCCTTGTGCATCCTGCTATTCCAGACTGAAATATGCAAGCCACATGGGCAAAACGAATGAACTGAAACGGCAGGAGATCGAAGAGATCTTAGAGCGTCCGTTTAAGGCGGAGGCAGAGGTGCTCAATTTCCTGGATCTGTTTGAGGATCCGGAAATCAAAGAGGCCATCGAAAGCCGTATTCACAGAAAACTGGAAGGCTTAAAGGTTGCCTGCTATTACGGCTGCCTGATGAGCAGACCGCGCGAGATCACCGGGGAGACCAATCCGGAGAACCCGATGAAAATGGATGAGATCATCAAAGTAACCGGAGCAGAAGCGATCGACTGGGATTATAAGACGGAATGCTGCGGCGCCAGCCATCAGGTCGATGCACCGGAATCTTCCAGAGAACTCATTGACAGGATCTTCCGTAATGCAAAAGCACATGGTGCAGACGTTATCGTCACAGCATGTCCGCTCTGCAATATGAACCTGGATATGAGAGAAGCCGAGATCAACAAGAAATTTGGCAGGGATTACAACATCCCGGTATTCCAGTTCACGGAACTGATCGCCATCGCGATGGGTGCTAACGCAGAGCAGTGCGGCATCCACCAGCATTTCTTCCCGGCATTTGATGTTATTAACGAAGTAATCAGGACTGGGGCTAAAAAAGCAGCCGCTGAAGCAAAAGCGGCAGCAAAAAAAGATCCGTTAAAGGATGGCCCGATCGTAGTCGGAAAGGCAGGTAGATAATATGGCTAGAATTGGTGTATTTATCTGTCACTGCGGAACAAATATTGCGGCGACTGTCGACGTGGAAAAAGTAGCAGAAGCTGCTAAGAGCATGCCGGGCGTTGTCTTTGCAAGAGATTACAAGTATATGTGTTCCGAACCCGGACAGGCGATGATCAAAGAGGCAATCGTGGAGCATAACTTAGACCGTATCGTCATCGGTTCCTGTTCTCCGCGAATGCATGAAGCAACCTTCCGCAAGATGCTGAAGGGAACAAAGATCAACCCGTATCTGCTTGAGATCGCAAACCTGCGTGAGCAGTGCGCATGGGTTCATACCGACAAAGCGAAAGCAACGGAGAAGGCAATCAACCTTGTCCAGATGTCTGTTGCGAAAGTAGCAAATAACAAACCGCTGACGACTTCCACGATTCCGATCACGAAGCGTGCGCTGGTGATCGGCGGAGGTATTGCAGGAATCCAGGCAGCTCTGGATATTGCAGATGCAGGATACGAAGTTACGATCGTAGAAAAAGAGCCGACCATCGGCGGACATATGGTCATGCTGGATAAGACATTCCCGACCATGGACTGCTCCGCATGTATTTCAACCCCGAAGATGGTTGATGCCGGAGCACATCCGAATATCACGCTTAAGACTTCCTGCGAAGTAGAGAAAGTGGAAGGATATATCGGTAACTTTGAAGTAACGATCAAAGAAAAAGCAAAATATGTAAATCATGATCTCTGCACCGGATGCGGTCTTTGCCAGACTAAGTGTCCGACAAAGGTCATCAGCGAGTTCAACCAGGGAATGAGCAAGCGTTCCGCTATCTATATTCCGTTCGCACAGGCGGTTCCTTCCAAGCCGGTCATTGACCCGCAGGCCTGCCTGAAACTGACGAAGGACAAATGCGGAATCTGCGAAAAGATCTGTCCGATCGGCGCGATCAACTATCAGGATGAAGTCAAATACACGACAGAGCAGTATGGTGCGATCGTTGTTGCAACCGGTTATGAGCTGGCTGACTGGAAGCAGATGTATCCGGAATACGGCGGAGGCAAGTATGAAGACGTCATCACCGGTCTTCAGTTCGAACGTCTCGTCAACGCTTCCGGCCCGACCGAAGGACATATCGTAAGACCTTCCGACGGCAAGGAGCCGAAAGACGTTGTTATCGTAAAATGCGTCGGCAGCCGTGATCCGAAGAAAGGCAAAACCTATTGCTCCAGAGCATGCTGTATGTACAGTGCAAAGCACGCACATCAGATCCTGGACAAGATCCCGAATTCCAGAGTCTACATCTTCTATATGGATGTCCGTACTCCGGGTAAAGGATATGAAGAGTTTTATGACAATACAAGAAGCGACGGAGCACAGTATATCAGAGGCCGTGTCTCCAAGATCTTCAAAGAGGGCAGCAAGCTGATCGTTAAAGGTGAAGATTCCCTGATCGGCCGTCCGGTCACTGTTGAGGCTGACATGGTCATCTTAGCAACAGCGATGGAAGCAGCCCCGGGAGTAGAAGAAGTCGTAAGCAAGCTGGGTATCTCTATGGATAAGGATCGCTGGATCCAGGAAGCACATCCGAAGCTTCGTCCGGTTGAGACCCAGAGCGCAGGTATTTTCCTTTGCGGAACCTGCCAGGGACCGAAAGATATTCCTGACACAGTATCACAGGCAGGAGCTGCAGCTTCCAAAGTCATTGGTATTCTGAACCATGACGAGATGGAGACATCACCGATGATCTCTCATGTAGATCAGACGAAGTGTGCCGGCTGCGGATACTGCGTGGAAGTATGTCCGTATAAGGCAATCTCCTTAGTTGAGGTTCCGGGACGTGACGGCAACCGTAAGGTCACGAAGACCGTTGCACAGGTGAACGAAGGTCTTTGCCAGGGATGCGGATGCTGTACCGCAACCTGCCGTACCGGATGTATCGACCTGAGAGGCTTTACGAATGATCAGATTCTGAAGGAGGTGGATGCGTTATGTCTATAAAGAAAGACGATAACTGGGAGCCGAAGATCCTTGCATTTTGCTGCAACTGGTGTACCTACACCGGAGCGGATCTGGCAGGACTGAACCGTATGAAATATCCGGAAAATGTCCGCACCATCCGCGTTCCATGCTCTTCCAGAGTAAACCCGCAGTTTATCCTGCGTGCATTCCAGAAAGGCGCTGACGGCGTTCTGGTCTGCGGATGCCACCCGGGAGACTGTCATTATGCAACCGGAAACTATTTCACCAGAAGACGTTTTATGCTGATGCAGCGGCTTCTGGAGTATAACGGAATCGACCCGAAGCGCTTCCAGGCAAAATGGATCAGCGGTTCAGAAGCAGCGAAGTTCCGTGATACCGTGACCGAAGTCAGCGCACAGATCAAGGCGCTTGGTCCGAACACGAAGTTTGTTGCGCCGCATTACGACAATGCGCTTCAGGCTAAGGAAGGAGGTGCTGAATAATGGCAGCTTTAACAGAAGCTCAGGTGCAGGACCGGATTCGTGAAGAAGCGAAAAAGGCTCTGGCAACCGGTGAAGTAAGCGCCGTTGTCGGATGGACCTCCACCCGTTTTGAAGATAAAACAAAACCGTATTTTGCGGAAACTGAAGCAGAGTGCGATCTCCTGGTCTGGAATAAATACTGCATCAACGGCACAGGAAAATTTGCCCTGGATGACAGATACCCGGAGAAAAAGATTGCGATCATTGCCAGAGGCTGTGACAGCCGCGCATTAAACAGAATGCTGCGTGACAAACAGCTGAAAAGAGAGAATCTCTACATCATCGGCGTGGTCTGCGACGGAAAAGAAAATGCAGTCTGTGACGGATGTCAGCACAAAAATCCGCTGACGTATGACGTACTGATCGGTGAGCCGGTAGAAGAGCAGATGAATGCAGATCGTTTCAAAGAGATCGAGGCATTTGAAAAACTGACTCCGGATCAGAGATATGAATACTGGGCAAAACAGTATGACAAATGTATTCACTGCTATGCCTGCAGAAATGCATGTCCGGCATGCAACTGTGTCGAATGTTACGCAGACCAGTACCGTACCGGATGGCAGGGCAAGGCAGCAGACAGAGAGCAGAACCAGGTTTACGGACTTACAAGAGCATTCCATGTCGGCGACCGCTGCATCGAGTGCGGTGAGTGCGAACGTGTCTGCCCGATGAATCTTCCGATCATGCGTCAGACCAAGAAGATGCTCAAAGATATCAATGACCTTTACGGTGATTATGAATGCGGCCTTCCGGATGATGCGATGCCGATCTTAGGCACCTATAAGCTGGAAGATCCGGACGAGTTTATGTAGGAGGTGAGGATCATGAAATTAGCGAAAAAAGACTTAAATAAAGCGTTGGAGATCCTCAGCGAAGGTGCAGTTGTTTTTGCACCGACCTTCGAAATGATCGAGGATCCGTCGGAAGGCGGACAGACGATGGGTGAGAAGAAATTCATGCCGTTTAAAGAAGGCATGTTCATTGCTCTCGATGGCCCGAATACCGTAAAGCCGCCGAAGGATGTCCTTTTCCCGAATGTGGAAAAAATGTACCGCTATAAAACAGGCGAGAATGCTGAAATCCAGGAAATCTTCCCGGAAGATACAAAGAAGATCCTGTTTGGCATCCGCCCTTGTGATGCAAGAAGCATTGAGGCAATGGACAAGGTATTCTATACCAAAAAATATGTCGATTCCTATTATGCGAAGCGTCGTGAAAATGTTGTCATCGTATCGATGGGATGCGTCGAGCCGGAGCGTACCTGCTTCTGCGATTCCATGGGACTGGATCCGAACAATGCACCGAATGCGGATGTTATGATGAATGTTTCCAAAGACTCTGCGGATGCATTTGTTCTGGAAGCGTATACCGATAAGGGAAAGGAAGTGCTGGATCTTCTGAAATCCCTGGACGGCGGAAAAGGTGAGCCGAAGCGGGATGTGAAATGTTCCCTTCAGATCAACAAGGATCCGGAACTGGACAAGAAGCTTGCCGGTATGTTCGAACATCCGATCTGGGATAAAGTAACAAAAGGATGCATCGGATGCGGAACCTGTACATTCGTATGTCCGACCTGCTACTGCTTCGATATTGACAATGAGAACTATGGCTCCGAAGGCACGAAATACCGCTGCTGGGATTCCTGTATGTTCAGTGACTATACCAGAATGGCAGGCGGTGCTAACCCGAGACCGACGAAGAAAGAACGTCTGCGCAACCGTTACATGCATAAGCTCAGCTATTTCAATGAGCGCTATGGCGAGACACTTTGCGTAGGCTGTGGAAGATGTGTAGCTAACTGTCCGTCTCATCTCGATATCTCCGAGTTTATTGAGAAGGCAACCGCTGCAGATCCGAATGCGGAAACCTATACAGATGCACCGGGAAAGGAGGCGTAAAAAATGGCAGTAGATCATGAATGCTCATGCAATAAAAATCCATTGGTTCCATCTTTGTGCAGAGTCATTGATGTAAAACAGGAAACTCCTGACATCCAGACTTACACGATCCAGACACTCGATGGGAAAAAGCCATTCAGCCCGCTTCCGGGACAGCTGGCGATGATCTCTCTTTTGGGAGTAGGCGAGGCAATGTTCTCGATCACAGCACAGGGAGAAGATTATATCCAGAGTGCGATCAAGAGAACCGGTATGCTGACGGACGAATTCCATCAGATGCAGCCCGGTCAGGAAATCGGTGTCCGCGGACCTTATGGAAATCATTTCCCGATTGAGGATTTAAAAGGAAAAGATGTACTGTTTATTGGCGGCGGTGTCGGTATCGCACCGGTACGTTCCATGATCCGTTATGCGTTTGAACACAGAGAAGATTTCGGACATATCGATATCCTTTACGGAGCTCGTTCGTCTGCAGATATCTGCTTCAAACAGGATTGTCTGGAAGACTGGCCGAAACAGCCGGATACCAATGTGTACATTACAACCGACGTTCCGTCTGATGACTGGAACGGTCATGTAGGCTTTGTTCCTCCTTATATCGAAGAGGTGGGATTCAAGCCGGAAGGTA
>CAZOHB010000166.1:0-5978 GCA_964579345.1 uncultured Parasporobacterium sp.
AAGAGGGAATTGAGTATCATGTCCTTAATGGAGGATATTACAGCAGCTTTTCTGCCGACACCGGAACGCTTACCATTTATCCGGAGTCGACCGGAGAAATGTATCCGCTGCCGACTAAATATACACTGGAAGAGTTGAAAGGCTATCTTCCCTGGAGTGAAAACACAGAGAAAATTCGTGAAATTGTTGTAAAAGAGGGAATAACCAATATCAGCGCGAGGATTTTTCTTGGTCTTCCGGAGTTGGAAAAAGTTACGATTCCTGCCTCTGTGAAAAGGATTGATGATGATGCTTTCAGAATTTGTCCAAAACTGAAGACAATCAACTTTTCAGAAGGATTGGAGGTTATTGGAAATGACGCTTTTTCTGAATGTACTTCATTAGAAAAGCTGGATATTCCGGATAGTGTGACAAAGATTGGCTTTTGGGCCTTTTATGAAGACACAGCGCTGAGAGAAATCCACCTTCCGGCAAGTCTGAAAGAGCTGGATTGGGCAGCCTTTTATCACTGCGAATCGCTGAAAGAAATCACGATTCCGGCCTCTCTTGAAATTGCAAGTTCACCCTTTGAGGATTCTTTTCTGGAGGAGATTCATTTAGAGGATGGACTGAAGACGATTCCTGAGACGATGTTTTATGGTTTGGAAAATCTCACGGAACTCAGGATCCCGGAGTCGGTGACAAAGATCGAAGATTATGCATTCTATGAGTGCAAGAACCTCGGTAAACTTAATATTCCGGATGGAGTAACATCGATCGGATATTGCTCATTTTACGGATGTGAATCGCTGGAAGAAATGCCTCTTCCTTCCGGTCTGAAGTCCATCGGCATTGCCGCATTTGCTGTTATGACATCGTTAAAAGAGATAGAGATCCCTGATGGGATCGATATATTGCGGCGCGCTGTATTTTCTGAATGTACTGCATTGGAGAAGGTGACGCTTCCGGAATCGCTGAAATCAATCGAAGAAATGGCCTTTGCCAATACCTATCAGCTGAAGACGCTCCGTATTCCGGAAAGCGTTACGAGCATCGCAGAACACGGCCTCGGCTACAAACGGCATTGGGATGCGGAAAATCAGGTAACCATCTGGGATGGCATTCAGGAAGATTTTACGATCCTTGGAGTAGAGGAATCGGAGGCGCAGAGGTATGCGGACGCCAACGGAATTCCGTTTGAGGCGATGATTCATTTTGGCGACTCCAGAATCGTTATTCCGCCGGTTGGCCCGTTTGTTTATACAGGGAAGCCGATTGAACCGAAGCCGCAGGTACTTCTTATGACAGAGGACGGTTATGAACCGCTTGTAGAAGGAGTAGACTATATCGTCACCTACTATGACAATATCAATGCGGGCAATCTGGCTTCCTTCAGAGCAAAGGGAATCGGAAAATATTATTCCTGGAAAGGGTGGTCCTTTGTAATCGAGAAGGCCGCCAATCCGATCACTGCGAAAGCGAAGAATGTGACGGTCAAGTATTCCAAAGTGAAAAAGAAAAACCAGACTGTTACCGCTAAAAAAGCGTATACGATCAAAAATAAACAGGGAAAAGTTACCTATAAACTGACCGGCGTCACGAAGAGCAAGTTTAAGAAATACTTCAGCGTCAATAAAACATCCGGAAAGATCACGGTGAAGAAGGGGCTGAAGAAGGGCACCTATAAGCTGAAGATCTCGGTCACGGCAGCAGGTAACGGAAACTACAACAAGGCTACGAAGAAGATTACTGTCAAGGTTGTTGTAAAATAAAAAGGAAAGACTTTCCCTGCTGCCAGCTATGGCCCAGCTCTGATTGGCCCCGCTGGCGCTACCAACGCGCACGGGACCAATCAACCGCTGGCGCAGGCAGCAGCAGGGAAGGAAAGTCTTAATATTTAATATCATCAAAATTGGTCTTGCAGTTCATAGACTGCTGTGATATACTTGCAAGGCTGATTTAGCAAAATATTGATTCGGAGAGTTAAAAGTTTTCCGGACGAAGAATAGGAGAAAAAAGATGAAAGAAGGAATTCACCCGAAATATTATCAGGCAACCGCAACCTGCCATTGCGGAAATACGTTTGTAGTTGGCTCTACACAGGAAGAAATCCGTGTTGAGATCTGTGCAAAATGCCACCCGTTCTACACAGGACAGCAGAAGGCAACACAGGCTCGTGGCCGTGTTGAAATGTTCAATAGAAAGTACAACTTAAACAAATAGCTTAACGAAACCTGAAATTGAGCAGTTCTTTTTTGCGTGCAAAGAAGAATTGCTCTATTTTATTATAAAAGTTTTGTGCGGGAGTGCAGAGCACGAAGCAATCCGGAACTTTTATAAAACGTACTATAGGATAAGAATATTATGAAAAAAGGAAGATCATCAAATATCGGCGGACAGGCCGTGATTGAAGGCGTTATGATGCGTCATGACGAGGATGTAGCTGTTGCAGTGCGGCGTCCGGATGGAGAGATCGAGGTCGGAAAAAGCAAGTACCAGAATCTTGTCAAGAAATCGAAATTCTTCGGCTGGCCGATCGTGCGCGGAGTTGTTTCCTTTATCAGCTCGCTGATCCTCGGGATCAAAACCCTGACGTATTCCGCAAGCTTTTATGAAGATGATATCGAGAAAGAAAACGGAAAGCTCGACAAAACGATCGACTCCACGTTTAAATCCAAAGGAGAGAGCGCGGTTATGGTATTTACCGTGGTGATCGCTCTGATCATCGCCATTGCGCTGTTTATCATTCTGCCGTATGTCGTATCTTCCCTGATCCTGAAGTTTACGAATATCACTTCAGCAACACTCCTGGCAGTGATCGAGGGAGTGATCAAGCTTGCGATCTTTATCGGTTATATCGGCCTGATCTCCAACATGAAAGATATTAAACGGACGTTTATGTATCATGGAGCAGAGCATAAATGTATCAACTGCATTGAAGACGGTCTCCCGCTTACGGTGGAAAACGTGATGAAATCTTCAAAAGAGCACAGAAGATGCGGCACCAGCTTTATCTTTTTCGTCCTCTTTATCAGTATTATCTTCTTTATTTTCATCCGTGTGGATACCCTCTGGCTCAGACTTGTGATCCGCCTTCTGCTGATCCCTGTCATTGCCGGCGTCTCTTTTGAGTTTATCCGCTGGGCAGGAAATTCCAACAGTAAAGCGGCATGTATTCTTTCAAGACCGGGTCTTTGGATGCAGGGCCTTACCACAAAAGAGCCGACCGAGGATATGGTCGAAGTCGGCATCGCCTCGGTCGAAGCGGTCTTTGACTGGAAGGCATACCAGGAAGGAATCGACGATCTGTTTGAAACCGAGGAGATCGTGATCGATACGAAAGAAAAAACGATTGAAGATATCATCAGCCTGCCGGAAGACGGACAGCCGGAACCGGAAGAAAAAGCGGATGATGAAACGGTATCATGGTTATAAGAGAGACGATTCGTTTTGGAAGACAGCTGCTCGAAGATGCCGGAATCTCTGATGCGGATACCGACGCAGGGCTGCTGTTTGAAGCGGTCACGGGCAGGGACCGGACGTACCGGCTTCTGCATCCGGAAGAAGAAATACCCGAAGAGCAGATGGCCGAATACCGAAATTTGCTGGAACGCCGTGCGGCGCACGAGCCCTGTCAGTATATTATCGGAAGCTGTGAGTTTTATGGCCTTACATTTGAAGTGAATCCGAATGTACTGATCCCGCGGCAGGATACGGAAGTGCTTGTGGAAGAAGCGTTAAAAGAGATTCCGAAAGAGGCATGCGTCCTTGACCTTTGTACCGGAAGCGGAGCTATTGCTGTCGCACTGAAACACAGTCGGAACGATCTTCAGGTAATCGCTTCCGATCTTTCGGAAAAAGCACTGGATGTCGCAAAAAGAAACGGTGATCGCAATGGCTGTGAGATTTCCTTTTTACAGTCAGACCTGTTTGAAAAGATAGATCCGGCAAAGCAGTTTGATCTGATCGTTTCCAATCCGCCGTATGTGACGGATGCAGAATATGAAGAACTGATGCCGGAAGTCAAAGAGCATGAGCCAAAGCTGGCACTGACAGCAGGAGCAGAAGGGCTTGATATATACAAAAGACTGATCTCTGAAGCTCCGAACTACCTGAAACCGGAGGGGCGGCTCATGGTTGAGATCGGATACCTGCAGGGAGAGTCGGTCCGCTCCTTATATGAGGCAAACGGATTCCGGGAAATCCGCATCATCAAAGATCTTGCGGGACTCGACCGTGTGGTTGCAGGAAAACTTTTAAAATAAATTATAGAAAACGTCATAAATACAAGGTGGGATGTCGTTATGTTTGATAAATTAGAATCAATTGAAAAAAGATATGAAGAAGTTCTGGAAGAACTCGGGAAACCGGAAACCGCTTCCGATCAGAACAAATTCCGGAAACTGATGAAGGAGCAGAGCGATCTGACACCGATCGTGGAAACCTTCCGGAAATACAGAACCGCAAAGGAAACGATCGCGGACAGTCTGGATATCCTCGAGACCGAGAGTGATGAGGAACTGAAGGAACTGGCAAAAGAAGAGCTTTCGGAAGCAAAAAAGGAAGTGGAAACGCTTGAGGACGAACTGAAGATCCTTCTTCTTCCGAAAGATGAAAATGACGACAAGAACGTTGTCATGGAGATCCGCGCAGGAGCGGGCGGCGATGAAGCGGCGCTGTTTGCGGCTGAGCTTTACCGTATGTATTGCAGATACGCGGAGCGCAACGGCTGGAAGACCGACCTCGTCTCCTTAAACGAAATGGGTCTTGGCGGCATGAAGGAAGTTGTCTTCATGGTCAACGGACATGGCGCGTATTCCAAGCTGAAATATGAAAGCGGTGTGCACCGTGTCCAGAGAGTTCCGGTAACGGAAAGCGGCGGCAGAATCCATACCTCGACTGCAACGGTTGCTGTTATGCCGGAAGCGGAGGACGTGGATGTTGAGATCGATATGAACGACTGCAAGTTCGATGTGTTCCGTGCTTCCGGAAACGGCGGACAGTGTGTCAACACAACAGACTCCGCAGTTCGTCTGACCCATATTCCTACAGGTATCGTTATCTCCTGCCAGGATGAAAAGAGTCAGCTGAAAAATAAAGACAAGGCACTGAAGGTTCTGAAGAGCCGTCTGTACGATCTGGAGCTGCAGAAGAAGCAGGCAGCTGAGGCAGCAGAGCGCAGAAGCCAGGTCGGTACCGGTGACCGCAGCGAAAAGATCAAGACTTATAACTTCCCGCAGGGCAGAGTTACAGATCACCGCATCAACTTTACGACCTACCGTCTCGACAGCGTCCTTGACGGAGATATCTTTGAGCTGGTAGACAACTGCATTGCTGCAGACCAGGCGGCGAAACTTTCCGCACAGAGCTGAACCAACTGAATATAATTCTGTAAAAACCGATGTGAAGAGCATCGGTTTTTTGTTGTCCCGGCATCCGCTCTGCAGACACCTCTGATTTTTGTGAACAGGCGACACGGAAGCGGAACAAAAACAGAGGTGTCAGCCATACAGTGCTATATAAAAAAATCATATCTTTCTTCTTGACAATTGACTTTTATGTGTTATAGTACAGATAGAACATTAGCAGTCGACAAGCGAGAGTGCTAATAATCAGCCCGAAAAGAGGTGATTGATATGAATATCAGTAAATTTACACAAAGATCCATAGAAGCCGTAAACGACTGCCAGAAAGTAGCCAATGATTACGGAAACCAGGAGATCGATTGCGAACATCTCCTGTACTGCCTGTTAACACAGGAAGACAGCCTGATCGCAAAGCTGGTGGAGAAGATGGGGATCGACCCGAAAGACTTCACGAATGCCGTTGTTCAGGAAATCCAGAAAAAAGTCAAGGTCCAGGGCGGGCAGCAGCATATCAGCCCGAGTCTGAACGATGTTCTTCTGTCGGCAGAGGATGAGGCAAAGGCAATGGGAGATGAATATGTCTCCGTAGAGCATCTGTTCCTTTCCATGCTGAAGAAGGGAAACATGGACCTC
>CAZOHB010000167.1:0-5904 GCA_964579345.1 uncultured Parasporobacterium sp.
ATACTCCGTTCTTCAACAACTATCGTCCGCAGTTCTATTTCAGAACAACTGACGTTACCGGCGTTTGCAACCTTCCGGATGGAGTTGAAATGTGCATGCCTGGTGACCACGTTACTCTGACAGTTGAACTGATTCACCCGATCGCTATGGAGCAGGGACTTGGTTTCGCTATCCGTGAAGGCGGCCGTACAATCGGTTCCGGTAAAGTTGCTACTATTATTGAGTAATCAGTAACAAAGCTACAAAACCAATAAAATCAAGGGGTTTCGGATTTCCGAAACCCCTTTTTTCGCGTATAACGAGCAGAGCGAAGTGAGCTGCCCTATTGACAATGCAGGGCGACCTCTCTATAATTTTGTAACATAAACTAAATATGTATTTGCGAAATAGAGGTGCGGATGACAAAAGTACGCGCAGGCAGAGGGCTTCAGGAAGCCGCCTGCAAGTGGAAAGGGGAGTTCGCCGAAATGGCCGGTCAGCCTGAAAGACGGGTCGTTGGGCCGCAAAGGAATACTTTGCGGACTGTCACATTTGTGGAGCGCTTTTTTGCAGCAGAGGGAAGTAAAAGTTGAATGTGATGTTTTGCAGTTTGTGAAGCATCTTTTTTATTTGTTATTTTTCGAACGGCTTTTGTTCTGCAGATGTGGAAGCTGCTTTTATGGAGCAAATAGAAAAGAGGGACTTATGAGAAAACTTAGAAATGAACTTTATGGAAAGAAAAGGCCGCTGTCAAGGGGAAGACAGATTGCCCGCATTTGTGTCATTGCAGCAGTATTTATCATGCTGTTCGCATGGACAGCTATGGCGGAAGACGGAGAGGCAGTTGCTGAGAGTATCTTTTATGGAAAATTCTGGGCTCTGGTTCCGCCGGTTGTCGCGATCGTTCTGGCGCTGATCACGAAGGAAGTGTATTCTTCTTTGTTCATCGGAATTTTAGTCGGCGGCTTCTTCTATTCCAATGGAAACCCGCTTGGGGCTTTGGAACATATCTTCAGTGACGGCTTTGTAGAACACGCGCTTGCAAATTCCTGGAATGTCGGCATTTTAGTCTTCCTGGTGATTCTCGGAACCATGGTTGTTCTTATGAATCGGGCGGGAGGAAGTGCCGCCTTCGGACGCTGGGCTGCTAAACACATCAAGAGCCGCGGCGGGGCACAGGTTGCAACGATCGTACTTGGTATCCTGATCTTTATTGATGACTATTTCAACTGCCTTACCGTAGGTTCTGTTATGCGTCCGGTCAGCGATGCTTAGAAAGTCAGCCGTGCAAAACTGGCATATCTGATCGATGCGACAGCAGCACCGGTCTGTATCATCGCGCCAATCTCATCCTGGGCTGCAGCGGTTTCCGCATATGTTGGAGAGGGACAGGGTCTTCATGCATTTATTGCTTCGATCCCGTTTAACTTCTATGCGATCCTGACTGTTGTCATGATGTTCTTCCTGATCATCTTCAAGCTGGATTACGGCCCGATGAAAAAATATACGGCCGCTGCTGATAACGGGGATATTTTCAATGGAATGAATCCGTACTCCAATACGGAGGAGGATCAGGCGAATCCGAAAGGACGCGTGATCGATCTGGTTTTCCCGATCATTGTTTTGATTATCTGCTGTGTGTTTGGTCTGATCTACACAGGCGGAGCTTTAGAAGGAACCGATGTCATTACAGCGTTCTCAAATTCTGATGCATCTGTCGGTTTAATGTACGGCGGTGCGGTTGCCCTGATCATTACGGTCATCTATTATCTTTGCAGAAGGATCATCAGTTTTAAAGACTGCATGGCAGCGATCCCGGAGGGATTTAAGAGCATGGTCCCTGCAATCCTGATCCTGACCTTTGCATGGACTCTGAAGGCGATGACAGATTCACTGGGATCTGTGGCGTTTGTAGAAAGTATCATGGCTGGTGCAAAAGGCATCACCTGGTTCCTTCCGGCGCTCGTATTTGTACTTGCGGTTGTGATCTCTTTTGCAACCGGAACCAGCTGGGGAACCTTCGGTATCCTGATCCCGATCACGCTCGCGGCGTTCCCGCTTACCAATCCGCTTGGCGTTGTGAATATGAGCGCGGCAATGGCCGGAGCTGTCTGTGGGGATCATTGTTCTCCGATTTCCGATACCACGATCATGGCTTCTGCGGGAGCCCAGTGCGACCACGTGACGCATGTCAGCACACAGCTTCCTTATGCGATTACAGTTGCTGCAGTTTCCTTTATCTGCTATATTATTGCAGGGTTGATTCCGAATGCAGCGATCGTTCTTCCGATTGCGGTAGGCTTGATGATCGTAACCCTGTTAGTGATCAAGCTTATTGTAAAGGGGAGAAAAGCTTAAACATCATTGAGGACACCATGCAGGAATTTTATTTTAAATACGCAGAAGACGGAACATATTGTGCACAGAGTTATGAAGGCGATGAAGCGGAGGTAGTGATACCTCCGCTCTACTGCGGAAAACCGGTGACGATCCTTCTGGATAATTTATTCGCCGGACATACAGAAATTACTTCGGTTCAGATTCCCGATACGGTCACGCAGATCGGAGGATTTGTTTTTGACGGCTGTAAAAATCTGAAACAGATCAAACTGCCGGCGGAGCTTACGGATATGTGGGGATATGCGTTCGTAAGAAGCGGGATTGAAGAGGTCTGTCTTCCGGAACATGTAAAGAGCATCGTTTCTTTTACTTTTAAAGACTGCGTAAATCTGAAAAAGTTCGTTTGCAACGAGGACCTGAAGAAGATCTATGCCTGGGCATTTGGCGGATGTGAGAATCTGAAAGATTTTCAGCATGGGCCGGATGTGGAGATCAGCCCGCAGGCATTTGAATCAAAATAGGGACGGCCGGGAAAGATCATGGAACTGAGAGAATCAAACTACGAGATCACCAAACACCGGGTACAGGCAGAATTTGCCTCCTATGATATGGACGCAATCTGCAGGGAATGGAATCTGGAACAGGTCGGCGGCAGAATGCTGCTGACTATTTTAGGACGCCGGTATCTGGTTGACCGGGAGAGCGGAGCCGTGCTTTGGGATTCGGACGGCTCATTGCAGGAGGCGGATTTCAATGTCAGTATGACGGTTTATGATATTCTGACCAGACCGCATCAGACCGCTTCCGGCGAGATGGTTTCGATCAAGTCTCTTTCTACCTTACAATCCGCGAATATTCCGGGCGGAAGCATGTTTGACCGGCTGGCCAAACGTTTTGACCACCGGTGTGAACACGTGGCCGCCGTTTGCGAGCGTCTGGGCGGCACCCCTTACGGACGCGGCGATGTCAGTTATCTGCTTCCTGCTTTTCGGGATGTGAATGTCGCAGTTTCGTTTTGGGAGTCGGATGAAGAGTTTCCGCCGAAACTGAATTTTCTTTGTGACGGAAACATTCTGCATTTTATGCACTATGAAACAATGATGTATCTGCTGTGCCATGTGGCGGAGCGGATGGAGGAAGAGTTCTCAGTCGATCCGGCAGGGCTCTAACTTTCGTCTGGATTCGATGACAGGCATGGCCCATGCGAGAAGCGTGGCGAGGATCAGGGAGATGATGCAGATGACCGGTTTGGAAGAAGATGCCGCATCGGCCGCATGCATTTGTGTTATTGTCAGGATGGTCAGGATCACAGATGCTGCAGTCATAACAACGGCATAGACAATATTTACCAGCTGAAAATTTCTGACAGCAAGAAGGAACATGGATTCCGTCATCGCATCGTCAATTACGAGCTGTGTCGTCGACCGGTAGATATGGGCGACGCCGAGAACCATCGAGAGCCAGATGGTGATCAGTCCCGGAAGACCGTTGGTCACATCCGAAAGAAAATAAACCAGAACAGTAAGCAGAAAACTTAAAATACTGAAGACCATGTAGAGAACCCTGTGAAGCGTTCTCTCTTTTTCTGTCTGGACATAGCGCATGGTTTTTGTGCCCTGATTGAGAGACTCTTCAGGGTTTACTTTTTTGTTTCGTTCCCGCCTGCGCCTGGAATCCAGTTCTACACCGTCCAGATGCTGCAGCTGTCTGGGTGTCTGATTCATTCGTCGTCCTCCGTTCGATTCTTATTGATGTATTATGCCATTTTCAAATATCCTCTGTCAACGCGAAAAAGCGAACACATATTTGTCGAACAAGCGTTTGCTAAATGACAGCGACTGGTATATAATAATATATCCAAACAGGAACGGAACCGTTGAGTTGAATCCCCGCACACAGGCCGATGAAACAGCGTTATCGAAGTGACTACAAAAGAATCATGTCTCTGATCTATGAAGACCAGCCGATCTCTCCGCAGGCGGACCGGGAGATCGTCTTTATTCCTGAACGCATCAAATCGATCCGTTCCATGGGGCGAGGAGTTGCGGCCTATCGTCAGCCCAGAGAGCTGATCTTTCTTCATCAGGCAAAAATGATGGAGGATTACGGAGATGATTACTATTATGATCGGGAGATTCCGGCCTACCAGCCGACGTATGAGTCTCTGACTGACGAGCAGCTTCGCGGTTATTTCGGGTGGAGAAGCCGGCTGCGCAAAGGACAGTTGGAGAAGGCTCCGCAGGCCTTTGCGTTTATATATCTGTACGAGCTGATCAACCTGATCGGAACGGGAAGTGCGGAGGAAGGCTTTTTCAAGTTTTCTGAATTTGCCTCTGCGTATGGCAAGATCGATCCTTCGGTTGTTCTGTATGCAGAGCAGTGGCTGATCGATTATGTTCTTTATTATGATCTGAATCCGATCCTGCTGGCAGATCGAAAACCGGCGATCTATGACCGCTTTCTGGCAGTGCTACTTTTGATTGAAAAACGTGTGATCAGAAACGGGGCACAGCCGGATCTTTTCAGGCAAAACCCGTATTTTTCCCCGCAAAGTAAGGAGGCTTCCGGAACAAAAACGGTGTCAGCAGAAGATGTATTCCGTGCAGTCTGGTTTCTTTCCGGGATGAGGCTGATCAAGCTTCCTGCTTATTTAAAAGATTCGGAATTTTTTATGCGTGTCACTGCCCGTACATTTGCGGACATGTGCGACTATTACAACACACACCGGAAGCAGACGCTGCTGGAAGATTATGTCGGCAAGGCAATGAACAAACCCGCCAGGCTGTTTGCAGGCGCAGTCTTTCATGAAAATAAAAACAGTTTTCTGGAACATGCGCTGAAAGAAGCGGAAAAAGAAGTCCGCCTCAGCCCGCTGACTGTTTACCACTACGAATACGGAAAATGGGCGGTCAAGACGTACCCGAGAGATTACCAGAACCGTAAACTCTCCGAGCTTTTACTGACTGTAGATGGTGTGATCCGGGAAAGAGAAGGGGATCCTTCAGCCGGTCTTTGCGGGATGCAGACGAAATGGATCCGGAAACTGATCGGCAAGGCGGCGGATCTTTGCCGTGTGGAGATCGAAGAAGAAAAGGCTCGCCGTGTAGAGATCGATTTAGATGCGCTGGACGGGATCCGGGGAAGCGCGGAAGAGACGATGGAAAAACTGATCACGGATGAGGATCTGGATCTGGTTTTTCAGAATGAAGATGGGAACGAGGCGGAGAAGACGGAAGAGTATGCGGAGCAGGATTTCGACCTGATGAAAGAGGCGTTCGTCCTGACGGAGCAGGAAGGCGTCCCGGCGGAGCAAGGAGATACTCCACCTGAAGAGCTGCCGTTCGAACTGAGCGAAGAAGAGCTTTGCCTGATCCGGACTCTTCTGGAAGGTTCGGATTTGAGCGGGGTTAAGACCAATGGAAAAATGATGTCCGTTATAGTGGACAGTATCAACGAGAAGTTTTTTGACGAGTTCGGGGATGTAGTGATCGAAGACGGAAATCCTCCCCGGATGCTGGATGATTATATAGAAGATATCAGGGAACTGCTTGGAATTTAGGAGATACACATGAAAGTACCGAAACG
>CAZOHB010000168.1:0-5881 GCA_964579345.1 uncultured Parasporobacterium sp.
TGTCGTTTCACGGGACATGAGACCTTAGGCGATGTCCACCTTGGTGACTGGGGTCTTCAGATGGGCCAGATCATTGCGGAACTTAAGGTGCGCCAGCCGGATCTTCCGTATTTTGATGAAGCGTTTGAAGGAACCTATCCGGAAGAGGCTCCGTTTACGATTTCGGAACTCGAAGAGATCTATCCGACCGCCAGCAAAAAGTGCAAACCGGAATCTGACACGTATGATCCGGTATTTGCGGAGGCGGCCCATACGGCGACCGCGGAGCTTCAGCACGGAAAGCCGGGCTACCGTGCGATCTGGCAGCATATTATCAATGTCTCTGTTACGGATCTGAAAAAGAACTACGAAAATCTGGACGTGCACTTCGATCTCTGGAAAGGAGAGAGTGACGCGCAGAAATATATTCCGGATATGGTAGAGAAGATGAAGGCGGAGGGATTCGCCTATGAAAGCGAAGGCGCTCTGGTTGTGGATGTGGCAGAAGAGACCGATAAAAAAGAACTGCCTCCATGCATCATCGTAAAATCAGACGGGGCGACGCTTTACAGCACGACGGACCTTGCAACACTGGTGGAACGTATGGAACTGTTCCAGCCGGGATATGTGATCTACGTTGTGGATAAGCGGCAGGGCCTTCATTTCGAGCAGGTCTTCCGTACCGCGAGAAAAACGGGTATTGTTCCGGAAGATGAGAAGCTCCTGTTCCTTGGTTTCGGTACGATGAACGGAGTGGATGGAAAACCGTACAAAACAAGAGACGGCGGTGTTATGCGTCTGGAAAGACTGATCGCAGAGATCAACGAAGCCGTTCTTGAGAAGATGAAAGAAAACCGCGAATTTGACAGCGCAGAAGCGGAAGAGACTGCAAAGATCATCGGTCTTGCCGCATTAAAGTACGGTGATCTTTCGAACCAGGCAACAAAAGATTATATCTTTGATATGGAACGGTTCACTTCCTTTGAAGGCAATACCGGACCGTACATTTTATACACGATCGTACGTATCAAGTCGATCCTCTCCAAGTACGGAAAAGAGCCGTCGGGAACGGTTGCTTTTACGGGTGAAAAGACAGAGAAGGATCTGATGATGAAACTGGCGATGTTCAGCCAGATGATCGATGCGGCATACGAAGAGTGCGCACCGCATAAGATCTGCTCCTATATTTACGACCTGGCCGATGCGTTTAACAGCTTCTATCATGAAGTACGGATCCTGACACAGGAAGACGAGGCAAAGAAAGACAGCTACTTAAGCCTGCTGCAGCTTACGAAGAGAGTCTTAGAGCAGTGCATTGACTTATTAGGATTTTCAGCTCCTGAGAGGATGTGAGCGAAAAGTTCCGGACAGCGGCATTGCAGAATGCATGCTTGCATGCATAACTGCAATGACATTGGACGGATTAAACGGACATGAGTGCGAAGGCGACAGCCGGGAGCACGAATGTCCGGAGCGATACGGGAGTCCGAAGGACGAAGTATCGCGTAACTTTTCGCGAACTAAATAATAAATCAGAAAGAATAACTATGGATCAAAACAAAATCAGAAACTTTTGTATCATCGCGCATATTGACCACGGAAAAAGTACTCTGGCGGATCGTATTATCGAAAAGACCGGAGTCCTGACCAGCCGTGAGATGCAGTCCCAGGTATTGGACAATATGGATCTGGAGCGGGAGAGAGGGATCACGATCAAATCCCAGACAGTCCGCATTATATACAAAGCCAAAAATGGCGAAGAATATATGCTGAACCTGATCGATACTCCGGGACACGTCGACTTTAACTATGAGGTCTCCCGTTCTCTGGCAGCCTGTGACGGCGCCGTCCTTGTTGTGGATGCCGCACAGGGAATCGAGGCCCAGACGCTTGCCAATGTGTATATGGCGATCGATCATGATCTGGAAGTTATTCCGGTCATCAACAAGATCGATCTTCCAAGCGCGGAACCTCAGAGAGTTATCGAAGAGATTGAAGACGTCATCGGGCTTGAGGCACAGGACGCTCCTTTGATCTCAGCGAAAAATGATATCAATATCGAAGATGTTCTGGAACAGATCGTAGAAAAGATCCCGGCGCCGGAGGGCGATCCGGATGCGCCGCTTAAGGCGCTGATCTTTGACTCTGTGTATGATCAGTATAAAGGCGTTATCGTTTTCTGCCGTGTCAAAGAAGGAACGATCAAAGTCGGAACGCAGGCGAAGATGATGGCGACCGGTGCAGTCGTCAATGTTGTGGAAGTCGGCTACTTCGGACCGGGAACGTTTATTCCATGTGATGAGCTTTCTGCCGGTATGGTAGGCTATTTCACAGCTTCAATCAAAAATGTCCGCGACACAATGGTTGGTGATACGGTGACCGATGCGAAGAATCCATGCGCAGAGCCGCTTCCGGGATACAAGAAAGTCCAGTCCATGGTGTATTGCGGCATGTATCCGGCAGACGGTGCGCATTACGAAGATCTTCGTGACGCGCTGGAAAAACTCCAGCTGAATGACGCTTCGCTGTTCTACGAGCCGGAGACGTCCGTTGCCTTAGGCTTTGGTTTCCGCTGCGGTTTCTTAGGTCTTCTGCATCTTGAGATCATCGAGGAACGTCTCGAGAGAGAGTACAATCTTGATCTCGTCACGACCGCTCCTTCGGTTATCTATAAAGTCTATAAAACAGATGGGACCATGATCGACCTGACCAACCCGACAAACCTTCCGGACCCTTCCGACATCGAATCTATGGAAGAGCCGATGGTCGCGGCAGAGATCATGGTGACCAGCGAGTACATCGGACCGATCATGGAGCTTTGCCAGGAGCGCCGTGGAGTTTATAAGGAAATTGAGTATATCGAGGCGACCCGCGCGATCCTGCGCTATGACCTGCCTCTGAATGAAATCATTTACGACTTCTTTGATGCGCTGAAATCACGTTCGAGAGGCTATGCTTCTTTGGATTATGAGCTGAAAGGCTATGAACGAAGCAAACTCGTGAAACTGGATATTCTGGTCAACAGAGAAGAGGTAGATGCGCTGTCCTTTATCGTACATGCGGATACCGCTTATGAACGCGGCCGCAAGATGTGCGAGAAACTGAAAGAGGAAATTCCGCGTCAGCTCTTTGAGATTCCGATCCAGGCAGCGATCGGCAGTAAGATCATTGCCCGTGAGACAGTTAAGGCAATGCGAAAAGACGTGCTTGCAAAATGCTACGGCGGAGATATTACGCGAAAGAAGAAATTACTGGAAAAACAGAAGGAAGGAAAGAAGCGGATGCGGCAGATCGGAAATGTCGAGATTCCGCAGAAAGCGTTTATGGCCGTCCTCAAGCTGGATGACCGATGAAATAACAACAGAAAAATGCGTATAAAAAAAGAGATTATTTTCTTATGCCGGTTCCGGCCGCAGGAATAATCTCTTCTTCTTTTTATTTCTCGCCATAATATTGGATCATATGATCCGCGAACTCTTTGATCAGATGGTTCTCGTTCTGCTTGTGCCAGACGCAGCAGAGCCAGGATTCCGTCTTCAGCGGTGTCCGGAAAATGGAATCGTCGATATAATAGCCAAAGCGGGTATCGCAAACGGCCGTTGCCGGAAAATATTTCAGGCTTTCCGTAACGGAACGGAAATTCGGGAGTTCGTATATCTTGCTTGGCTTCCAGTTCTGTGAACTGCTCATGCGGGCGGAAACTTCCTGCCATTCCTTGTCCGTCCAAACTCCGTAACTGGTATTTAGCTGGGGTCTGGAGGCGCAGAGTGCATCCAGTTCTTTACTGCCAATTGTCAGTTTCTTTTTATTTTTGACCTCGCCCGAAATGAACAGATGCAGATGTTCTTTCGCAAATGGCGCGACCTCGAAGTCGCCGCCGGATACGATCTGGCTGTCCGGAATGATCGCAACGTCCAGTTCACCGGTATCGATTCCTTTTAAAAGGTCACTGCTCTTATAGTGATTTCCCATAATACTGATATTGTTATGGGACTCGGTAAAGCTAAGGATCGGTCCGCTGATCTCTCCCATATAGTCAATGTATTCGGAAAGTCCGATAGCCAGTGCGGAGGCCATGCTTTTGTACGATTCTTCGATATTGCGCATGGCATCTTTATAGAGCACAGACCATTCACTGGCAAGATTGAAAAAGTCCTGTCCGAATTCCGTAAGACGGACGCCGCTCTTTGCACGGATGAACAGCGGGCGTTTCAGTTCCGCTTCTAATTTCTGGATATGCTGGCTGACCACCTGCGTGGAAAGGAACAAGCTTCTTGCAGCGGTGGAGATGGAGCCGTTTAATGCGGCTGCGATAAAGCAGTCGAGTTGGATCTGGTTCATTGTCCGGCCTCCTTGATCGATCGGTGTTCAATCGTTTTAATACTTTCCTGTACAAATTCTTTAAATTTCTTCACAGCCGGATCCGTTGTGTAGAACGGACTGCACATGATGTAATCGGAATAAACACCGGTTTTTGTCAATTCAAAATTGCTTTCCGGAAGAAGAGCAGTATTATCGGTGCCAAAGGACAGACCATTCCTGGTGAGTACATTCAGGTACGCGGATCCCAGATCGTCACATACATAAACATTGCGCGGAACGAACCCCATTTTTTTACAGGTGTTTCTGGCGCGTTCGATTACGGCATGGTCATTGGATTCACCTGCAGGCACCGTAAAGAAAGGATAGTTTTCCAGATCCTTGCCCTCGTAATCCATTCGCTTACTCCGAACGAGACAGATTTCCTGCGAGCAGAGAAACGTATGTTCCCAGGAGGTGGACATATATTCCGCCGAATACTGGGAAGTAAATAAGATATCGATCTTCTTCTCGCGGATCGCTTCTTTTATTTTCTTCACAGTCATGTCAGCAACCAGGAAATGATGCTGCGGATACTTTTTGCGGAACCCCTGAAGGATCTTCTGGGGAATTGCCGGGCAGCCTGCCCACTGCGACCAGGCGATCAGAAACGGGGTTCCCTCTTCCTTTACGCTGTGACTCTCGAAAAACTCACTGGCCAGCTCATCTCTGTTAATAAAGTAGTCAAGCAGGATCTCGCCTGCCTTTGTCAATACGGCAGACTGGCCATAACGGAAGAACAGGGTATAGCCGACCTCTTCTTCTAACGTTTTGATATGGTTGCTGACCGCCTGCTGGGAGATCATGAGTTCCCGGGCAGTGATCGAGAAGCTTTTCGTTCTTGCAATGGAAGTAAAACAATAAATATCTAACTGGTTCATAATACTGTTTCATCCTATTCCTTGTGTTTGCACAAGCAATTATTTGAATAAGAAACCTGACGGAAGGAAAAGAGCCTTTTCAGCCCGTCTTTCTGAGCTGTATTTTATCAAATTACAAACTAAAAATCAAAAAATCAGTTGTGCCCTCACAAGGATATTCGTGTTAACGCTATATTTCTTTCCTGTGATAAAGTGCAGACAGTAAGGTTTGAATTGTAACGAAATATTTTACGTACAGAACTGAAAGGGGACAGCATGAAAACAATTTATGCACAGGCACATCCGGGCAAGGTTGTACTTGCAGAGAAAGAACTGGGACACCCGGGTCCTGGCGAGGGGGTGGATGTTGGCGTGGCAGACGTCGATCAGCTCGACCGAGTGGCCGGCCTCCTCTGCGCCTCTTGTAAACTCTTCGACCAGAATGCCGGTCGATCCGGTCCTGTTCGGGCTTCCCATCAAAATAATGATCTTCATAAAGGCCTCCTGATTAACTAATTTCCTTCGGAACCGTCGGCAGACGATATCCATCGGCCGCCAGATTCCAGGTCACGCCTTCATCGGTGACCGTGTATACAGGCGTGAGGCCGGCATCCGCGCTTTTGGCGTTGGCATAGTTGACGGCCTCCAGCCAGGAGATGTTTTCGACGGGCAGGTCGTCCCCG
>CAZOHB010000169.1:0-5759 GCA_964579345.1 uncultured Parasporobacterium sp.
GGCGGATTCTGCCCGTCAACTTCACGGTTCTCGCAAAGGGGGTAACCATCCGGATACGGATTCGCAGGGACGGACCGTTGACTTTAAGAATACGATCCTGATCATGACGTCGAACATCGGATCGCAGTATCTGCTGGATGGTATCGATGAGAACGGTGAGATCAAAGCAGAAGCGAAAGAACTGGTTATGGATCAGCTCAGAAGCGGATTCAAACCGGAATTCCTGAACCGTCTGGATGAGATCATCATGTTCAAGCCGCTGACGAAGGATAACATCTCAGCGATCATTGACCTCCAGCTCAAGGAGATCAACGATCTGATGAAAGACAAGGAGCTTTCCATCGAACTGACCGATGCCGCAAAAGAGCTGACCGCAGAACGTTCGTGCGACCCGGCATACGGAGCGCGGCCGCTGAAGCGGTTCCTGCAGAAGAATGTTACAACACTGGCAGCAAGACTGATCCTCGAAGGCAATCTGAAGCCGGGCGATGTGATCCGGATCGATGTCGACGAAAACGGAGAACTCAAAGCAGAAGTTGTATAAACCGGAAATATCAGGAGGGGGCACCTGCGGGTGCCCCTTTTCGTTGTTTCAGCCGGGATTTCATCCTGCTCGGAATTATGAAAAAAGTCTTAAAAAAGAGCAGAGGCTGTATGGAAATTATGAACAAATATTAAATTTCTATATATTGTGGTCATATTATCTCTCCGTCCACTATAAATAGTGACTTTTTCGCTGAAATTAACAGTTTTTTCACAGTTCCTGAGGTTGACTTTAGGGGCTTGCGGTGTTATATTTATTAAGAAATTTGTAATAATTACGTAATAAAGTTAATAAAAAACGGATCCTTATGTCTTTAAAATTCAAATTTAACAGAATATCAGCAATCGCGCTTACAGGTGTGGTAACAGTGTTAGGGGCAGGTGTCATGTCCCTTACAAATTATGCGGGTACAGAACCTGCAGCACCGGTGGTTGAGACAGCAGTTGTTATGGAAGATAACAGCCTGACCGTTCCCGGTGCAGGTATGGGCGGTGTCATCGACGATTATATCGGCGCAAATTCCGGAAGTTCTGTAGAACTGCTTTCGACAACAGCTCTTGGCGCTTCTCTTGATGATACCTATAATGAATATTATGACGAAAACGGCAGCGCAGTCGGCAAACTGATCGTTTATACCGGCGGCAAGAGCGTAAATGTTTATAACAAGATCAAAGGCAATGAGCGGATCGAGACCGGTGATAAAAAAGCGAAAGTCGTCGGCCATCTCCATGAAAATAACGTTGCGACTCTGGTCAAAACAAACGGCAACTGGTATCAGATCATTTCCGATACCGTTCACGGTTTTGTAAAGAAAGATCATTTTGCAAAGGGAATCGATGCAGAAAAGCTCGAAGATAAAACCTTTGTCAAAGCGGTATTTGCGAAAAAGAATAATGTTTATATGTACGCGGAAGACTACGAAGAGAGCACTGTTCGCTGCGTACTTCCGAAGAACGTACAGTACACGCTTTTGAAAAAAGGCGATACCTTAAGCCAGATCCGTGTTGAAGGTGTCGGCAAAGGCTGGGTCTATAATGACGATATTAAGATCGTAAAAGTCAGACGTTACGGAACGACTGTCAAATACGAAAAGGAATCCGCCTCCAAGATCAAGAAGGGTAAATCCAAGGCGAAGAAAGTTGAGGAAGATCGCGCAGCTGCACTGGAAGAGCAGCAGGCAATCGAATTCCAGCAGAACGAAGAAAATATTCCGGATAACCAGGCACCGAAGGCTACCACACCGGTCATCCCGGAAGGTACCTACTCAGGCGGATTCGTAATTCCTCTGAATGGTCAGTTTTCCTCCGGATTCGGATGGCGCGGCGGCGCATTCCATAAAGGCGTAGACTATTGGTGCGCTTTAAACGAACCGATCTGGGCAAGTGCAGACGGCGTGGTAATTGAAGCAGGCTGGAGCGTTTGGGGATACGGAAACTGTGTCGTGATCCAGCATGATGATCATACCGTTACCCGTTATGCACACATGAACTCGATCGCATGCTCTGTCGGACAAAAGGTCAGCCAGTATGAAGTAATCGGCTATGCCGGAGAAACCGGAGATGCATACGGTGTGCACTGTCATTTTGAAATAATCATTGACGGCAACCCGGTCGATCCGTTACAATTCTTCTAATTATGGCTAATTCTTTTAAACTTAACAAAATAACAGCAATTATCCTGGCCCTGACGGTAACAACCATCGGGGCCGGTGTTATGTCTCTGACATCTGTAACGAACGCGCAGCCGGATGAGACTTCATCAGATTCTGTTTCCGCTCTTTCGGAGTTTACGGTTCCGGGCGCGGGAATGGGAAGTGTGATGGAGGATTATTTTGTTGCAGTTCCTGACCGCTCTGTGGAGCTTCTTTCCACGACCGCTCTCGGTGCTTCTCTTGAGGGCAAATTCAACGAGTACTATGACAAGAACGGAAGCACGATCGGCAAGCTGATCGTTTATAACGAGAAAGAAGATGCGGACGTTTATGATGCAATTCCGGGAACAGAACGGATCGAAGTCGGAGAAGCAGAGGCGAAGATCGCGGGCCATCTTCAAAAAGGGGATGTCGCAACACTGGTCAGCGTACAGGGAGACTGGTATCAGATCATTTCCGGATCCCTGAACGGCTATGTTAATAAGGCCGGATTTGTCCGCGGGATCGAAGCGGAAAAGCTCGATGATGACACCTATGTCAGAATGGCATCCGCTAAGAATAAAAACGTTTATATGTACGCGGAAGACGATGAAAGCAGTATGGTTCTTTGCGTACTTCCGAAAAATGTGCAGTTTACACTTCTGAAAAAAGGCGATACTTTAAGTAAGATCCGCATTCCAGGAGTTGGAAAAGGCTGGGTCGTGAATAAAAAGATTAAGATCTCCAAGGAACGCCGCTACGGGGAAACAACGGCTGAGGAGAAAGAATCGAAAAAGAAGATCAAAGCCGGAGTGAAGGCTGCGGAAAAGGTCGAGGAGCAGAGAGCAGCAGAAGCAGCTCAGGATGAACTCGAAGAAGCTGTAAAGAAGATCAATATTAAACCGGGAAAACCAGATTCCGATGATGTAAAAGCATTAAGAGAGGCCCTCGTTGCGTATGCACAGCAGTTTGTAGGTATCCTGCCGTATGTATACGGCGGTGCAGATCTTACATCCGGCGCGGACTGCAGCGGATTTACCATGGCGGTTTATGCTGCATTTGGCATCTCCATTCCAAGAGTTTCCGGAGATCAGGCATGGGGCGGAACGTCCGTTCCGATCGAAGATATCCGGCTTGGCGATATCGTCTGCTATTCCGGTCATGTGGCGATTTACATCGGCAACGGAATGGTGGTTCATGAGCCGGTTCCGGGAGAGATGTGCAGCATCGCCAGCATGAATATGATGCCGATCATCAACATCGCCCGGTATATTAACTAGGCAGAACAGGAAATTAAGAAATTTTTGTGAAAGAGTTCCCCATAGGAACTCTTTTATGTTACAATAATTTCATCAAAAGGCGGAAAGGGGTGATATAGTGAAATACACTATAACAGGCAGAAATGTTGAAATCACGGAAAGCCTTAAGTCAGCCATCCAGGAGAAGATCGGCAAGCTTGAGAGGTATTTTTCCAAAGACACGGAGGCACAGGTCACCTTGAGCGTTGAAAAGAGCCGTCAGAAGATCGAGGTTACGATCCCGGTAAAAGGCGGCATCATCCGCGCAGAGCAGGTAAGCTCCGACATGTATGTCTCCATCGACCTTGCGGAAGAAGCTATTGAGACGCAGCTGAAAAAATACAAAAACAAGCTGATCGATAAATATCAGGATCGTAAGACTTTTACCAAGGAGTACATCGAGCAGGATTACGATGAGGACGAGAATGAGATCAAGATCGTAAAGAATAAACGATTCGATTTCAAACCGATGGATCCGATCGAAGCCTGCATGCAGATGGATCTTCTCGGACACAATTTCTTCGTTTTTACAAATGCGGAGACCGATACGATCAACGTCGTTTATAAGAGAAAGAACGACACCTACGGTCTGATCGAGCCGGAATAAAAACAGGAAAATAAAAATTAAATATGGGAATGAGAAGGCGCCGCCTAACAAGCGGCGCCAAATCTTGAAAAGCAGATTGCCCGAAGGAACGGCTTTGCCGTACTCATCGGGATCAAAAATAACGGGCAGGAAGTCTCGCCCGAAGAACACAGGAGCTATTCGATTCACTGGGATTAAAAGAAAAATTATTTGGAAGCCACAGCAGCAAGGAGATTAAGCGGATCACACCGCTGGTCAATAAGATCGAAGCGCTGCGGCCTTCCATGATGCAGCTTTCCGACGAGGAAATGCGCGCGAAAACAGAAGAATTCAAAAAACGACTGGCAGAAGGAGAAACACTGGATGATCTTCTTGTAGAAGCGTTTGCACTCGTACGTGAAGCGACAAGAAGACAGCTGGGAACGGAGCACTATCCGGTACAGCTGATGGGCGGTATCATCCTTCATCAGGGCCGTATCGCTGAGATGAAAACAGGTGAAGGTAAAACACAGACCTGTCTTCTTCCTTCGTATCTGAATGCGCTGGAAGGACGCGGTGTCCATGTCGTTACCGTCAACGACTACCTGGCAAAACGTGATGCCGAGTGGATGGGACAGGTACACAGATCTCTCGGTCTTACCGTTGGTGTTGTACTTAACAGCATGACCAGCGAGGAACGCCAGGAGGCGTACAACTGCGATATTACTTATGTTACCAACAACGAACTGGGATTCGATTATCTGCGTGACAACATGGTCGTGCGGAAGGACGACCTGGTACAGAGAGAACTGAATTATGCGATCGTCGACGAGGTCGACTCGATCCTGATCGACGAGGCAAGAACGCCTCTGATCATCAGCGGTCAGTCCTCGAAATCCACAAAGCTTTATGAACTCTGTGATATCCTGGCAAAACAGTTGCAGAAAGGTGAAGCCAAAGAGCTGAACAAGATGGATATCATCATGGGCGAAAAAGTCGAAGAGACCGGCGATTTCGTTGTGAATGAGAAAGAGAAAAACGTCAACCTGACAGAGCAGGGTGTAAAAAAGGTTGAGCAGTTCTTCAAGATCGAAAACCTTGCGGATCCGGAAAATCTGGAGATCCAGCACAACATCATCCTTGCATTAAGAGCACATAACCTGATGCACAGGGATCAGGATTATGTTGTAAAAGATGACCAGATCCTGATCGTCGATGAGTTTACCGGACGTATTATGCCGGGCAGACGTTATTCCGACGGTCTCCATCAGGCAATCGAGGCAAAAGAACACGTGAAGGTAAAACGCGAGTCCAAGACGCTTGCAACGATCACCTTCCAGAACTTCTTCAATAAATACCGCAAGAAAGCAGGTATGACCGGTACCGCTCTGACAGAAGAGAACGAGTTCCGGAATATCTACGGCATGGACGTTGTCGAGATTCCGACCAACGTTCCGGTAATCCGTAAAGACCTGCAGGATGCGGTCTATAAAACCAAAAAAGAAAAATACAAAGCCGTGATCGACGCGATCGTGGAAGCACATGCAAAAGGCCAGCCGGTACTGGTGGGTACGATCACGATCGAGACTTCCGAGCTTCTTTCCAATATGCTCAGCAAGCGCGGCGTAAAGCATAATGTCCTGAATGCGAAGTTCCACGAGCAGGAGGCCCAGATCGTTGCAGACGCCGGCAAACACGGGGCAGTTACAATCGCAACCAACA
>CAZOHB010000170.1:0-5632 GCA_964579345.1 uncultured Parasporobacterium sp.
CGCTGACAGATTCCAAATCCAATTTCCTTTTTGCAAAACATCCTTCCATCAGCGGAAGGGATCTGTATGAAGAATTGAAAAAACGGGGAATCCTGGTCCGCTATTTTGACAAACCGCGTCTGCGCGCATATGTCAGGATCACCATCGGCACGCAGGAGCAGATGGAAACATTTATCAACACAGTTACAGAGATTCTGAAAGAAAGATAGGAAAAACCGATGAAAGAGAACAAGAGAACTGCTGCCATCGAACGCAATACGAAAGAGACAAAGATCAAGGCTGCGATCAATCTTGACGGAACGGGAAAAAGTTCCATCGATACCAGCTGCGGATTTTTGGATCATATGCTGACCCTATTTGCTTCCCATGGGAAAATGGATCTGGAGATTACCTGTAAAGGCGATGTGGAAGTCGATTACCATCACACCGTAGAAGATGTCGGCATTGCACTGGGAAGCATGTTTAAGGAAGCGCTTGGCGATAAAAAGGGAATCGTTCGCTACGGCCATATGATCCTTCCGATGGATGAGGCGCTGATCCTGACCGCGATCGATTTTTCCGGACGATCCTATCTTCGCTATGATGCAAATATCCGTGCAAGAAAAGTCGGAGATTTTGATACAGAGCTTTCCGAGGAGTTTTGGATGGCTTTTGTAAGAAACGCGGAATGTACCCTGCATATCAAACAGCTTGAGGGCAGGAATTCGCATCATATTATTGAGGGAATGTTTAAATCCGCAGCAAGAGCGATCCGGATGGCAGTTGCGATCGATCCGGAATTAAAAGATCAGGTGCCTTCGACAAAAGGAACCCTTTGACAGGAGTATATCTATGATAACCATTGTTGATTATGGTGTCGGCAATCTCTTTTCCCTGATTTCTTCCTTTCAATCGATTGGAAGCGAGGTGCAGGTGACCGGAGATGCCGCAGAAATTCAAAAAGCAGAAAAGATCGTTCTTCCGGGTGTCGGAGCCTTCCGGGACGCAGCCGCAAAGCTGAAAGAGAACGGACTGGATCAGATCATAAAAGAAAGAGCAGGAGCCGGCGTTCCGATCCTCGGAGTCTGTCTCGGCATGCAGATGCTCTTTGAGAAAAGCTATGAGTATGGCGAATGGGATGGCCTTGGCCTGATCAAAGGCGAGATCCGTCCGATTTCCGATTTTGTCCCTAAGGAGCTGAAGATCCCGCATATGGGTTGGAACGCGCTTTCGTTTTCTGAGCCGAAGCATCCGCTGTTCCGATATCTCGAAGAAGGAGATCATGTATATTTCGTGCATTCCTACAGCGCCGTTGGCTGCGAAGAAAGCGTGATCGCAACAGCGGAATACGGAGGACCTGTGACGGCTGCTGCCGCAAATGGAAATGTCTGCGGATGTCAGTTCCATCCGGAAAAAAGCGGTGAGGTCGGTCTTAAGATCCTCAAGGCATTTGATGAATTATAAACAATGAACTTTGAATAGGAGTTTTTAATGATCCTGTATCCTGCAATTGATCTCTATGAAAAACAGGCGGTTCGCCTGGTCAAGGGAGATTACAATCAGAAAACCATATACAGTAACGATCCGGTTTCGGTTGCGCTTGATTTTAAAGCCTGCGGAGCCGTGCGGATGCATACCGTGGATCTCGAAGGAGCAAAAGACGGGACGACGCCGAACTTTGAGATCGTCCGCGCAATCAAAGAACAAAGCGGCCTGTTTGTGGAAGTCGGCGGCGGGATCCGCAGTATGGACACGATCCGGAAATACCTGGATGCGGGAATTGACCGCGTGATCCTCGGGACTGCGGCGGTTCAGAACCCGGATCTTGTCAAAGAAGCGGTTGCTGCCTATCCGGGAAAGATCGCTGTCGGCATCGACCTGAAAGACGGTTTTGTAGCAGTGAAAGGATGGCTGGAGACCTCGGAACTTGAAGCGTCTGCTTTTATGAAACAGATGCGGGATGCCGGCGTTCTGACTATTATCTGTACGGATATTTCGAAGGATGGGATGATGCAGGGCCCGAACAAGGATCTTTACCGGAATCTGTCCCGTGAGTTTCCTGAAATGGAACTGATCGCTTCCGGCGGCGTCTCGACGATTCAGGATATCCGCGATCTGAAAGATATGGAAATCCACGGTGCGATCGTCGGAAAGGCATATTATACCGGCGCGATCGATCTGAAAGAAGCAATCGAGGTGGCAGGATGATCACAAAACGAATTATTCCCTGTCTGGATGTCAGGGATGGAAGAGTTGTAAAGGGAGTCAATTTCGATCAGCTGCAGGATGTTTCTTCTCCTGTGGAGCTGGCAGCTTTTTACAGTTCCTGTGGTGCGGATGAGCTGGTATTTTACGATATCACGGCCTCTTCCGACGGCAGAAAGATATTTACTGAAATCTTAAAAGAAACGGCATCAAAAGTTTTTATCCCTCTGACGGTCGGAGGCGGGATCAATTCCGTTGAAGATTTCGACCGTGTTTTAAAATGCGGTGCGGATAAAGTCAGCGTCAATTCCGGAGCGATCCGTAACCCGGATCTGGTTTCGGAAGCTGCGAAGAAATACGGCGATCAGTGCGTTGTTTTATCGGTTGATATCAAACGTGTCGACGGAAAGTTCACAGTCTTTGCGAAAGGCGGCAGGGAGAACACCGGTATGGACGCGCTCGCATGGATCCGGAAATGCGTGGATAACGGCGCGGGAGAGATCGTTGTGAATTCGATCGATACGGATGGTGTGAAACAGGGATTTGACCTGGAAATGCTCGAAGCGGTCTGCAACATTGTCAATGTTCCGGTGATTGCTTCCGGAGGAGCCGGCTGCATCGAAGACTTTATCAAACTGTTTCAGACCCTGCCCGGCGTGGATGCGGGACTTGCAGCCTCGATCTTCCACTTCGGAACCGTGAAGATACATGACCTGAAGCTTGCGATGAAAGAAAATGGGATTCCATCAAGAATATAAGAAATGAAAGGCAGAAAACAATGATCGATATTAGTGAACTGAAATATAATTCCGACGGACTGATCCCGGCAATTGTTGTCGAAAACGGGACCGATGAGGTTCTGATGCTGGCTTATATGAATGAAGAAAGTCTGAAGATCAGTCTGGAAAAGAACCTGACCTGTTTTTACAGCCGCTCCCGCCAGGAACTCTGGCTCAAGGGAGAGACCAGTGGAAATTACCAGCACATTGTTTCAATTACTACAGATTGTGACAGAGACACGCTGCTGATCAAAGTCGTACCGGACGGTCCGGCCTGCCATCTTGGCACCAAGAGCTGTTTTGAATATCCGATCTTTGACGGCGATGAGCAGGAGCCGTTCTCTTATGAAGGCCTTATGGAACTGATCCGCGGAAGAAAGACCGAAAAGAAAGAAGGTTCCTATACGACCTATCTGTTCGAAAAAGGCATCGACAAGATCTTAAAGAAGATCGGCGAAGAAAGCACGGAAGTCATCATCGCCGCAAAAGCCGATGATAAAAAAGAAACGATCTATGAGATCGCGGACCTTGCATACCATGTCATGGTCATGATGGTCGAGATGGGAATCTCGCTCGACGACATCCGCGAGGAGCTGGCATCGCGTCATGTGATCGATAAAAAAGTGAAGCAGGAGAAGATGACCAGTTAATCTGATATAAAATGTAATGAAAGCATTTGCCTTCCTATTGCTGCCCGCGCCAGAGCAAACTTTCCCGAGTGCGCGTTTTAGCGCCAACGAGGGAAACGTTTGTCTGGATATAGCTGGGCAGCAAAGCAAATGCATACCATAATTGTTCATGAATATATTTAGCTTACATACTCACACAATTTATAGCGATGGCGAGGACACGGCGGAGGATATGATTCTTACTGCCATCGACCTCGGCTTGTCGCGGATCGGCATTACCGATCATTCCTTCGTCCATTTTGATGCGCCGTATTGTATGGCGTACGAGAAGTATCCCGCTTATAAGCAGGAACTTGCCTATTTAAAAGAGAAATTTAAGGGACAGATTGAGATCCTGACAGGAATCGAGCAGGACTTCTATTCGGATTATCCGGCGGAAGGATTTGATTATGTTATCGGCTCTGTCCATTATGTAAAACTGGAAGACGAATATGTTGCGATCGACTGGGGCGGAGAGACCGGAACAAAGCTGATCCGGGATGCCGCGGACAAATATTTTGGCGGCGATGTTTATGCGGTTCTGGAACGCTATTTTGAAACCGTTTCCAATGTAGTGGAAAAGACCAGAGCCGACATCATCGGCCATTTTGACGTCATCACAAAGTCGAATGAATCCCATCCGTTCTTTGATCCGGAACATCCTCGTTACCGTGCTGCATGGAAAAAGGCGGCAGACCGTCTTCTGACTACAGGAAAAATCTTTGAAATCAATGTTTCCCCGGTCCTTAGCGGCGCACTTTCGGTTCCGCATCCGGCACCGGAAATCATCGATCATCTTCGCAAAAACGGAGCGAAACTTATCTATACCGGTGACTGTCACAGCACCGATCGCCTGCGCATGTTTGCAGAATTCATGAGGCAAATTGACCGGTAGTTGCCGGAGGATGATGTGATCGCCTGATGTATGCATCTCCAACCTTTACAAATCACGGTCATTGTTCTAAAATAATTGTCTGAAATAAATAAAGAAAGGGTTCTTAGTCAATAATTATGATTCGGATCAGTCAAATTCAATTGCCGGTTGGCTACGGGCAAAAACAGTTAGAGTCTGCAATCTGCAGAAAGCTTCGCGTCAGCGAAAATGATATCAAATCGATCAAATATTCCATTGTAAAGAAATCTCTGGATGCCCGGAACAAAGAAAAAATCACGTACAACTATGTCGTCGATGTCGAAGTCGACAACGAAAGCGAGATCCTGAAAGTCTGCAATAAAAGCAAGACGATTTCCCAGGTTTCCGAAAAGCGCTACCAGCTTCCGAAACAGGGACTGGAAAAGATGAATGTAAGGCCTTATGTGATCGGAAGCGGTCCTGCAGGTCTGTTTGCTGCATACTTCCTTGCAGAATACGGATATAAACCGATCCTGATCGAACGCGGCGAGCCGGTCGAAAGCCGGATCAAAACGATCGAAGATTACTGGAACGGCAAGGCGCCGTTAAATCCGGAGTCCAATATTCAGTTCGGCGAAGGCGGAGCAGGAACTTTTTCGGATGGAAAGCTGAATACGGGAGTGAATGACCCGAAGGGGAGAAACCGCCTCGTTCTTCAGACCTTTGTGGATAACGGAGCGCCGAAAGAGATCCTGTACATGAATAAGCCGCATCTCGGAACCGATGTCTTAAGCGAGATTGTAAAGAATATGCGCAGAAGGATCATCGCAAACGGCGGAGAAGCGATCTTCAATACAAGATTCATCGGCTTTTCTTCGAGCGGCGGTGCGCTTGACAGCATCAAGCTGGAGTCCAATTCCCATAAATATGAAGTCGACTGCAACAACTGTATCCTTGCGGTCGGACATTCCGCCCGGGATACTTTTAAAGCACTGTATGAAGCAGATATCAAGATGGAGCAGAAAGCGTTTGCGGTCGGTGTCCGCATCGAACATCTTCAGGAGTCGATCAATAAAGCGCAATACGGCGACCATTATACAGAGCTAGTGGTAAAGGTGGGCAAAAAGTCAACAAAACGTCCTCTGCTG
>CAZOHB010000171.1:0-5619 GCA_964579345.1 uncultured Parasporobacterium sp.
CGGAACGACTGTCGGCATCATCACCATGGAAGATATCGTGGAAGAGATCGTCGGTGAGATCCGGGATGAGTATGATGAGCAGGAACTAACTTCATCAGAAGCTGAGCAGGAAAAGGCAATTCTGGCCGGAGTCTACGAAACGGGATCACGGCAGGCAGGAAGCATGGAAGATTTTATGGATTCCATGGACGAGCTTTCCGAACTGGTAAGCGCCTGCTTTATGAATCCGGTCACGATGGTGATGCAGCAGCTGGAGCATGCGTCCAATGCGCTGTACCTCGGGCCGGGAAAAGTTGACGAGATCAAGGAGCTGATCTCCCTTTATGAAGCAGATCTTGTAATCTTTAACGACACGCTTTCTCCGATGCAGCTGCGAAATCTGCAGGACGAGCTGGAGTGCGCAGTCATGGACCGGACCGGTCTGATCCTGGAAATCTTCCAGCTTCGGGCGCGGACAAGAGAAGCGAAAATCCAGGTTGAGCTTGCAAGGCTGAAATACCTGAAGCCACGGCTTGTCGGTCTGCGCAAGGCACTGACTAGGCAGGGCGGAACATCCGGCTCGATGAGCAGCAGGGGTGCCGGTGAGAAAAAGCTCGAGCTTGACCGCAGACGGATCGATGCCCGAATCAGCGAATTGACGCGGGAACTCAAGGAAGTGGAAAAAGAGCGGGCGACGCAGCGCAAGCAGAGACAGAAAGGGCGGCTTCCGCTTGCAGCGTTGGTAGGATATACAAATGCCGGTAAGTCCACGATCATGAATGCCATGGTGGACAAATACAGCGGCAACCAGGAAAAGAAAGTCTTTGAAGCGGACATGCTGTTCGCAACACTTGATACGACGGTGCGTAAAATTGAGACCGGTGGCAATCAGGATTTCCTGCTGTCCGACACGGTCGGCTTTATCCACAAACTTCCGACCGGTCTGGTCGAGGCGTTCAAATCAACATTGGAAGAAATCAAGGACGCGGATCTTTTGGTGCATGTTGTGGACTGTTCAGATCCGCGCTGCAGGGATCATATCCGGACAACGGTTGAAAACGTTGCGGAATTGGACGCCGGCCATATCCCGATGCTGATCATCTATAACAAGGCGGACCGCTATCTGACGGAAGAAGGAGAGCGCATTGATTATCCGAAGAAAGGGCCGGATGGCCGCAGCGTTTATATCTCGGCAAAAGAAGATAAATCGATTGATTTTCTGACCGATGTGATCCTGCAAGAATTGTATGGGGATTATCAGACAGCAGAGTTCCTGATTCCTTATGCGAAAGGCAATCTGGTTTCTTATCTGGCGGAACATGCGCAGATCCTGGAACAGGATTACCGGGCGGACGGGACATATATAAAGGCCCGCTGCCATCCGGCGGATGTCGGGAAACTAAGAGAGTATCTTGTTTGACAATTTTGACAGCGTCTACTTGAATCAATGAAAAGTTCCGCGAATCAGGCAAAACGTCTGAGAACGGATATGAAAGAGTTCCGTAAATAAGGCATTATCGCTGAGAGTGGAACTTTTTCATAGCAAAGAACATCGCCAGGAAGCCTGACAACTCTGTGCGGAGTCGAAGGAACTCCGTGTAGAAAGAACGTAGCTCTGTACGGAGTCGAAGGAACTCCGTGGAGAAAGGAAGTCGCTCTGGGCGATGCTTTTTAAGACGAAAGAACTCCGTGAAGAAGGAAGACGACACTGTACGGAGTCGAAGGAACTCCGTGGAGAGAAGAAGTCGCTCTGTACGGAGTTGAAACAACCGCGCCTTCCTTAAAATCCGCCACCGGCTTCTACATGCGTTCTGCCGTTTCCTGTTTTTTCGCTGCGCGGAGATCAAGGATCACCAGAACGAGGCAGCAGGCGCGGACGACGAAGCCGATAATGAGGGCCGGGATTCCAAAGGTCAGATTGAAGCTAAGCGGGATCACACGGAAGATCAGATCCAGTATGATAAGAACAGCAAGGACGCGGCGCGTATTAAGCGCCGTGTTTTTGCATGCAGCAGGTATAGAAAGGTCAGTTGCAGCGGATCCTCCGGCAGCAGTTCTTTTGCCTGACTTCTCGCGGAGCAATTTTTTGAAAACAATTCCGCAGATAAAAGCCGGGACAAGGAGCAGGGCAGTTACCAATACTTCACTGGAAGAAATCCTGTAAATAAACGAAAGAAGCAGCGACCAAAATCTAGGGATCGCCATCATGCCCGCATCAAATAGGAACGAGAGTACGTTTGCTTTGGTTATGATCGCCGGATAGCCGACCACCGCAAAAAAGTAGGGGATCGGAAGAAGCGCCGAAATCTGCAGGATGCGGATATAAAGCTCAGTTCCGGAAAAGTCTTTATTGTTTTCGGGAATTCCAAATCTTAGTTTCATTTCTGAGTTTCCTCCAGCGGCTTCTGAAGACACATGATTTCAAATGCTTTATTCTCCGGGATGCCAAATCTTACTTTCATTTTTGAATCTCCTCCAGCGTCTTCTGCAGATACATGATCTCGAATGCTTTGTCATCGGTCGGCCGGTCCTTGATGCTGTAAACGACCGAGGAATCTGCAGGATCTAAAAAGAGGATCTCCTGAGATGAGTTATCTGTCGTGAGATCGGATGAAGTCATACCGTAAAGCTTGAAGAGGGAATTGGTCCCGGGACTGTTGGAAGGCATAACAAACCCTTTGACGCAAACAAGCTCTCCGGATTTGCAGCGGCCGCGCAGGATCGTGTCCGTATAAAGGGTCTCTTTTTCATAGGTGTGCAGATCGATCCGAACAAGACGGCAGAGCATAAAACCAAGATTTGTAGAGGTATATTCGTTGGTATATAAATAATCGCCTTCGATGACGAGACCCCAGTCATGGCCAAAGTTTCCCTTGAGCTTCAGGTTGTTGTCATTCGGGTTTCCCTGATAGAGTCCGTTCGGCTTTTTATCGGAGTAGATAATGCTGAGATCAGTTCCTTCAATCGCATTCACTTCATTGACCGCGCCCCAGTCAGAAAGGTTGACCAGAACCAGAGCAAAGAAATAAAGCATTGCGGAAAAAATTATTACAATCAGTATAAAGGCATTCAGTGTAAATTTCGATTGTCGCATAAAAACAGGAACCTCCCAAGGTTCCTGTAGTATAGCATATGAATATTTGGAAGTCATGAGTAAACTTTCGGGGATCATACCTGCAGCTGCTTCTTCCGTCAGCTTATTCTTTCTTTTTCGACGGACGGTTTCTTCTTCCCGTCTTCACAACGATTATGATTACAGCGGCGATCACGATCGCAACGATCAGGACCCAGATCCAGCTCTCCGCAAACCAGATCACTAAATTCTGCATTGCGGTTTTGAATCCTCTGAGGCCTCCGGTAAAAGCAGAGGAGAGGCGGTCACCGAAGGAATCACCCTCGCTGGTGCGGTACTCCTCGTCCAGATGAATCGTTACGGAAGCATAATCGACATGAGAGTCGTAATATTTCAGAGAACCGCTGTAGTCGTCGATTTCCCATTCCACTTCCGAAATCGCTTCTTCCAAGGTAATGATGTCGGACATATCTTTCGCTTCCGCTAAGAGTTCCTGCAGACGTTTCAGTTTCGTCTTCGCCGTTTTCAGGCGGGATTCGGTATCATAGTACTGCTCGGAAATGTCCTCGCCGGATTTGTTCAAAGAGATGACGGAACCGAATTTTTCGGCGTCATTTAAAAAGCTGTCCAGTTCTTTCGACGGGATACGGATCTGATAGTAAGCACTGCGGTAGGAAGAGGAATAACCGCTGAGCTCCATGTTTTCAAAATAGCCCCCGTGAAGGGTGGTTGCGGAATCGATCTTTGCTCTTGTCTCGTCAAAATCCTGAGTGGTAATATCCAGTGACGCGGTGTAGATGATCTTTGCATTTTTATTTCCTAAAAAGGCATCGCTGTTTTGGGTGAGTCCTTTGGAGATGCCGGCAGTGCCCATTTCTTCGCCTCCGGCAGCATATCCGTCGCCGGAAGATTCCGGCGTTTCCATAGCATCCAATCCGTCTACATCAAAACCTTCATTTGAAACATAGTCTTCGTTATCAGCATAATAGTCAGGACCTTCGCTGTAATTCGCCGTTCCTTTCGCCGGTCCGCTGCTTCCCATACGCATGGAAGAAGCGCCGATCGCGAGGATGCCGACACCGACAGCAAGGCAGGCACAGGCAGCGATTGCAACGATGCGCCAGACTTTCAGGGAGCGGAAGGCTTTCGGCTGAACGATTTCTTCTTTCGGAGCCTGATAAGAGGCGGCTTCTTCGATAAACGAATCGTTTATATTATTTAAACTTTCAGAGAATTTCTCGGCTTTCATACGATATAATCCCTTTCTTCGAGATAGGTTCTTAATCTTTGTCTGAGGCGGGTCAGCTTAACGGAAACATTTTTTTCGGTTAAACCGGTCTGCGAGGCGATATCGGCATAGGAAGCGGAAAAATAATAGCGCTGCAGAAAGACCACACGGTCCACCTGATTGAGCGTTTCCAGGAATTGTTCGATCGTTTCAGTCAGCTGTGAGGATTCGACTTCGGATTCTACATCTTTTGTAGATACCAGACAGCCTTCAAGCTCTTCCAGCGCAACATCATATACACTGTTTCTTTTCGCTGCAGTGTTGTAGTGGTAGCGTTTGATCGCGATGTTGCGGACAAGTTTGCAGACATATCCGATCAGAGATTCGGGTTTGTTCGGAGGGATGCTGTTCCAGACTCCGAGCCAGGTGTCATTGACACACTCTTCCGTGTCGGAAGGATTTTTCAGGATATTATGCGCAAGCTGGCTGCACAGCCGGCCATATTTCGTCGTCAGTTCCGCGATCGCGTTTTCATCTCTTTTGAAAAATAAATCAATAATCTGTTTATCTTCCATCTGTTCAGTTCCTTTCCGCCTCAATTATATACTACGAAGAAGATTTCGAAAACTACAAACAGTCAGAAAAAGTCAGGCGATAAGAATATGAAAGAGGATACGGGAGGAAAGAGCGGTGCTGCGGAGCATTTTTTCACATTCCGGCCAGCTGCGGCGCTTTATTTTAAAAAAGCTATGGACACTTCCGTGTGAAAGTCTTAAAATAGATAAAGCTGATGAGAAGATGTCTCATCAAATAAGAAAAAAAGAGGTATTTAAAATGGCTGGTTACAAAATCACGAAAAAAGACGGATACTATACTTACACAGCACCGGGTCACAACGAGTGCAAATGCACGAGACTTCATGATCCGCAGGATGTTGATGGCGGACAGCTGATCAACGGCTTAACCCATTTCCTTCCGGCAGGCGGCGGCACAGAGTTCGCAGCTAACCCGGCTGAGTCTATTTATTACATCCTTCATGGAACCATGAAATTCAAAGGTGAAGACGAAGTTGAGACCATCCTTGAGGCTGGTGATAGTGTTCACATTGCAGGCGGATCTCCGAAGTGCGTAACAAACATCGGACCTGACACAGCTCAGATGCTCGTTATCCTTCTGCCTCCGGCAAAATAAGATCAGACTATTCTTTTTTTCGCAAGGGCTGTCGCGTTTCGCGGCAGCCCTTTTACATATCTTGAAAACTTTATTCCAGCGCCCGGCCGATCAAGCCTTTGCGGTCGGAGGTCTGCATCAGAATGATCGAGACGACAAGTACGATCGC
>CAZOHB010000172.1:0-5618 GCA_964579345.1 uncultured Parasporobacterium sp.
AATCGCAAAGTGCGGTAAGGTCCTGGAACAGTTTTAATGTTGCCGGTTTGTCTTTCGTTACCAGCGGATCCAGCTGCATCGGGATACCGAGAACCTCCGGAGAGATCATATAGCCACGGACGTGGCAGCCTCCGCGGTTGGAGGTTGCGTACTCCAGTCCGATACCCTGGATCGCACGTCCATCGTATGCAGGCATCTCCTGTTTCTTTACAGACATGGACAGTTCCGGATGACCGTATTTTTCAGCCATACGATAAGATCCGAGACCCAGGATCTGACCGAATCCTTCGCCTTTGCAAGTCATCTCGCAGGCTTTTACCATTGCTGCTGCATCACCGAAACGAAGCGGGAATCCGATATCTTCTTCCGGAAGATATCCTTTTTCATATAATTCCATCGCGCACGCGATTGTACATCCCATCGTGATCGGGTCGATACCATACTGGTTGCAAAGGAAGTTTGCGTTGCAAACCGCACCGAGATCATCGATTCCGCAGTCTGCGCCGAAGGACCATCCGGCCTCGTATTCCGGACCTTCTCCTTTTGACTTGAACGCGCCTTCTTTGATCTCCGCAACACGTCCGCATCCGATCGAGCAGCCAAAGCAGCCTTTATTTTTCAGCAGATGCTTCGCCGCCAGCTCTTCACCGGAAATCTGATCTGCGGTTTCAAACAGCGAGCCTGCACTTCCGTTATTCACCGGAAGACCTCCGACTCCATTAACGATATTAACCAGGATCATGGTTCCGTAAGCGGAAAGACCCGCGCCGGTAACCGGATGTGCAGCAAGTTTATCTCTTGCATCCATGCACTCCTTGAAAAATTCTTCCGGCTTTGCCACACCGATCGAGCCGGTTCCCTTGACCGCGATCGCTTTGAGCTTTTTCACGCCCATGACGGTTCCCATTCCGCCGCGGCCTGCGGCACGGTGTTTATCATTCATGATACCTGCAAAGAGACAGCCGTTCTCTGCAGCCGCTGAGATGCAGGCGATACGGAAATTCTCGCCGCATTCTTCATTCAGCATATCTGTTGTTTCGAATACATCCTTGCCCCAGAGATGAGAAGCATCCCTGATCTCGACCTGGTCATCATTGATATAGAGATAGACCGGTTTATCTGCTGCATTCTCAAAGATGATTCCGTCGTAGCCGGCATATTTCAGTTCCGGTCCGAAATGTCCTCCGGAGTTTGCTGCACCGATCGTTCCCGTCAGCGGGGATTTTGCGACTGCATTATATCTTCCGGAAGAGGTTGCGCAGGTTCCTGTTAAAGGACCCGTCATAAGGATCAGTTTATTCTCCGGGCTGAGCGGATCAACTTTCGGATCGCACTCGTCGCAATAATATTTCGTTCCTAATCCTCGCGCGCCTACATATTCATCCGCGTTTTTCATGTTCAGCGGTTCTGTTTTGATCGTTCCCGCCTGAAGGTCAACCCTCAGGATCTTTCCGACATATCCTTTATTCATGATTGCACCTCCCCTGCTAACACATCGCGGTATCTTTCACCGACGAGTTTTCTTTTATCCGGCAGCGTGTCCGTGTCTTCAAATACGATTGCATGGCCCGGGCAGTATCTTGCACATTTTGGCTCGCCTCCGCACAGATCACACTTAAATACTCTGCGTGCTTCCGGATGGAAGGAAATGTTTCCGAGAGGACATGCGTTCATGCACATCTTGCATCCGATACATTTACTGTAGTTCATAACTACGGCACCGTTTTCATCGCGGCTGATCGCCTTCACCGGACATACTTCCATACAGGAAGGTTCCTCGCACTGGAGGCACATGACCGGTACTGCAACTGCAGCTTCTTCATATTCAAAAACGGTTACATTGGCCAGTTTCGGATTAAACTTCTGAAAATGGCCGAAAGAACATACCAACTCGCACGTGCGGCAGCCGATACATTTTTCAGGTTTGATCGATAACTGTTTCATAGGTTTCAGGACGTTGTCCTTCTGTCACCTCCTTTTGATAAAACTGGTTTCTTCTTCCCATATTTCGTTGATTTAATTATAGGATCACTGCGTTTTCCGGAAAATGCGTGCAGCCGGATCCGATATTGCTTTTCGGAATAAGAAAATCTATAATCAGAAATGAATCACACGCAAAAAAACGATGGTTTTTCGTAAAATCCCGCATAAGCAGGAAGCTTTTCGGATTTTCGAGGAGTCAGATTCTTTGCATCCTTATTCCTATTTGGAATATGCAGAACCTATAAAAGGAGGCCATATGAATATTCAACAGCTTCGCTATTTCACCGCGGTTGCCCAGCTTCAGAACATATCCCGTGCAGCCGACTTTCTGCATGTTTCTCAGTCTGCACTTTCAAAGCAGATCGCAAATCTCGAGTCCGAGCTTGGCGTAACCTTGTTCGACCGCAAGGGAAAAAAGATTCTTCTGAATCATGCCGGAAAGAGATTTTCCGAATCCTGTAATACGATCATCCAGGAATTAAAAACAGCCGAAGACGACCTTCGCCTCCTCGACTCTTCCGCCGATCAGCGTATCCGTATCGGCACGGAAGGGATCACTGATGATTTTCTTTCCTGTCTTAACCGGTTTGCTGAGAAGTATCCGAAAGCGGAGTATGTTCTGAACAATCGCATTGAATATTCGGAACATCTGAATATCAATGATTTTGATGCACTGATCTGTCCGGATGAACTCCGGTATGAGAAGCTGAGTGGTTATCCATTGTTTGAGGAGAAATATTATTTCGCGGTCAATGCCAGAAATTCATTTGCAGCGGAATCTGTTTTTTCTCCGAAACTGCTGACCGAACTTCCTGTGATCTTCATGAGGGGAGGTGCGTTTTCTCCGGAATTTCCATTCCGCGTCTGCAACGCACTTGCGTTCGAACTCAATAAGGTTTATTTTACAGATACCAGAGGGACGCACCACCGATTTATCTCGCAGGGAATTGCTGCCGGTTTCGTCCCGTCATCCGAAGCAGATTTTTACCGTTCTGACAAAAATATCCGTTTACTCCATATTATGGACAGCCGTTTTACCCGTCCAATGAAAATCTGTTTTCTGAGAGAGAAACATTTATCTGAACTCGGAATTGCATTCCGTCGTTTTGTTATGGAGTATTATCATTTAGAGGAAAAATAACAGGAGGCAGCTATGCTGGAGCGTTATTCAAGACAAACCAACTACAGAAATCTGGGTGAGGAAGGACAGAAGAAACTGCTCGCCTCACGAGTTGCCGTCGTCGGTGCCGGCGCACTCGGCTGCGTCAGTTCAAATGAACTGGTAAGGGCCGGCGTTGGTTTCGTGCGCATTATCGACGGCGATCGGGTTGATATCACGAACCTGCACCGGCAGATCTTATATACGGAAGCGGATGTTAAGATGGATCGGCCGAAGTCTGTTGCCGCTGCAGAACATTTGCGGGAAGCAAACTCCGAGGTGACCGTCGAAGCTGCCGGAGAATTTCTGACGGCGGAAAATGCCGACGCGTTGCTCGGGGATGTGGACCTTGTGATCGATGCGACAGACAACCTGGATGCGCGCTATCTGATCAACGAATACTGTGTAAAGCATAAAAAGCCATGGATCTACGGCGGCGCAGTTGCCGCGGAAGGAATGACTGCTGTGTTTCTGCCGGGCGGTCCCTGCTTATCCTGTTTCACCGGTGCAGATAAGACGGATCCGGATATGCCTGACAGAACCTGCCGGAATTTCGGTGTGTTAAATTCGCTGACAGCGATCGTCTCTTCTTTGCAGGTAATGGAAGCGATCAAGATCCTGACAGGCGCCGATACTGTCCGAAAAGGTGTACTCTATTTCGACATCTGGGAGAATGAGTTTGAACGGCTCCCGCTCGAGAAAAACCCGAACTGCCCGGTCTGCTCAAACCATTAGATGTGGAGGTGCCAAAAAATAACGTTTGTGTATAAAAAATCCTCTGTTTTACCATGTAAACAGAGGATTTTTCCATGCAGTTTTATTCAATTTTTGCTTCACTTAAAATTACTCAACATCTTCCACTAAAAGGTGTTGTCTATTTTGGGTTTGTATCGAATCTGCAGTACACTAGTTCATACACAAACGTTAATTTTTGACACTTCCTTACACAATCCTTTAATTTTCTAGTCATACTCACCATACTCGCAGCCGATGTGCGTGGCCTCCACTTCGTCTACCAGGATGAGCTGTCCATCTTTCTTATCATAAAGCCTGACCGTGCCGCAGCCTGTTCCGCCATTCCACAAACGATTATGGCGCTTGCTGCCATCCGGCGCCTCATAGTTCACAAGAAGCATTTCCTTCTTCTTGCAGAAAACCTCCGTTTCCATAACAGCGTGGATATTTTCCTGGCGTACATGCCAGATGACCTCATCCTCTTTCTCTTCAAAAGAAAACTCCGTCTTCACGTTGAGCCAGAGATGCGAGAAGTTGAAATCGTATTCTTTGCCTTCATAGTAAAACACACCGAGAAGCCGGCGATCCAGCGGGACAAAATAGATTTTCGGGCGTCCGCCGCCGATATCAAACACGCTGTTCCTCAGCTGCTTTCCGGTCTTTTTGCTGAACAGGCAGTTCGAGGATAGCCAGACCCAGGGCGATGTAAAGTCTCGTCCCCAGTTTTTGTCTGCATATCCGTAACACTTTTCCGGTGTGACTATATAGCGTCTTCCATAATAAATGATTTCTCCGGAGTAGGCGCTCTTCATGCCCTCCGCATGCCAGTACATCGCGAAGGCTTCTGCGTCACGCAGCGGCTTGCTCGCACCGTAGCCGACGTTGAAAGCGATCTGTTTTTCAATCGAAAGATCCCAGGAAAGTTCGCCTGCGTCGCACATCCATTCCGGATGCGCCGCAGCTTCTTCCTTCGTAATTGAGATACTTCCCTTGAGCGCCGTCTCGCAGGCAAGGCAGTCAGCCGCCTCAATCCGGTATGGTGCCTGTCCATGCATGTTCACTTCGTTCCATGAAAAGAAACGGTGCAGCTGGCAATGGTCCTCGCCCCAGGTGCCTGCTTTTACCATTAAGTACGATGGCTTTTTCCCCGCCTCCTGATTTGCAGGGAGCTGGCCCAATACCGGCTGCTCTTCTGCGAGGGCCGGATTACATACGAAAAATTCAATAAAAAACGGTTTGTCTTCTCCGGTCTCAGAATCCTGTGCTGTAAAAGAATGCCACCACCAATCATATCCATGATGTTCCAGCGGCCCGTGCAGCATAAATGCATCGCGGGTTATGTCATGATGATTAAACATATGCTATATGCTCCTTTAGATATTCAAGTCTTGCGCCGGCAGCTTCCGGCACCTGTCCATTATATTTCTCTCTTGCATTCAAAATCAAGAAGCTTTATCCTAGTAAAGTGTTTGCTCTTCCGGGCCGTGTATCTGTGGCGCGCCAAACGCTGCGACAGGCTTCGATTATAAAGCATCGCAAAACCGACAGAAAGGACGTGAGAGAAGCGATATGTTTTATCACATCAAAAATAAAATCATCACTTCCAATATAAAGAAACGGCAGGCAGCCGGATACGATATCACAGAAAGTGAGCTTTATAAGCTTTCACCCGAGGACGACGGACATATCAATAACAGTTATTTTTTCTCGGCCCATACGATGAGCGGCGAGACGCTGTTTG
>CAZOHB010000173.1:0-5579 GCA_964579345.1 uncultured Parasporobacterium sp.
AAACTTAACATGAACAAAAATCTTGAAACTTTAACAAAGCAACGTTCAATCCTGGAACAGGAAATTCAACGACTGCAACAACTCATTGATTCTGCACCCAATAATAATCTCATTTGCAGGAAGCTACCTTCGGGTAAGTATCGATATTTTTATTTGACAGATGAGGATGCTTCTAAAGAAACAGCTGATAGTGCTGCGTCACCTGGAATTCCGGAAAAGTCTTGCCCTGAAAGTATTCAAAAAAATCGGCCTTGTGGAGTTGAGCTAAAGAATCAAACAGTTGAACCTGAAAAGCATGAACAATCGAAAAAAATCAAGAAGAGGAAAAAAGAAATATATATTTCTTCAGATAAGATCGGTCTGGCTAAGAGTCTTGCGTTAAGAGATTATGCAATTAACAGATTGAAGGATGCGAATCGGGAGAAGGCGATTATTGAAAGAGAAATCGCACTATTGCAGCAGGAACCTTTTGCGGATCGCTATCTGAGGATGCATCCAGGGGCGGCTGATCTTGTGCAGACTTATATCCGCAAGAGAAATGAGTATCTGGAGCAATGGAAAAACGCGCCTTATCCAAAGAACTGCGATCATCCGGAAAATCTGATTTTCTCAACGGTGGTCCCAGGGCTGATGGTGCGAAGCAAGGCGGAAGGGGATATTGTTTCCCGGTTTGAACACTATTGTGTTCCGTACCATTATGAAGAAAAGCTGGTTTTAGGCACTGCGATTCTCCACCCGGATTTTACATGCAAAAACATACAAACGGGGGAAACGATTTACTGGGAGCATCTTGGCAGTGTTGACAAAAAGGGATATACCAGCGATTCGCTTCAACGAATTGAGCTATACAGAAGAAACGGAATCTATTTATGGAAGAATCTTTTGATCACTACTGAAACCGCTGACCGCCCGCTGGATATTCAATGGATTGACCAGATCATAAAGCATTTTCTTTTGTAAATATCCCCATAACTGTTCCGCAAAAATGGAAAATCTGCAAGTGACGGATATAGAATAGTTCCGCTGATTAAAGTTTTTTGCAAGGAGCGGAACTTATTCTGGCAATAATGTTCCGCGATTTGGGATAATTTTGCTTTTGCGGATGCCTGACGGTTCCGTTAATTAACCCTTTTCTCAAAATACGGAACTGTTTTAGTGACAATGGTTCCGTATTTTAAGTTTTTCTCGGTTTTACGGATATAGAATAGTTCCGCAGATTACAGTTTTTTCCATGGAGCGGAAACTATTTGTTTCAATCTGATATGCTTCACAATGACTAAAGCAAAAGAGTTTTGACAGAGCTGTTGTCACATTGATTAATAGAAAAAATGTATGACTTAATGAAAGTTCTGTGAACTTCCGGTATACGATTGACAGGTTATTTTCACCGCGGTATGCTTTTCTCACTTAAGAATTCTTATGACCGGTTTCCGGTATTTTAAATCAATAAATAATATAAGGGGTAAATCCGATATTCTTGAGCCTTGTGGCAATTGCCAAAGTTGAGGCGTTTGCAGATCTTTAAGAATCAACCAAACCTGAGGCAATCAACCAAACCCGAGGCATTTGCTGAATCTGAGACGTTCAGACAGCTGCGTGGAGAAGCAAATCGGATTTGCCAGGTATAAAGGAGAAAAGATGTTCTGCAGTGTTTACAGTGCGGCTGTTTGTGGTGTCGAACCGCAGATGGTCAGTGTGGAAGTTGATGTATCCGGGGGTCTGCCGTCGTTTAATATGGTTGGACTTCCTTCGTCGGAAGTCCGTGAAGCGAAAGAACGGGTGTTACGGGCAATCGAAAACTCCGGCTACGAAATCCCGGCAAGAAAGATTACGATCAATCTTTCGCCGGCGAATATCAAGAAAAACGGGTCCGGGTTTGATCTGCCGATCGCGGCGGCTCTGCTAGGTGCATTAGGGACGATCGATCCGGAAGCAATCGAAGGAACGATGTTTGTCGGGGAGCTGAGTCTGGACGGCAGCGTCCTGGCTGTAAACGGTATCCTTCCGATTGCTGTGTTTGCAAATGAGAAAGGAATCCGGCGGCTGATCATCCCGGATGGGAACGCGTTCGAGGCAGCCTATGTTTCCAACGTTGAAGTCTTTTGTATCTCATCCCTTTCCGAACTGGTGAATGCTTTGAAGGCAAAAAATCTGAGACGGGTGGAGCAGGCGGATCTGGAGCAGATGCTGGATATTACATATCAGGAGAATCCCCTGGATTTTCGGGATGTAAAGGGGCAGGAAAGTGCGAAGCGGGCAACGATGATCGCGGCAGCAGGCTTTCATAACCTGCTGTATGTCGGGCCTCCGGGATCCGGAAAAAGTCTGATGGCGGCAAGAATTCCATCAATCATAGACCGGCTGACTCCGGAGGAATGTCTGGAGGTTTCCAAAATCTATTCGGTCGCCGGCCTTCTGAAAGATCAGAGCCTTGTTGTATCCCGTCCGTTTCGGTCGCCACATCACAGCATAACAACGGCAGCGCTGATCGGAGGCTCGTCAAGCCCGCGGCCGGGAGAAGTAACGCTGGCACATAAAGGAGTTTTGTTTCTGGACGAAGCTGCAGAGTTTAAGAAAGATACGATCGAGGTTCTGCGCCAGCCATTGGAAGAAAAACGGGTGATCATCAACCGGGTCAACTACCGGGCGGTGTTTCCTGCAGATTTTATGCTGGTCATGGCCGCGAACCCGTGCAAATGTGGGTACTACCCGGACAGAAATCTCTGCCGATGTACGAAACCCGAGGTGGAGAAATATTTCGGAAAACTCAAAGGCCCGGTTCTTGACCGTATCGATATCTGCGTATCGGTTGAAAAAGTAAAAATCGAAGATTTTAGTGACAGCGTGTCAGATTTTTCGTCGGAAAAGATGCGATCTTATGTAAAAAAAGCACAGGAAATGCAAACGGAGCGTTTTCGGAATGAAAAAATCCATTTTAATTCGCAGATGCCGAATGAGCTGATTGAAAAGTATTGCAGCCTGTCGCCGAAGGTGCGAAGTCTGCTGGACCTTGCGTATGACAAATACCGGCTTTCTGCGCGCGGATATTACAAGATCATAAAAGTTGCAAGGACAATCGCGGATATGGATGGAGCCGGGGAAATCGCAGAGCAGCATATTCTGGAAGCCATCAGCTACCGGAACAATATTGCCGGGCTATAAACTGGGACTCGAGATGTAGGGATTGCTGATACTTTAGTAGAGCATTAGATGCAAGGGAAATGTCATATTAAAAGGGGCAACGTCAAATTCAAGGGCAAACTTATATAAAAGAGGGGAAATAATGAACAGGGATGAATATTGGTTCTGGCTATATACGACGCCGGATATCTTTCGGGAAGATATGGAACGGTTTTTTAAGGTGTTTCAGACGCCGCAGGAGGTTTATGAGGCTGATACGCGAATGCTGCTTGCGGATCACCTGATTTCGGAGCGACAGAAAGTCAATCTGGATCGGTCCAAACGCAGCCAGGAGTTTCGCAAGGCGATGGAACAGATGCAGAAAGACGGCATCCGTTTTGTGCACCGGGAAAGTGAGGATTTTCCGGAAAAACTGAAGCAGATTCCGGATGCTCCGTATGGCTTGTTTGTCCGGGGAAATCTTCCGGATCCGGATATGCCGTCTGTCGGAATGGTCGGCGCAAGAGCCTGCTCGGAATACGGAAAAAAATCGGCCCGGAAGTTTGCGCATGCACTTGCGGCAGGAGGGGTTCAGATCATCAGCGGCATGGCGATCGGGATCGATTCCGAAAGTGCGAAAGGTGCGCTTGCGGCGCAGGGAAGGACGTTTGCTGTCCTTGGAAGCGGGGTGGACGTGATCTATCCGCTTTCCAACCTGAATCTCTATTATGAAATCTGCGCAACCGGCGGCGGTGTCATCAGTGAATATCCACTCGGAACACCGGCGGTTGCCTGGCAGTTTCCGATGCGGAACCGCCTGATCAGCGGCCTGAGCGACCGCCTTCTTGTCATGGAAGCGAAGGAGCGAAGCGGGACGCTGATCACAGTGCGATATGCGCTGGAACAGGGGAGGGATGTATATGCGCTTCCGGGGCGGATCTCGGATAAAAACAGCGAAGGATGCAATCAGATGATCGCTGACGGCGCCGGGATCCTGCTGAGTCCGGCACTCCTGCTGGAGGAAATCCGTAAGCCGAAAGGCGCAGGGCGGAGGCTGCTGTTTACCGAACTGTTGCAGGAAGCGTTGCTGAATCCGGAAGCCGGGGGAGAATCCAATGTATCTGAAGAGGAACTCGCTGTTTTGAACCCGAAAGCTCCTTTGTCAGCAGCTGCTGAATCAGGGACTCCTTTAGGTGATGTAACTGACGCAGAGTCTCCTTTGTCAGACTCTTCTATAACCGGAATTGCTCAATCAAGCAATCTTCGAAGCGAAGAGCCGGAAGGAAAATCCGCGCATGCTAACGCCCCTCAGCCTGCAACTCAGACCCTTTCGCAAAAACTTTTAAGCCTGATGGATGATGATCCAATCTCCGCACAGACGCTGGTGAAAAAAAGCGGAGAATCGCCGGAGCGGGCAGGCGCTGCGCTTGCAGAATTGGAGCTGGCCGGACTGATCGAGGAAGTGTCTAAAAACATGTACGTCAAAATAATTTAACTTGACACGTCCTATGGTTTGGTGGTATCAACTACAAGTGCATTAATATAAGAAAAGGAAATTGGAAATGGCAAAGAATCTTGTTATCGTGGAGTCGCCTGCAAAGGTGAAGACCGTAAAGAAATATCTTGGAAAAAACTATGAAGTCGTTGCGTCCAAAGGCCATGTGCGTGATCTTCCGAAGAGCACGATGGGTATTGACGTGGACAACGATTTTGAGCCGAAATACATCACAATTCGAGGAAAAGGAGATACGCTTTCGGAGTTGAAGCGTCTTTCCAAGGATGCAGATAAAGTTTATCTCGCAACCGACCCTGACCGCGAAGGAGAAGCCATCAGCTGGCACCTTTCTCAGGCCCTGAATCTGGATAAGAAAAAACAGGCTCGTATTACATTTAACGAAATTACAAAAACGGCAGTTGCGAACTCCCTGAAAAATTCCAGGGAGATCGATATGGATCTTGTAGATGCGCAGCAGGCAAGAAGAGCGCTTGACCGTCTTGTCGGCTATGGCATCAGCCCGATCCTTTGGGAAAAAGTTAAACGCGGACTTTCTGCAGGCCGTGTGCAGTCGGTCGCATTGCGTCTGGTTTGTGAGCGCGATGCCCAGATTGACGCGTTTGTTCCGGAAGAATACTGGAATCTTGATGCGGATGTTCATATCCACGGAGAGAAGAAATCCATCATCGCAAAGTTCTACGGCGATTTAACACAGAAGATCGATATTCATACCAAGGAAGAGCTGGACGGCATCCTTGCGAAGATCGAAGGGCAGCCGATGACGATCGAAAGCATTAAAAAGTCAGAGCGCATCAAAAAGGCTCCGCTGCCGTTTGTTACCTCGACCCTGCAGCAGGAAGCTTCGAAGGTTTTGAACTTCTCAACCCAGAAGACCATGAGGGTTGCGCAGACGCTTTATGAGGATGGATATATCACTTACCTGCGTACAGACTCCGTCCGTATT
>CAZOHB010000174.1:0-5527 GCA_964579345.1 uncultured Parasporobacterium sp.
CACGTTGCCGATCAGTTCCGGATCATATCCGTAATCGACCGGGGACTTAAAGTTCAGGTGCATCGCCTGTGGGCCGAAGCCGACGTCTTCATGCACAACGTCTGTCGTTCCCCAGTTCCGTTCTTTTAAAGAAAGGCTCTGATCCATGCGGTGGGCGAAATCTTTTTCATGGACATGGATCGCGTAATGCTGGGTCGGGCACCAGATCTTATAACGCAGGTCCTTGAGCCCGTGCCAGCAGAACCACCAGTCGATCATCTCCGGTGTAACACCCGGCATTTCGACTTTCGTGGCAACAACACCGGTTCCGTCCGGAAGTACGGAGTAGCCGTTTTCCGCTTCCAGATAGCCCGGCTTTAAAATATCGTTCCGGTCTTTCAGCTGCGTGATCTTTTCCGGCGCGACCGGCGCGTCCCCAAGCTCTGCGATCAGAGCAGGATCCACTTCCGGCAGCGGCTTGAAAAACAGGTCGCTGTAATCAACTAATTTCTCTTCTTCAGTAATGACTGGCTGCATAATAATTCCTCCTGTTCATAACGAATGACAGTTTCTTTCATTGTTATTTTATCAGAGTCAGAAAAAAACAATTTGTGTGATATCGACGATATGGTATCCTTTTTTGGGCAGTTTTGTTTGATAATGAATTCAAGTCAGGATGAGTCAAAAAGAACCGTCCCTATTGACTCACGAAACATGCGGTTTCAAAATCGGTTATTATTACAACAGGGTATCGTGAGGAACAGGATGATTTCTGTAAAGGAGAAGTAAGATGAGTACAGAATTTTTGAATGTGGAAGCGAACGGAATGACCTTTTATGTGGAACGCAGGGGTGAAGGCCCGGTCGTCGTTCTTGTTCCGGCCGGCAATAACGACTGCGGACCGCTGAAAACGTTAGCGGAGCTTTTGGCAAAAGATTTTACGGTCGTGACTTTTGATATGCGCGGAGGAACACGGTCCATGCCGCCGGAAGATCAGCATGTAACGCCAAAGCTGCTGGCGGACGATATTGCCGGGATCGTGAAGGCGTTAGGCTATGAAAAAGTAACCCTCTACGGCTGCAGTTCCGGTGGGCAGGCTGTCCTTGCAACAGGAAAGTATCACCCGGAAATCGTGAAGAACATCGTTGCGTACGATGCGGCGCTGCAGGCAGAAACGCCGATCCCGATGATCGGGCTGGAATATTTTAAAACAGTGAATGGAAGTTTCGGACCGCTCTGCAAAGGCTTTTCCCCGATGGATGTCTATTTCCTTTGCGACTGGAACAAGTGGCAGGCAATGGTCGACAAGGAAACGCAGGAGCGGATCGATCGAAACAATATCTATTGGAACCAGTGGTATCTGGGAACTGTCGATGCGGAAACCTATTCCGAGGAAGAAATGAAGGGGATCAAAATTGATTTCTGCGTCGGCGCATGGACACCGGCCTGGCTTCCTGCGGCAAATATCAAAGTCGCGGAACGGCTGCATGCTCCGTACACCTGGATGCCGGCAGGACATTTTCCGGAGATCATCTGTCCGGAAAAACTTGCCGAGTTTATTAAACAGACCGCGTTTGTTACATCAAAATAGTTGTAGTAAAAGAGTTGTTTCCATTCCAATCCCTGCTCTTTTAGAATGAAATCCAGGAATGGAGGAGAGTGATATGGGAATGCCGATGATGAGTGAAGCAGGAAAAGCCGCATTCATGCTGCAGAAAGAAGCGGGCGTTACACCGAGAGAGAATGCCCTGATGGCTTATTCGCACAATATCCCGTACTGGATCCCGAATATTTTTCTGGATCTCTGGACGGTTCAGCCGGTCATGGAAGTAGAGCGGTACTTCGGACATGACAAAGGCGAAGACGCCTGGGGTGTGGAATGGACCTACGTCGAAGAAATGGGAGCGCCGATGCCGACTCCCGGAAAGCACCTTTTTGAAGATATCACGGAGTGGGAGGACAAAGTCCGTTTTCCGGATCTGGAAAGCATTGACTGGAAAGCGCACGCAGAGGACGACCTGCGGATCGACATGATGGCGACCGGTGCGACCGGACAGAAGATTTATATGAAAGACGGCAGGAGCATCAACGACCCGAACAAACTCGGGATGGCGATGATCCTCAACGGAATGTTTGAGCGCCTTCATTCCATGATGGGATTCGACAATGCGTTGATGGGACTTGCCGGCGACGAAGACGCGGCTTACGCTTACTTTGAAAAGGCGGCTGACTATAAGATCAGGTTCTTCCAAAAAGTCGGGGAGTATTACCCGGTCGATATCATTAACGCACATGACGATTACGGCGCTTCGGACCGGATGCTGATGTCTCCGGATACCTGGAGACGGCTCATCAAACCGCACCTGAAACGCATGGTTGAAGCTGTCCATGATATGGGACTGATTTATCAGCACCATTCCTGCGGCTGCATCGATCCGATCGTGGAGGACCTGATCGAGATCGGGGTCGACGCCTGGGATCCGGTCCAGACCGGAAACGTCAATGTACATTCCAATCCTGCAAAATACCAGAACCGGCTTACGCTTGTCGGCGGAATGGATAATCAGAAAGTTGTTGATCAGCCGGATGCGACGCCGGAAAAGATTATTGCGTCTTTGACAAAAACGACGGATAACCTGGCTCCGCAGGGAAGCTATCTTGCGCTTCCGAGTATCGCGGATCATTCCCGTATGCCGATCGTCATGGAGCAGTACTTCCGGTACGACGTTCCATTTTATAAAAATCGCGGCTTAGGGCCGTGGGCATAAAATCAGGCAAGGCAGCAAGAAAAATGAGTCAAAAGAACCGTCCCTTTTGACTCAGCGAGAAAAATGAGTCAAAAGAACCGTCCCTTTTGACTCATTTATGCTGTATAATAAATGGGAGATTATGAATATCAGGAGGGTGTTTATGAAAGTACTGATCCTTAACGGAAGCCCGCGGGTGGGCGGAAATACATCGATTGCATTGGATGAGATGGTAAAGATCTTTGACAAGGAAGGCATTGAGAGCGAAGTCGTTCTGGTCGGAAATAAAGACATCCGCGGCTGCATCGCCTGCGGAAGCTGTGCGAAAAACGGAAAGTGCGTGTTTGATGATATCGTAAATGAACTGGCGCCGAAGTTTGAGGAGGCCGACGGACTTGTTGTTGCATCGCCGGTTTATTATGCATCCGCAAACGCAACCCTGATCGCATGCCTCGACCGCCTGTTCTTCAGCACATCTTTCAGCAAAGATCTGAAAGTCGGAGCAAGTGTCGTCATCGCAAGACGAGGCGGATGTTCCGCAACCTTTGATGAACTGAATAAATATTTTACGATCTCCGGTATGCCGGTTGCTTCGAGTCATTATTGGAACAGTGTACATGGAAGAGAAAAAGGCGAAGCCGAGCAGGATGCGGAAGGTCTTCAGACCATGCGTTACCTTGCCCGGAACATGACGTTCCTGATGAAGAGCATCGCGCTCGGAAAAGAAGCGTTTGGACTTCCGGAGACAGAGCCCTGGCAGCCGACCCATTTTATCCGGTAAATCAGTATTATCCTCAGTGACAGGGCGGAGCATCACCCTGCCGGACATACGATTGTTATTTTTCAACATTTCAAAAATCCTTTTTGGTCACAAATGACGAAAAAGGATTTTTTTTGCTTGATAATATTATTCTTGGAAGAAACTTCATGCACAGAAACACTGTGCGGTTGAGCAAAAATTCAGTTTGTGTATAAACACACAAAGCGAAAGGAGAAACACTATGGTTTTTAAGTGGGAAGGACAACAGTTCAGTATTCAGCATAATGTGGATACGGACCGATGCAGCGGCTGCAAACATTGTGTGAAGTACTGCGATGAAGGCGTCTGGGTCTTTGATAAGGAAAAAGGATATGCATGGCCGAAATACATTAAGGACTGCGTCGGATGTCTGAAGTGCGAGCTGGCATGCCTGAATAACTGCATTGAGATCGTGCCGCTGGAAATGATCAAAAATGATCCGCTGGAAAACTACTAAAGGAGGGATGAGAAATGGCAGATTTAAAAGAATTAGGAAAAGTAATTGAATCTGATCTTCTGATCGTTGGCGGCGGATTTGCAGGTCTTGTTACATCGATCCGGGCAGCTCAGGAAAATCCGGATCTCGATATCCTGATCGCAGAGCGCTGCTATGCAGGCTTTGCAGGACAGTCTTCCAAGGCAGGAAACGGAATCGTATGTCATCTTCCGGACCAGGATCCGGTGGAATCCACAGAGTGGATGGTTAAGAACCAGACTCCGTACCTGAATGATCAGGAACTCTTATTAGATTATCTTTCAACCAACACGGCTTCGGTTGAGTGGCTTCGTTCCATCGGCGTTCACGTTTCCGAAAATCCGGACGGCAGTATCAAGATGTGGCGCCACCCGGAAAGTAAGCTTGCTGGAGCAGGCATCGAGCTCCGCGGTATTGAGCGTCTTCGCAAAAAAGCATTAGAGCTCGGCGTCCGTATCTATAACGAGGCAAATATCTTTGAATTTTTAACCAATAACGGAACCGTCTGCGGCGCGGCAGGAGTGGACATGAGAGACGGAACCTACCTGATCTTCCACGCAAAGGCAGTTGCCTGCGCGACCCACGGCGCACAGTTTAAAAAACTCGGACGTGAGTTCATGGGATACGGCACCGGTCTTGCAGCAGCTTACAGAGCCGGCGCAAGGATCCGTAACTGCGAATTCTCCACCCAGATCGAGATCGTCTTCAAAGGAACAAACGTTCCGGTCTATGGTGGATATAACCTGATCTTTAACCAGAAGGGTGAAAACATTTCCAAAATCTACGCTCCGAACGCACCGGAGATCAGCGTGCCGCTGCTTAAAGGTATGGTCAAGGAAGTTGAAGAAGGAAGAGGGCCTCTCTATGTTGACCTTCGTGTACCGGATGAGACCCTGATCTCAATCGGCTGGGAAGGCATGGACAAGGGCGACGGACGTCTCTTCCCGGATAAGATGGAGTGGGAAGGATTCGTTGAGAGCAAAGCAGCGAAATACACGATGGAGCATTCCGAGACACCTGAGATCACGATCGACCAGAGACTCCAGGCGGAGCCGCTCTACGCAGACCATAACTTCAAGACCAACGTCGAAGGACTCTGGGCACCGGGCAAGATCTCTTACCAGGGAAGCGCATACTTCGGATGGCACAGAGGCGACGGCGTCGGAAACGCTGCCCAGACTGGAATCCGTGCAGGAAAGAGCATGGCGGAATATGCTTCCACACATGATCTGCTGGATCTCGATCCGGAGCAGGTCGCATCTTACAAAGAAAAAATTTACGCTCCGCTGAACCGGGCGGAAGGACATGATCCTTACGAGATCTTCGACCGGATCGAGCGTTACGGATTCGGAACCCATAAGCTGATCCTGAAATCCGAGAAAGATATTCATGAAGTCCTGGACGATGTGGCTGACATGAAGAAGATCGCCGTCGACCTGAAGGCAGAAGATCTTCATGATCTGGCGAAATGCCATGAGGCGGAAGCAACGCTGCTTTGCCTGGAAATGATCTTCCGCGCATCCGACA
>CAZOHB010000175.1:0-5450 GCA_964579345.1 uncultured Parasporobacterium sp.
GCAGAAAATTGAGAACGGATCACCGGTAAGCGGAAAAGCCATGCTGGTAACGCTTTGTATTGCGATCGGGACGATCATCGGTGAACTGATAGGGATTGAAAACGGCTTTGAACGCTTTGGCGAATGGCTGAAGATCAAGACCGGAAATGCGAAGGATTTGGGCTTTGTCGATGCTTTCGTGACGGCTTCGCTTACGGTTTCTATCGGTGCGATGGCGATCGTGGGGTCGATTGAGGATGGCATTCTGGGGGATTATTCCGTCCTGGCGGTGAAATCCGTGCTCGACTTTATCATCATCGTGATGACTATGTCGAAAATATTCCAAAAACAAATCTGCAATTCCGCAACGTTAATATAAAGCCATAACAAACGAACAACGATGTCAAATGACACGATAAAAAGGGATTCGCCTGAAACAGCCCGAATGAAGGAGGAAAACATTATGATTAAGAAAATTGGTTTAGTAACAGTTTGTGTGGTTTGTGCAGCAGCTGCCGCAGCAGGATGCGGAATCGCAAAACATTCGGAACCTTCCGATTACGACAGCGTTTATAACGACGAATATGAATATGATTACGATTATGATTATGACGATTACGACTACGATTATGAAGAAGAACAGACCGAATGGGACGGTTATTATCATGACGGAAAGGATAAAGAAAGAAAATCCATTTTAACTGATCCAAGCGATTATGAACCGGGAGGAACAACTTCCCATACGCCGGACCCGCGTTTCCAGAGCGCAGAACTGATGTACGAATACGAGGGCCGCTATTTCAGCTCGAACGAAGTAAATCTCGGCTTTAAACTTACGGATGTTTCATTAAATGGCGATGAGATCCAGGTGGTCTTTGATCAATGCCAGTATCCGTTGAGCGGGATCGATCTTGGCACGACCTACACCGGATACCTTGCAGACATCGACGGTAACAACTACGTCAGCATGGACGGCTTATATGTATACGAGATTCCATTCATGGATCTTTGGGAAGACGGCAGCCGTCACGAGGATATCTTCACCTTAAGCTTCTCCTTCGGCAGCACAGATCCGAACGGGGAATTCGCCTTAAGCAAGATCGGCCTTCTGAATGATTGCATGTACATGCAGTAAAGTACGGCTAAAACAATTTGCAGAAAGCACAAAAGATGCACTCCAAAAGCAGCAGCAAAAGGGGTGCATCTTTTTTGTTGCAAAAGTATTTCTGTTAGCCCCTAAAATGTAGTATGATAGCTCAAGATAAAATCAGGGAGCACCGTTTTTTATGGCATTCAGTATGAACTGCAGTGTCGCGATCCTCTGCGGAGGAAAAAGCACACGCATGAAAACCGATAAAGCGCAGCTTGACTGGTACGGACAGCCTCTGCTTTCGCATATCATTTCCGGCTTTTCTTCTTATGAAGACATTTTCCTGTCCGTTGATCACGAAAGCCGTTATGCCGATACCGGGCTCAGAAGGGTCGAAGATATATTACCCGGCAACGGTCCGCTTTCCGGACTCTGTGCCAGCCTGCAGGCTGCAAAGAACGAGATCGTCTTTGTTACAACCTGCGATGCGCCGCTCGTCAATGAAAAGACCGCAAGGATCCTGACCACAGCGCTCGGAACCTTTGATGCCGTCATTCCGATCAGTCCGGAAGGGCTGCATCCGCTGATCGCAGTGTACCGAAAAAGCATTCTACCGGTCGCATTAGAAAATCTGCGGGAAGGGCGTCGGAAACTGACCGCTCTTTTGGACAGGATCAATGTCAGCTATCTTCCTGCCACAGCCTTTCCGAACGGCACGCTGACATTTGCGAATCTGAACACACCGGACGAGGTGGACGCGTTAAAACAAAAGCTGAAAGAAGAAGGAATTATGGAAGACTTTTCACCAAAAGATAAAAAGAATACCGTACCGATTAACGGACACGAAACTTTGAAAAAGGAAGATTATGTGGAGCCGAACTGCGTGCTCTGCGGTGATCCGTACGGAGCGGAACCGAAAGTAAAGGCCGTTCCGCAGCAGCGGATCGTCGAAAAACTCGACGAATATATGGGCCGGAAAGATTATGCCGGCGCTGAGCGCCATCTTCTCTACTGGCTTGAAGAAGCAAAACTCGGGCAGGATCTTCGCGGACAGCTTACGATCCGCAACGAGCTGATCGGCTTTTACCGCAAGCGCGGAAGAAAAGAGGACGCCTTTGAAAATATCAAAGAAGCTCTGAAGCTGCTGGAGGAACTTGGTTTTGAAGGAACAATCAGTTCCGGAACGACCTATACCAATGCCGCAACGGCATATTACACGTTTCAGGATTATGAGTCTTCCATCCCCTGCTTCGAAAAAGCACGCACGGTTTACGAAGCCAACGACCGGACCGATCCGTCTCTGCTCGGAGGTCTTTACAATAATATGGCGCTTTCTCTTGCAGCCCTCTCCCGTTATGACGAAGCGGAGGAACTGTACGATAAAGCACTCCGTATTATGAACGATGTGCCGGGAGGAATTCTTGAACAGGCAATCACTTATCTGAATCTGGCGAATGTGAAAGAAGCACAAAAAGGAATGGAAGAGGCGGAACCTGAGATCTTTGATCTTCTGGACAAGGCGGAAGAACTGCTGCTGCAGGCAGAGAATGAGCTGCGCCCTGCGGGTGTCATCCACGAAGGCTATTACGCATTTGTATTGGAAAGCTGCGCGCCGACCTTTTCCTATTACGGATATTTTATGACAGCAGATAAATTCAACAGGAGGGCAAAAGAGCTTTATGAAAGGACTTGATCTTTCCAGACAGTTTTATGAAACATACGGCAGACCGATGCTGGAGGAAAACTTCCCGGAGCTGCTGCCTTTTGTGGCCTGCGGTCTGTTTGGCAGCGGCTCGGAATGTTTCGGCTATGACGATCCGATCTCAACGGACCATGATTTTGAGCCCGGCTTCTGTCTTTTGCTTCCGGGCGAAGATATTGTAGACAGAAAGGCAGCGTTTCAATTAGAACGTGCCTACGCGAAGCTCCCGAAAGAGTTTCTCGGTTTTCAAAGATCGATCATGCAGCCGGTTGGCGGCGCAAGACACGGAGTTCTCCGAACTGCGGATGTTTTTACCGAAAAAACAGGCACTCCGGACGGAAACCTCACGCCTTTGCAGTGGCTCCATCTGCCGGAGTCTTCTCTTGCGGAAGCGGTCAACGGCGAGATTTTCTATGACGGCTACGGCGAAGTGTCCCGGATCCGCGATACACTGCGCTATTATCCGGAAGATGTCCGCCGAAAAAAACTGGCGGGACACTTACTGCTGATGGCACAGGCTGGCCAGTACAACTATACGCGCTGTATCCGCCACGGAGAGAACGCGGCCGCGCAGATGGCCGCCTTTGAATTTGTAAAAAGCGGCATGGCGGTGATCTTTCTTTTGAACCGCACCTACCAGCCGTACTATAAATGGGGCTTTCACGCGCTGCGCGAGCTTCCGATCCTTTCCCTGGAAGCAGAACTCTTCGAATACCTGATCAGCTCGGACAACGAAGAGTCCCAGGCCGAAGAAAAGTACAATGTGATCGAAGGCATCGCCGCGGATATCATCGACGAGCTGATGGAGCAGGAGCTGACGAAGGCCAACTGCGGGGATCTGGAAAAGCATGCGTATTCGGTGAACGACATGATCGAGGATTCCAATCTGAGAAACATGCATATATTAAGCGGAGTATAAATTACTCCGGCATTTCTTCTGCCGCCAGCTATGGCCCAGCTCTCAGTACCCTCGTTGGCGCTATCTCGCTGCGCTCGATGTCCGTTCTCGGGCAATGGCTGTTCGTGCAAGCACGACAGCCGCTGCCCTCACTTCGCTCATGACGCGCACTCGGGTACATGGACCGCTGGCGCAGGCGGCAGAAAGGTAAAGAAATGGCGGCTTTCTGATATTGCTATCAATTAACTACGAGGAATATTATTATGAACATTCATGGTTTACAGAAAATGACACTTCTTGATTATCCGGGTCACGTCGCCTGCACCGTTTTTCTCGGCGCCTGCGACTTCCGCTGTCCGTTCTGCCACAACTTCGAGCTTGTTGACGGAACGGCGAAACCGGTGATGACCGAAGAGGAACTTTTAGCGTTCCTGAATAAACGGACCGGGCTGCTGGACGGCGTCGCGATTACCGGCGGCGAACCCTGCATGCACAAGGACCTGCCGGATCTGATCAGAAAGATCCGGGAACTGGGCTTTGCCGTGAAGCTTGATACCAACGGCAACCACCCGGACCTTTTAAAGGAGATCCTGGACGCGCAGCTTGTGGATTACGTGGCAATGGATATCAAAAACTCTCCGGCAAAGTATGCAAAGACGATCGGGCTGGAAACGATCGATCTTTCCGGGATCAAAAAGAGCATTTCGCTCCTGATGGATCTTGCTCCGGACTATGAATTCCGTACCACCGTCGTCCGTCAGCTGCATGAAGAATCCGACTTTCCGGAGATCGGAAAACTGATCAGAGGAGCAAAAAGATACTTCCTTCAGGCCTTCACAGACCGTGACAGCGTCCCCTTCGCAGGCTTTAGTGCTCCGGAGCCGGAGCAGATGCGCCGCTTCGCTGAGATTGCTTGTGAATTTGTACCGAACACAGAGCTCAGAGGTGTTGAATAAACTGTCAAAATCAACAAAGAGTTCTCCGGAAAACCACAAGATATAGATTTTTTTATAGAATTTCACCACTACATATTGACATTTAAACCTCCCGGTGATATCGTTTAATCCGTAATCGCCTGCAAGTAAAAAACGCAGGGATTTTATTTTGTAAAGTGTATCTTAACGGGACTTTGCTGACCACAAAACGATGTGTTCCGTACAAGATTCACGAGTATTCGACTTTATTCTGGGAGGTTTGTGTTATGTATCAAGTTATCAAGAGGGATGGCAAAATTGTTGATTTCAACATCAGCAAGATCAGCGCAGCCATCACCAAAGCATTCAAAGCGCTGGACAAACAGTACCATCCGAGTGTCATCGATCTGATCGCGCTTCATGTTACGGCTGATTTTGAGCAGAAGATCGAAAATGACCGCATTTCTGTAGAGCAGATTCAGGACAGTGTTGAGAAGGTTCTGTCCGAATCCGGATACTCGGATGTCGCAAAGGCTTACATCCTCTATCGTAAGCAGCGTGAAAAAGTCCGTAACATCAATTCTGCACTCTTAAACTACAAAGAACTCGTCAATGATTATCTGAAGATCAACGACTGGCGTGTCAAGGAAAACTCCACCGTTACCTATTCCGTCGGCGGTCTGATCCTTTCCAACTCCGGTGCGATCACAGCAAACTACTGGCTGAGCGAAGTTTATGACGATGAAATCGCAGAAGCACACAGAAGCGCAGCGATCCATCATCATGACCTTTCCATGCTGACCGTCTACTGCGCAGACTGGAGACTGAAGCAGCTGATACAGGAATGACTCGGCGGTGTTCAGGGAA
>CAZOHB010000176.1:0-5446 GCA_964579345.1 uncultured Parasporobacterium sp.
TTCTTTTGCGGGCGGAACTTTTACAGAAAAGCAACTCCTCCGGACAATATATCCTTATATATGAAAAACCGATAATAAGGATATGCAGCATGTCCTCAATTTCGAGGGGCGTTGTTTGGGGGTATGCACGAGAAGTTGCAAGAAAAAACCGCCCCGGCAGCGGTAAAACTGCGGGGCGGATTTGAATGGCTTTCCTCTACTTCACTTTAATCTTAAATGTCACGGTCTTCCAGGAGGACGCGTTATAATTTGCATTGCCCGCGGCTCGGACTTTGACCTTGATCTTGTAGGTTCCTTTCTTCAGGCCTTTCTTGATCGTTACCTTTCCGGTCTTTTTATTGATCGTGATCTTCTTGTTTCCAGACGACTTCTTATAGGACAGTGTGCCCTGCCCTTTTTTCGTGAAGGTGATCACTTTAGAAACCTTCAGCGTCTGGGTCTTTTTCTTCAGCTTGCTGTATTTGACCGTCGCCGTCTTTGCCTTGATCTTCAGCGGATTGGCCGCTTTTTTGATCGTAAAGGTTTCTGTCAAAGATCCGTAGTAATTTCCGCAGCCTGTGATCGTAACAGATGCTGTGCCTGCATTCTTGTTGTTCTGATACTCCGCCGTATAATCCGTACCAACGGTCAGCGTCTTCCCTTCCATCGTTACGGTCAGCTCCGGCTCGATCGCCTTACCGGTATAAGTCTTCGCTGGGATCGTGTCGATCGCTGCTGCAGCAATATCCGCTTTCGGCTGCACGCCAACCGGATATTTGTAGCGGAGACAGATTTCAGTAACTGACTGTGATGTGATCTCAAATTGATCCTTTGAACCATTCACAAAAACTTCAACGCCGTCCGCCCATTTATAACCGCTCCTCAGATCGATCTCCAGACGGTACGCATACTGATATTTTCCCCGTTCGACAATGCCGGACTCGAAATTCCGGAAATATCCATCCTCTTCGTCCATATATTCAAAGTTATTCCAGTAGATGCTTGGCGAAGGATAAACACCATCAATCTCCTGATCTCCTCCAAATGCCTTGATTGTCAGACCCGGCGAATTGTACGATCTTATGCCGCTGATCATTTCAGGAAGTGTCACTTCGACCCGCGAGATCTCCGGTATCGGCTGATAGTCATAATAGACATACTGATCTGTCGGCGGCTCGACCACCCACACAGACCATCCGAAGTAACTCGCAATCAGAGCTGCCTGAATCTTATATTTACCGTAAGGCAGGGAGAAGTCCACAAATCTGGTACGCAGGTTCACAGAGCCGTCATCCGCTGCGCTGAAAGACTCTCTGTCGAGAACCTTTGTATTACTTTCATCCCATACACTGATCTGCGAATACATATAGTTGATTCCATCGATTTCCATTGATGCATTCGTAGGAAATCTCAGGGTATCTCCTGTAACTTCCGGAAGCGCGACACCACGCTCCATCACGCCATGTCCCGCAGCGGACTGAACCTCATCGCTCACCTCATAGCCAACAGCCGAAGCGCTTATCGTGAAATAGTAATTTGCATCAGTGTAAAACATTCTCTGACGGAAGCCTCCCCACTCAGTCGATCCGTCGGTAATGATCCGATCCAGAGAATTTACATGATACAGTGTGCCGTCTGAATTTTCTTCATAGAACTTGATGCTGTAGCGTACTCCATCCACGCCTGTGATCGGATCCCATTTTGCTGTGGTTCCGTCCCAGCGTACATTCGCCGGTGCTTGCAGTTTTCCGTGGTTTTCTCCGACCGGAATAAATGTATATCCTTTTTCCTGTGCAAAAACCTGCGCTGTCGAGCCGATCAGTCCTTTGATTGTCACGTTATTACAAGATTCCAAAATGTTGCTTTCCAGCTCACAATCCGGATTGTCGATCTGAACTGTAATCGGTTTATCGTATCTGTATGCAAATGCATAATACTGAATCTTTTCAACGCTTTCCGGAACGATCACCTCAGTCAGGTTTTCGTTTTGCATCGACATGCCGCTGATTCCTTTGATCCCATCCGGGATGGTGAAGGTCGATTCTGTCCTTCCATATGGATACTTAAAAAGACTCAGTCCGGACGGGGTTCCATTTTCGTCAAACAGTTTTTCATACAGAATGCCGTCCATGCTCTCATAATATTTGTTTTCTGCAGCAACATAAATATTCAGAAGGCTCGCATCATCAATAAATCCACCGGAATTGACATGGTCAAGTGATGCCGGGAGAGTGATCGCATCTGCCAAAAGATCGCTCCGCTGGTATGAGATATATTCCACTCCTTCCTCGATGATCAGGCTGCCGATCGTGCAGTAATCAAATGCATAATCCTCAACCGTCAGACCTTCTCCCCGCAGAGTCAGCTTATCCAGGGAGGTTTTGCTGAAGCATTGTCCAATAAGACGGGTAACGCCGTCAGGAATCGAATACTCCGTCTGTCCCGGCTTCTTCACGAATTTGTACATCGTTTCGCCATCTGCAGTAAAGAGGCTGCCGTCAACTGCTTTAAAATACTTGTTTCCCTCAGCTACCGTAAATCCGTCGCCTTCAAAGGAACAATACTCGAATGCTCTCCAGTCAATATCATTAACTGAAGCCGGAATGCTGATTGTTTGAAGATCGTTATTTTCAAACACTGCAAAGTCAATTCCGGTGATTCCCTCCTGAACCACCACATGTTTGACTTTTGTGTTTTTGTAAAATGGTGACTGGCCCCAGCCGCTTACCCTTGCGATACCTGTCTTTAAGCCTTCGCCGTCATCTCCGGTCGGAATCAGCGTAACCGTGCCGGTCGCTTCATCAAAGGTATAATCAACCGTATCGCACAAAGTTCCTGCTGCCGGTATTATTTTCTGGAAAATCGCATAATAATCGGCATCATCGGTTACCGTAATATCAAGTGTTGGCGCAGTTCCGACGATTTCCCCCTCTTCGCGTTCCTTTCTCCATTCCAGAAACTCACTGCCCTCATCCGGCTTTGCATATAACGTGATCGCCTTTCCTTCCGGATAATATCTGTAGCAGCTGCTGTCATAATTAATGTCATCAAAGCTTACCATATCATTCGCGGAATTATTATTCCGGTTGTAGGTGTAAGCATAGATTTCCTTTGGCTCATCCACCGTGTATTTGATATACGCGATGATGCGATCGGAAGATTGCTCGGAAATAGAAGCTCTTGTGCCATTAATATTTACATAGGCAACCGAAAGATCCTGATACGGTGCGGTCTCCTCTGTGGAGTCAATCCGAACGATCAGATAAAAATCCCCGGCTGGAAACGTTTGCGTCGGGTCAACGACCGGATTCCATTCGTTATATCCCCAGCCGGAAGCTTCTGTATTAATGATAATATCTCCGAATGGTTCAACGCCCTCCAATGTAAATGTCGGGGTTCCAATCGCTTCTCCGTATTCCGGCTCATTCCAGGTACCTGAAAGATTGATTTCGCATACGGTTTTATTGCTTGCATACCAGGAGATGCCATTGGCTACAGCATATTCCTGCGGGCCCCCGGTCTCATTGCAGATAAAATACATCTGATCCCCGTTATTTCCAAAGGCCCCGTCTTCGACGGTTCCTGTTCCGTCCGGGAAAAGCACCCTGCGAAGCGGCCGGTTTGCAAATGCTCCTGCTCCGATCGTAGAAACAAAGTAATTGATTCCCGTAAGCGCGTTGGTTGCAGAATCCGGGATGACCAGATCCACCGCTTCACTGACAATCCCAATCGATTCGATCAGCTTGACATATTTTCCGCCGCCGCCCTCTTCGATGACTTCAAACTTGTAATCGCCATCAATAAACGTATCTCCGACAGCCGCATATGTACGGAAACTGCCAACCATCGGAAGCATGGAAAGAGCTACCACAACCGTCAGGATCATTGCCGACAGTTTCTTCATTGCCTGTTTCATTTCGCATCTCCTCCTTTCACTTTGCTATGCAGATGAACGCTTAGTATCGCGAGTACCACGCATGCTTTATACTACGATTCCGTAAAAAACTGCTTTTACCTGAATTGATACAAAAAAATATGTGATAAACGAATATACTTGCTATAAACAGTTTAGCACATTAAATCTCAATAGTGTATTGGATGTTCGTCATTAATGTTTCTTTTGCGGGCGGAACTTTTACAGAAAAGCAACTCCTCCGGACAATATATCCTTATATATGAAAAACCGATAATAAGGATATGCAGCATGTCCTCAATTTCGAGGGGCGTTGTTTGGGGGTATGCACGAGAAGTTGCAAGAAAAAACCGCCCCGGCAGCGGTAAAACTGCGGGGCGGATTTGAATGGCTTTCCTCTACTTCACTTTAATCTTAAATGTCACGGTCTTCCAGGAGGACGCGTTATAATTTGCATTGCCCGCGGCCCTGACTTTGACCTTGATCTTGTAGGTTCCTTTCTTCAGGCCTTTCTTGACCGTTACCTTGCCGGTCTTGCTGTTGATCGTGATCTTCTTGTTGCCAGACGACTTCTTATAGGACAGTGTGCCCTGGCCCTTCTTCGTGAAGGTGATCACTTTAGAAACCTTCAGCGTCTGAGCCTTTTTCTTCAGCTTGCTGTATTTGACGGTCGCCGTCTTTGCCTTGATCTTCAGCGGATTGGCCGCTTTTGCAATCTTATAGGTTACAGATGCCGAACCGCTGCATAAACCTGTTCCGTTTATCGTCACAGTATAAACTCCGGCATTCTTCGAAGAAGCATTTGACCATTTGGCAGTATAATCCAGTCCCTCCTTGAGTGTAAGACCATTGATGGTCAGAACAGCCGGTTTCTGAACCGTCCCATTATAAGTAAACGAAGCTTTTGACAGTTTCACATCTGCGCCGCTCAGATCCATGCCGCCCGCTTTCAGCAGCTCAATCCGGCTCTCAAGTTCTTCGATCTCACGTGCATTTACCAGTGTTTTTGCAGGATCGGTCAGTGCATCATATTTCGCCCGCACTTCGTTGACAGCCGCTTCATTATCCACGGTGATTTCCTCAACCATTGGAATCTCACTGATCATTTCCGTTACTTCAGCAGCTTTCAGCTGGTCTTCCACAGTGATTCTGGTGTCTGCGTTCGGCTTTGTTACGCTGGAAAGCGCATATCCGTAAACCGGAATATCTTCAGCAACGCCATTGACATAATGCTTCATACCGGAAGGCCATCTCGCCATCTTGAATGAGAAGTTATAATCATCACCCCTCATTTCTGCCGGCATATCCTTCACTTTCAAACCATTGATCTCACAGGAGATTCCCTGTTCTTTGGTTTGTGTCGTTGTCGTGCTTTCACCGGTCATATACTGCAGCGAAGTCGTAAGTCCTACATAAAGAGATGCTGCTCCGACATTCGGTCCCATCGCGATCGTCGCGTCATATGTGGATCCATGCGACATGCTCTCTGTTACTCCGACCGAATTGCTCGATGTCTTGCCCCAGGATACAGATTCGGAATTGTGTCCGAGCTTC
>CAZOHB010000177.1:0-5415 GCA_964579345.1 uncultured Parasporobacterium sp.
GCGGTGCTGCGACGATGGATATTCAGGAAATGCTGAAGGGCGGCGTCGGAGATAACGTAAACCTGATCCTGTATACGGGCGGTACGACGAAATGGCAGAACCGCCAGATGAGCAGCAGTGTAAACCAGATCTATCAGATCCGCGGCAACAGTCTGTATATGCTGGAGAAAAATGCCGGCAATAAGAGCATGACGGATGAAGATACGCTTTCGGAATTCATCCGCTACTGCGGAAAGAATTTCCCGGCAAACCGCAACATGCTGATCCTTTGGGATCATGGCGGCGGCTCTGTGACCGGTTACGGTTCGGATGAAAAATTCTCTTATGACGGAACCATGGATCTCGGAAAACTGCGGACCGCGTTGAAAGACGGCGGTGTAAGCTTCGATTTTGTCGGTTTCGACGCCTGCCTGATGGCAACGGTTGAAACCGGTCTTGCAGTCAGCGATTATGCGGACTATCTGATCGCATCTGAGGAAGTCGAATCCGGTTACGGATGGTATTACACGAACTGGCTTCGTACGCTGAGCAATAATACTTCGATCCCGACCGTCGAACTCGGAAAAGAGATCGTTGATGACTTTATCACTTCTTCGAAACAGTCAGGACAGGGATGGTCCGGTACACAGTCAGTCGTTGACCTTGCGGAACTGTCCTATACGGTGCCGTCAAAACTTGCAGCGTTTGCAACCGCAACAACCGAACTGATCGAAAGCGAAAACAACAACGGCAATTACAAGACGGTTTCCAAAGCCCGCAGCGGAGCAAGAAGTTTCGGCGAGTCTTACGGAATCGATCAGGTGGATCTGGTCGACTTTGCGGAGCGTCTTGGAACGGCGGAAGGCAGTGCGCTTTCCAAAGCCGTACGCAGTGCTGTGAAATACAACAATACGACCAGAGACATGACAAACTCCTACGGACTTTCGATTTACTTCCCGTATTCCAACTCGAAGTACGTACAGAAAGTGGAGTCTGTTTACAATAAGATCGGCATGTCTTCCGAGTATACCCGGTGCGTGCAGACCTTTGCGGCGATGGAACTTTCCGGACAGTATATTTCCGGCGGCAGCGGAGATCCGTTCAACTCGCTGTTCGGACTGTTCGGCAGCGGAGATTACGGTGACAGCTATTATTCCGGAAACTCGACCGGCAGCAATTATTCTTCTTCTACGATTTATGATATGCTCGGCGGACTTCTCGGAGGAGATATGGGAGGCTTTTCTTCCGATTACAGCTCTTCGGATTTCAGTTTCTTCCGCAGCAGCAATATCGACCTGAAGAAGATCTCTGATTATCTTGAGAAAAACCAGTTTGATGAGACCGCTCTTGAATGGCAGAAGAATGCAGAAGGCAAGCCGGTCATCAAACTTTCCAATGAGCAGTGGGATATGGTAGAGAGTGTCTGCCTGAATGTCTTTTATGATGATGGAGAAGGGCTGATCGATCTCGGATCGGATAACGTCTTTGATTTTGACAAGGATGGAAATCTCCTTGGTGTCAATGATCATACCTGGCTTACGATCGACGGACATTACATCTCGTATTACTATGATTCCATGACTGTGGACGGAAAACAGTATGTGATTACCGGCCATTCCCCGATCCTTTATAACGGCATGGAAGCAGAGCTGATCATTAATTTCGATGAGGCACAGCCGTACGGCTACATCTCCGGTGTCCGCTTTGTGGAAGATACGGAAACACCGAATATCGGAAAGATCTTAAACAGCGTAATGGAAGGAAAGCCGGCGGACCTCGAAGCAGGAAAAGAGGCCAAGGCTGTCAGCGCTGTAAAAGAAGGCGATGTGATCGAATTCCTTGCGGACTTCTATGACTACAAAGGAAACTTCGAAGATCAGTATGTGCTCGGAGAAGCCTGGACGGTAGGCGCAGAAGCGCCTGTGATCGGCAACATGGATGTCGGAGACGGCAAAGTATATGCGATGTACTGCTTTACAGACATGTACCACAAACAATACTGGACAGGAGTAATACCGGAGTAATTTCTTAATAGTCAATGAACGCACTGATCATTACCATGATAAAAATCGTAGTGGCGATGGCCCTGGGATTTTTACTCTACAAACTTCATATATTGAACGATAAAGTGAACAAGGGCCTTTCGGGGCTCGTTGTTCATGTTACGTCTCCTTGCATGGTGTTTACCAGCATTATCTCCATGGACGGCAGCGAGATCAAAAATGCGATCACGATCCTCTGGATCGGAGTCGTGATCTATATCGTCCTGATCCTGGCGGCGTTTTTGTTAGTAAAGCTGCTTCGGATCCCTGCCGTCTCTTCCGGTGTCTATCAGGCGGCGATCGTATTCGGAAATGTCGGTTTTTTGGGACTTCCGCTTGCGGAATCCCTGTTCGGACCGGTCGGACTCTTTTATATGGCCCTTCTGAATATTCACTTGAACCTGCTTGTTTACAGCTATGGTTTTTACATTATCGGCAGAAACAGCAGCAGCGGCTTCAGGTTTTCTCCGAAGAGCCTGATCAATGCGGGAATCATCAGCGTCTGCCTTGCGATGATCGTCTTTTTCCTGCAGATCCCGCTTCCGGAATATGTGACCCAGCCGATCAGTTTTATTGGAAATGTCACCTCGGCACTGGCGATGATCGTACTTGGAAGCAGTGCGGCTGCAAGCTCGCTGAAAGTCGTATTTTCTCATAAAAAGCTGTATCTGCTTTCTGCGATCAAGATGCTGATATTGCCGATCCTTACATACATCATCCTGAGACTGACACTCGGAAGCGGTCTGATGACGCAGGTCATCACGATGTACGTCGGTATGCCGACCGCTGCGATCGTCAGCATGATCGCGATCTCCTTTGACTCGGATGCGGAAACAGCGTCAAGCGCCTCGGCGATGATGAACATCTTCTGCATCATCACAATTCCGATCCTGTATCTGATCATGCAGGTTTTCAAATAGCCATTTGATATAAGATATGAAAGCAGAATACTGTAAGAAGACAGATAATCCGGGCGGAAGTGCCCGGATTTTCGTTTCTGAAAAGGGAATGTTAAACATAAAAACGAGTTTTGTTGGTAGAATTCCTGAATAGTGCATATTATAATACTAGTTGGTGAAAGCCGGCCGCAGCTCATGGCCGGATGCAATTTTATGCTGATTCATGGAATAGAAGATTATGGAGGATGAACAACTATGAGCGAGTATAAGGTATTAGCAATCAACCCGGGATCCACATCTACAAAAGTCGCAGTGTTTAAGGGACAGGAAAAACTGTTCTCCGCAAACGTAGAGCATGCAGCTGAGGATCTTGCAAAGTTCAAAGAAGTATCTGATCAGTTAGAGTTCCGTTTCGGTATGATCAAAGATATGCTGAATGAGCAGGGAATCGATCTTTCCGATCTGGATGCAGTAGTAGGACGTGGCGGCGGACTGATGTCCTGCCTTGGTGGCGTATACAAAATCAATGATATCCTGTTTGATCATGCAGTACGCGGAGCAAACGGTGTTCAGCACCCGGCTCAGTTAGGACCGCAGATCGCAAAACTGTTCTCAGACGAATATAACTGCCCGGCATTCGTTGTTAACCCGCCGGATACAGATGAGGCAATTCCGGAAGCAAGACTGACCGGTATCAAAGGCGTGTTAAAACCGATGCACGTACATGCGCTGAATCAGAAAGAGACAGCAATCGTTCATTCTAAGAAACTTGGTAAAAAATATGAAGACTGCAACTTTATCGTTGCTCACATTGGCGGAGGCACATCCATTGCAGCTCATCGCAAAGGTCGCATGATCGACGGAAACGATATTGTCGGCGGCGACGGCCCGATGACTCCGACCCGTTCCGGAAGCATTACCGTTGCAAACCTGGTTGACTACATCTTTGACAACGGCCTTGATAAGAAAGCAGCAAAGGCTCTTGCTACAAAGACCGGCGGATTTATCAACCTGCTTGGAACAAACGATGCAAGAGAAGTTATCAAGATGGCTGAAGAAGGCAATAAGTTTGCTGAGCTTGTATGGAACACCATGATCTATCAGATCATCAAACAGATCGGTGCAATGGCAGCAGCTCTTCACGGCGAAGTTGATGCAATCCTTCTTGGCGGCGGCATGGTTCACAACGCAGAACTGGTTGCTAAGATCACAGAAGCTTGCGGATTCATCGCTCCGGTTGTTGCTTATCCGGGTGAGTTCGAGATGGAAGCTATGGCAAGCGGCGCGGCACGTGTATTAGACGGCGAGGAAGAAGCGAAAGAATACACCGGCGAGTTTGTCTATGATGTCAAAGATTTCATGGGTGAATAATCTGCTCGAAATCACAATCTAATTGGTTTATAATGATGGCGGCTGTGAAACTCACAGCCGCTGTTTATTGGAAATCATGAGACTGTTCCTGCAAGCAATTTTTTCAAACTGCTCGCAACGTCTCGCCGAAGTCTCCGCTAACAGGTTCTAATCCCCTCAGATCGGCCAGCTTCGGGTATAAGAACCTGTAGCGCGGAGTCTTGGTTCGCCTAAGGACGCTCGCCCGGGTCAGGTTTGAAAATAATTGCTTACAGGATCAGTCTCAGTTTTACAACAAAAGGTGGTGCAAGATGATGTTTGACTATACAACCGTCCCGGATCGCCGGGGCAAGGACGCAATCGCAATTGATATTCCGGAACTGAACGGATGCAGACTGGATGAGACGATCAGACCGGAGTTTGACCGGATCCCGATGTGGGTGGCGGATATGAACTTTGTTGTTCCGTCCTGTATTACCGACAGCGTTGCAGGACGTCTGGCGCATCCTTCCTTCGGTTATTATATGGTGCGGGATGAATATTATCAGGCCGTTATCGACTGGCATAAAGAACGACACGGTGTCAACGACCTTTCGAAGGAAATGATCGGATACGAGAACGGACTGCTTGGAGGCATTGTCAGTACGTTGAAGACACTGCTTCCGGATGGTGGCAAAGTCCTTTTGCATGCACCGACTTATATCGGCTTTACCCATGTGATCAGCGATAATCATTATGAAATCGTTCACAGTGATCTGAAAAGGGATGCGGACGGGATCTGGAGAATGGATCTTGAAGATATGGAAGAGAAGATCCGCGAGGGACAGATCAAAGTCGCAGTCTTTTGCTCGCCGCATAATCCGACCGGCAGAGTATGGGAGCGGGAGGAACTCGAGGCAGCTGCGGCTCTGTTTGAAAAGTATGGCGTTAAGGTGATCTCCGACGAGATCTGGTCGGACCTGATCCTGCCCGGCTATACACATATCCCGTTTGCAGCTGTTTCGGAATATGCACATGAAAATACCGTGGAACTGTATGCACCGTCGAAGACCTTTAACCTGGCAGGGCTTATCGGCTCATACCATATTATATATAACGAGGAACTGCGAAAGAAAATCGAGACTTATGAGACCGCGACCAGTTAT
>CAZOHB010000178.1:0-5282 GCA_964579345.1 uncultured Parasporobacterium sp.
GAAGAACGAGCAGGGCGTGTGGGTCACACCTGCATTTCCCAAGCTGATCTATGTGCTGGAGGAGGACAATATCTGGAAGGACAGCCGCTATTTCTACCTGACCGAGCTGGCTGCGAAATGCACGGCGAAGCGCATGGTTCCGGACTATATCTCCGAGAAGATCATGAAGCAATTGAAGGGCGGCGACGCAAATACAAAATTAAATATAAAGCACACTCAACCGGCTACGGCGCGGAAAACGGAGCAACCGCTCCGGACTGTGTTCTGGTGGATCTTCGAAGAATGAATCATGTGGTTTCCATTGACGCGAAAAACATGACCGCAGTCGTAGAGCCATATGTATCCGGAGGGGAGATCGAATATCTGGCATGGCAGCACGGGCTGACGGCATGTCTTACTACGGCAGGACCGCAGTCTTCCCCGCTTGCCAGCGTCACGAGCCACCAGGGCGGAAACTGCGCCGGCTGTTCCATGGGATACAACGGCAGAAACATGCTGGCCTGTGAATGGGTATCCCCGGACGGCGATATCATCAAAGTCGGCTCTGCGGAAATGGATGAGTACTTCTCAGCAGACGGTCCTGGTCCTTCCTTTAAGGCAATGATCCGCGGATACTTCGGATTCGACGGAGCAATGGGAATCTTTACGAAAGCAGCGCTCAAGCTCTATCACTGGGCAGGAATGACTGATTACGAGATCCCGAATGACGGAAACCTTTATGAGGCTGATGTGGAAGTTCCGGATAACATCCGTTTCTACACGATGATCCATGAGAATTGGGAAGACTTGGAGCCGGCTTACTATGCACTGGCTGAAACGGAAGCCTGCACCTATATGAACAAATTCTCCGTCGGCGTTACCGGACAGGCTTACATGCCGGAGTTCTTTGAAAAAGCACTCAAAATGCCGCACATTCGTGAGGCTTTGAAGATGGGACGTCACAAAACCGTGATCACGATCATCGGAAACAGTGAAAGGGATCTGGAATATAAAGTGAAATGCGTAGAAAAAATCGCGAAAGACACGAACGCGATCCTGATCGGCGGCAAGGTCGACAATCCGTACCGCAAGGCGCAGGTCGGTTCTCTTTGCAAGTACGACGGATACGCATCGCTCTTTAACGGACCGGGATCCTTCCACGTGGCAATGGGAGCGGACGAAGCGATCCACGTCAACGTGAAGCAGGCGAAGGAAGCGCAGCGGATCAAAGAGGACATGATCTCACGTGGCGCATGCGAAGACGATCTCGGATGCGGCGCATGGCTCGGAATCTATGAGCAGAGCTCAAGAGGTCATAACGAAGCGCTGATGTTCATCGATCCGAGACAGCCGTACTCGCTAAACGCGATGATCTCTTATTCCATCGCATGTTCGGAAGTCCTGGCTACGCAGCATTTAGGCGGCATAGGCTTTGCGGCATTCGGGGGACGAGAGACGGTCGAGACCTTCGACCCGATCACAAGCAATTACTACGAGCATACGCTGAAAGTCAAGAACACGTTGGATCCGGACAATTTAGCGAATATGACGTTTGTATAAAGAAAGGAGTTACTAATGGCTGATAAAAAACAGGTAATCATCGTTGGCGGCGGCTGCGCCGGTTTAAGCGCAGCTTATCATTTGCATAAAAAGGGATACCCAGTAGAAATCTATGAGGCACAGGATCGTTTCGGAGGCCGCATGGGCATCTATCAGGAAAACGGTTATTTAGTAGACGAATATGCACAGTTCGTGCATCCAAGCTATAAGAAGGCGTATGAGATCTTAACCGAAATGGGTCTGATTGAAGACTTGCAGCCGTTTGATCTGGGTGGCGGAATGAGCGTATGGTTTAACAACCACTGGGTCGCAGCATTCCCGGATCCCAATGACCCGGCAGCGCTGGCAGCGAACAAAGAGTGGATCGATTACATGGGCGAAGAAAACTTTAACAACTTTGTGGGATACTGCGCAAAGTACTGCGAAGGAAAATTCTATGAAGGTTCCACGGACTGGATGATGGACTGCGACAAGGATGACGGAGGAAACTTCGGTGACTTCGTAAAAGAAAACTTCGGTGAGAGAGTACTGGAATACTTCGTGCAGCCGGTCGTGGCCTCCTTGGGTCTGGAGTATCCGGAACTCTGCGGAACCGCTTTTGGTCTTCAGATCGTTTGGACCGTATTAGTCGGCGGCGCAGCAGTTCTGAAAGGCGGCTTGGGCCGTCTTGCAAATGAGATCGTGAACCTCATCGGAGCGGAACACATGCACTTAAATGCACCGGTTGCCGAGATCGTGATCGAAGACATGAAAACAAAAGGTATCAAGCTGGAAAGCGGCGAATTTATTCCGTGTGATACCGTAGTCTGTGCAACGACCGCAACAGCTGCACTGAAGATCGTTCCGAATATGACAGACGTCATGAGGAAAGCCGTGGAGCGCGTGACGCTTTGCAGAACCATCCATTCCACATTGTTCTTTGACAAGAAACTGACCGACGGAAAGAAACCGGTCGGTGGCCTTCTTCCGAGATATCTGGACGAGCCGTTCTGCACCTGTCTCTTCCAGTCTTCCAGAAACCCGGTCGCGCTTCCGAATGACAATTCTGACGCGATGAGCGTTTTCTACTTCGGCGAAGACAAGCTTCCGGAATACTGGGATAAGAGCGAAGAAGAGATCTTAGAGCATACATTCAGTGTTGTGAAGAAATATTTCTCCGAACTTCCGGATCATTATGTCGGAGGTCACGTGGTCAAAGCACCGCAAGCAAACTTCACGATGAGAAACGGCTGTCCGTCTGCCATCAAGGAAATGCGTGATCATCACTATAAAGACATCGAAGGATTCTACTTCTCCGGCGACTATATGTACACCGGATCTTATGAATCAGCGCTGAACTGCGGCTGCAATGTTGCCCGCTGCATTGACGGCGAGATCGAAAGCATCTGATCAGGATTTGCAGGCAGGAGCAGATTCTGCTCCTGGCTGCAATAATAAAAAGAAAGGAAATTGTTATGGATAACAAATATCCTGTTTGCATTTATCCGCTATAAACCAAATGAAATGGGCGAACTTCCGGTCATTGACTAACACTACGGAAGCAAATGCATATTTTAATGTAAATAGGTTTGGGGAGAATGAATGGAGGGCTTGAAAATGAACAGAGTAATAATACCCGCAGGCAGCGAACTGAAAACGTATTATAAGTATTATGGAAGATCTTTAAGGGATATTCCGGAAGAAAAACAAGAGATGCTGAAACATCCTCTGGGAACAATAGGAGATGGACTTGAAATTGATGATCGAAACGACCTGTTTAAGGAGGGATATCTTCCCGGAGAGATTGGGATATTTCCGTTGAAGGCAGGTGGTTTTTGTGTTGCAAACCGAACTATTTTTTATGGATGCAAGGGAGAAATGCTTCAGTGGTGGTTTGCATGGCATGGAACGGACCCATTGAAGTATGCAATCTGGGATCCGTATGATCATTATGATCTGATTATCCCGGAATCAGAAAAGCATAAACTGCATGATCCGAGTATTTCTAATGCTGATAAATGCCGTGAAATCCATCATACAGTAAAAGAGTCCCTGATTCCAGGAGACGAACCGACGGAAATAGAGATTTTCTTTAGGAAACCGTCTGTTATGGGATTTGAAGAGAAACAGATTTTTACGGATCATTGCTCTTTTTTGGTTTGCGCAAATGTTGAGATTGTTACTCCGGAGGGTGTACCCAATATGCCGGTTGTAATGACGCATATGTCGAGAGATATAGCTGACGGCTGTGAACTTAGAAGTCGCTTTTGGTTGGGATATCAGATTCAGGAAGGTAATGGCGTATATCTTCTTCCGGAAAATATGGACATTCCACTGCCGTTGGTCACAAATCTGTTACAGCATAACTTCTTTGAATTCACTAATCTTGCAGAGATACTGAAAAGTGTTTATTCTGAAGAGAAAAATAATTGGGAATAAAAAGGGGAGTGATATAGATGCATGAATTATCCGTTATGAAACACATAGTTGGAACTGTTGTCAGTGTTTGTGAGAAACAACAAAATTATCATGTCAAAGACATTACCTTGTTAGTTGGTGAGGGACGAAATTTTATAGAGAAATGGGTGCAGAGCTATTATGACATGCTGACCGAGGAATCTGAAATCTATGGTGCAAAAGTAAATATAGAGACTGTTCCGATAACAGTTAGATGTAATAGCTGCGGTGAAATCTATCCCGCTTCCCTGCATAATACCGATTCAATAGCCTGTACGAATTGCGGAAGTGAAAACTATACTATGCTGACAGGATATGAGTTGATATTGAAAAACATTATTTTTGAGGAGGAGAGCGACTATGAGTAATATAAATGAAATAGACGTAGAAAAACTTAGAGCATTGAAAGTTCCGGAGGAGATTATTGCCTCTCTGGACATTCGAAATGGTGGCAACATCGACGATGACGGTAATGTCTTGTTTTTGGATGAAGAGCGTCAGAAAAGAAAAGAACGCCCTGACAGACCTATGAGAAAAAACAAGCCTGACGGTCTGGGAATCAAGAATGCTATAGTGCGAAAAATCTCTGCTGACGCAAGTGCTCCCAAGGAAGATGGAGGCGATGGAGGCGCATTCCCTGTGATTGCTGGCTTGCTGACTCAGGAAAAGGAAGATATTAAGAAAAAGCTGATCCAGACTATGTTTGGCTATGGGAAAAAAGGCTATACTTACGCGACCATGCTGCCGCTAAATGTAGACTTTTCCTCTGATACCAACAGCGGAGTGCTGCCTATTCAGCTGGTTTTTGAAGCATTGGAAGATGCCGAGTATATCGCAATTCTGGATTTCTGTATCTGTAGAAAGAATTTCAAGTGCCAGGACTACCCTGCCGACTTTGGCTGTATCTTCCTGAACGTTGCAGGCAGAAGAGTAGTCGAGGCAGGCATCGCAAGACAGGCTACTGTGGAAGAGGCCAAGCAGCATGTGCTAAAGGCAAAGGAGCACGGTCTGTTGGCAAACTCTGAGTTTGTGGAGGCTGAGCAGTTTATCTGGGGCTTGAAAAACAGTGATATGAATCAGTTCCGTATGATCTGCTTTTGCTGCCCATGTTGCTGCCTGATCATGAAAGCGGTCAAGTCCGGAAATGCTCAGGTTCGCGAGCGCAATGTGAGTTGTGGCTATACCTCCACGATCAACCACTCTAAATGTGTCGGCTGTCATAGCTGTGCCAAGGCATGCCCTCAGCAGGCGATTACTTATCGTGAGGACGGAAAAGCCGTTGTCAACCAAGAAGTCTGTATGGGCTG
>CAZOHB010000179.1:0-5276 GCA_964579345.1 uncultured Parasporobacterium sp.
GAAACAAATTTGAATTCCGTATGGTCGGTTCCGCAGACAGTATCGCCTGCACCAATATCATGCTGAATACGGCAGTTGCAGAATCTTTAAGAATCTATGCGGACAGACTGGAAGACGCTGCTGATTTCGAAAGCGCCCTGCATGAAATGATCCAGAAAACGATCAAAGATCATAAACGGATCATCTTCAACGGAAACGGCTATGATGATGAATGGATCAAAGAAGCAACCGAAAAGAGAGGTCTTCTGAATTACCGTACAACTCCGGATGCGCTGCCTCATCTTCTTGATAAAAAGAATGTGGAACTTCTGATGACGCATAAGATCTATACCGAAGCAGAGATCCGGTCACGTTTTGAGATCACGCTTGACAACTATTGCAAGACGGTTGTGATCGAGGCAAATACGATGGCAGATATCGCAAAGATGCAGATCCTTCCTGCTGTCGAAAAATATGTCAGCGATGTCTCCAGGGCAGCTCTGGCAAAGAAAGAACTGGATCCGATGCTTGAATGCGTCTACGAGATGACGATTATTCGAAGACTATCCGCTTTAACGGACTGTATTGCTCTGAAGGTCGGAGAACTGGAAGACTCACTGATCCGGCTTGATGATGCAAAAGATGTTCAGGAAGAATCCGAAATGATCCGGGATGATCTTCTTGTAAAGATGAATGAGCTCCGGGTCGCCTGCGATGAGGCAGAGACCCTTACGGCAAAGAATTACTGGCCGTTCCCGAAATACGGAGACCTGCTTTTCGGGGTTCGATAAAACAATAACAGCACTATCAGCTTGCAATGGCGTTCGCTCATAGTGTTATCTGGCAGACAGATGACATCAATGAAAAGAAACGTCATCTCCTGTCAGAAAAATAAAAGAACAGGAGATGAATAATATGAGTGAAACAATCAGAGAGTTAGTCAGTGAAATGACATCTGCAGAAGTGTTTGGCGTCTGGTTCCTGATCGGAGCTGCGCTGGTGTTCTGGATGCAGGCCGGGTTCGCCATGGTCGAAGCCGGCTTTACCAGAGCCAAGAATACAGGAAACATCATCATGAAAAACCTGATGGATTTCTGTATCGGTACCGGAATGTTTATCCTGATCGGATTCAGTCTTCTTATGGGAGAGGATCTTCTGGGTTTCATAGGCAAGCCGGGTTTTGACCTTTTTACTGCTTATGCGGATTTCGATTTTTCCGGGTTTGTATTTAACCTTGTGTTCTGTGCAACCACAGCTACGATCGTTTCCGGAGCGATGGCAGAGCGCACAAAATTCCTTTCCTACTGTGTCTATTCCGCAGTGATCTCCGGACTGATCTATCCGATCGAGGCCCACTGGATCTGGGGCGGAGGCTGGCTTTCAGGAATGGGATTTCATGACTTTGCAGGTTCCTGCGCAATCCATATGGTCGGAGGAATCTCGGCCCTGATCGGAGCAAAAATCCTTGGCGCAAGGATCGGAAAATTCCAACGAGATGAAAAAGGAAATGTAACAAAAGTCAATGCCTTTCCCGGCCACAACATTGCGCTTGGCGCGCTGGGTGTTTTTATCCTCTGGCTTGGCTGGTACGGATTCAACGGAGCTGCCGCAACCTCGATCGAACAGCTGGGATCGATCTTTCTGACGACTACGATCTCCCCGGCGATCGCGACCGTTGCCTGTATGATCTTTACCTGGATCAAATACGGAAAACCGGATGTTTCCATGTGTCTGAATGCCTCTCTCGCCGGTCTGGTGGCGATCACCGCCGGATGCGATGCAACCGATGCGTTTGGTTCGATCGTGATCGGAGCCGTTTCAGGACTACTCGTCGTGTTCGGCGTCTGGCTTCTGGATCATAAACTCCGGATCGACGATCCAGTCGGAGCAGTCGCTGTTCACTGCCTGAACGGAATCTGGGGAACCCTGGCAGTCGGATTATTCGCAACCGATAAAGCACCGGGATACGCAATTGCCAATGCTTCCGGAAAAACTCTGACAGGTCTCTTTTACGGAGGCGGATTTGAATTGCTGGGGATCCAGCTTTTAGGCTTCGCTGCTGTCGCACTCTGGACTGCAGTCACAATGACGATCGTCTTCTTTGCGATCAAAAAGATCTTTGGCCTTCGCGCTTCCAGGGAAGAAGAGATCGCAGGCCTGGATTCTACAGAGCACGGACTCCAGACAGCATACGCCGGTTTTGCGATGTCTCCGGATTATGTTGATGAAGGAATCTCCGCAGAGATCATGGACGAAGATGCGGCAGGTGAATTCACAGATGATGCCGGAAATGTCTGGGTACAGGGCCACGCACCGATCCATGTGTCCGGAGATATCCCGCTTGCGGAAGCTGTTCCTGTAAAGAAAGTCCCTGTCTTTTATGAACACGGACATAAATTCACAAAAGTAGAGATCATCTGCAAAGAAAATAAATTTGAAACCCTTAAAAATGCCATGATGAAGATTGGCATTGCCGGTATGACGGTCTCGCATGTCCTCGGCTGCGGGGAGCAGAAAGGAAAGCCCGAATACTACCGTGGTGTACAGGTGGAGGCAACGCTTCTTCCTAAGATCCAGGTGGATATCGTCGTCAGCGAAGTACCCGTACGCCGCGTGATCGAAACTGCAAAGAAAGTCCTTTATACGGGGCATATCGGAGACGGCAAGATCTTTGTCTATGATGTTGAAAACGTGGTAAAAGTCCGTACCGGCGAAGAAGGCTACGATGCTTTGCAGGATGAAGTTTAACAGTTGGAAGAAACATTTGGTGAGATAACATGTGTACGATAATGGCTTATTGCGGAAGAACCGCTACATATAAAGCAATGAGAGATGCTCTTTCGGAGACATGCTCCCGCGGTCCGGATGACGAAAAGATCCTGGACACCGGAAATGGGATGCTTGGATTTCAGCGCCTTTCCATCATGGGACTGACTCCGGAAGGCATGCAGCCGTTTGAACTGAGTGAATGCTCTGTCGTCTGCAATGGAGAACTTTACGGATTTGAAAAACAGCGAAAGGAACTGCTGGCAAAGGGTTATTCTTTTTCGAGCGACAGTGACTGCGAAATCCTGCTCCCTCTCTATCTGGAACACGGCACGGAGCTGTTCCGGATGCTGGATGCGGAGTTTGCCTGTGTGATCTATGACAGCAGAAAGCAGGAATATATCGCAGCAAGAGATCCGATCGGGATCCGCCCGCTGTATTTCGGATTCGACGCCATCGGTACGGTCGTATTTGCAAGTGAGCCAAAGAACCTGACACGGATCTGCAAAAAGATCCGCCCCTTCCCTCCCGGCTTTTACTGCAGGATCCCGGCAAATATTGCGGAGACGCATTTTGACGCGGACCCTGTGACCCGGCTGAGACGGATCGGACAGCTCGTATGCTACCGGAATATTACGGATGTCAGCACCGTATGTCCGGACGATCTGGAGACCGTTTGCAGAAAGATCCGCGACAAACTGACCGAAGGCGTCAGAAAACGTCTGGTCTCGGATTCACGGGTCGGCTTCCTCCTGTCCGGCGGCCTCGATTCATCCCTGGTCTGTGCAATTGCCGCAAGAGAATATGACCAGCCGATCCATACCTTTGCGATCGGTATGAGCGAGGATGCGATCGATCTGAAGTATGCGAAGCAGGTGGCAGATTATATCGGCAGCGAACATACAGAAGTCTATATGACGCCGGACGAGGTCATCTCCTCCCTGGAAACCGTCATAAAACTGCTGGGCACATTTGATATTACAACGATCCGGGCAAGCATGGGCATGTATCTGGTCTGCAAAGCGATCCACGAAACCACAGATATCCGGGTGCTTCTGACCGGTGAGATCTCCGATGAACTGTTTGGATATAAATATACGGATTTTGCGCCGTCTGCAGAAGAATTCCAGAAAGAATCCGAAAAGCGCGTGCGGGAATTGCATATGTACGATGTCCTCCGCGCAGACCGCTGTATTTCCGTAAACTCTCTGGAAGCCCGGGTACCTTTCGGGGATCTGGATTTCGCATCTTATGTTATGAGCATCGATCCGGAGAAAAAAATGAACACCTACGGAAAGGGAAAGTATCTGCTGCGGCGAGCGTTTAAAGATGATCACCTGCTGCCGGAAGAGATCCTGATGAGAGAAAAAGCTGCTTTTTCTGATGCTGTAGGCCATTCAATGGTGGATTATCTGAAAGATTATGCAGAGACCATCTATACGGACAGTGAGTTTGAATGCGGCCGGCAGAGATATGATCACGCCAGACCGTTTACAAAAGAATCCCTGCTCTACCGTGATATTTTTGAAAAATACTATCCGGGTCAGGCGGAAATGATCGTTGATTTCTGGATGCCGAATAAAACATGGGAAGGCTGCAATGTGGACGACCCGTCCGCAAGAGTCCTTTCAAACTACGGAAACAGCGGCATTTGACCCCGGGGACGGTTCTTTCGGTTCAATCTGCTTCTCTGGTTATTTTTCTAAACGGAAATGTGGTGTGTTATGAATCTTCACGAAGAATGTGGCGTATTTGGAATTATTTCTCCGGAACCCTGCGATGTTTCCGGGATCACTTATTACGGACTTTATGCGCTTCAGCACAGAGGTCAGGAAAGCTGCGGCATCGTTGTCTGTAATGACGGGCTGTTTGAATCCCATAAAGATCTCGGGCTTGTAAGCCAGGTTTTCACAAAAGAAACTCTGGCCCGTTTTTCAAAAGGAACGATGGCGGTCGGGCATGTCAGATACGGAACCACCGGCGCATCAAACAGAGCAAACTGTCAGCCGCTGGAGGTGAACCACCAGAAGGGACGAATGGCGCTTGCCCATAACGGAAATCTGACGAACGCCAGAGAGCTGCGGGATGAGCTGGAACTCTCCGGAGCGATCTTCCATACGACAAGCGATACCGAAACGATCTGCTACATTGTCACCAAAGAACGGCTCTCCTCTGCATCCATTGAAGAAGCGATCCGAAAGGCTATGGCGCGGATCGAAGGCGCCTATTCCCTGGTTCTGCTCTCCCCTCAGAAAATGATCTGCGCGCGGGACCCGAAAGGATTCCGTCCGCTTGTTTTTGGCAGAATGCCGGACGGCGTTTATGTCGTCGCATCCGAGACCTGCGCGCTGACCGCTGTCGGCGCAGAGCTGGTCCGGGATGTCAGGCCTGGTGAGATTCTGGTTTTCAGAAAGGAATCCTCCGGCTCCAGGATCCTGGTAGAAAGCAGGACCGATTTCTGTGTCACACAAAAGATAAGCACCTGTATTTTTGAATATATCTACTGTGCTAGACCGTACTGAGTTATTGAC
>CAZOHB010000180.1:0-5204 GCA_964579345.1 uncultured Parasporobacterium sp.
TTGGAATGAAAACTGACTTTTTCCAGTCCTGTGGCCACTGCTGAGTTTTCCAAAAGCGTGACTTCGGCGCCTTTAAAGATCCGGATATCTCCGCCCTGAGCGACAATGCCGCTTCCACAGGAATTGATCTCTGCTTTTACGCCTTCATCAATCAGGATGGAATGGCCGCGGATGCCGTCACAGTAACGGCCGGCGTTCGGTTTTGTTTTCAGATCGCCTGCAATTTCCAGATCGCCGTCGGTATAGACGGTATAGGTTCCGCCGGAAAGATCGATCAGACTGTCACCGTCCAGGATCAAAACCGGTTTGTTGGCAAAATCCGAGCAGCCAAAGTGGGCATTGACCGTAACTCCCGCAAGGTTTTCGGACGGGTCAAAATAGCGGTTATCAAGGACACATTGTCCGTTAAAATGGATATAATATTCGGTCAGGTTAAGGTCCGGGTGTGCGTTATCCGCGCCGCTGTCCAGCATGATACCGGTCGCCGCAGCAAGCGTAGCGTCAAAGTAATTTTTCTGATTATCAAAGTGTACGCTTTCCAGCGTGACATTGGCAGAATCTTCCGCATATTTTACAAGTCCGCTGCCGTAAAGCGTATCCGCAAGATCGAGCGATTCACCCGGTTCAATGGCAAATTCGCCGATATAGAGAACCGGCTTGTGTTCCTCGGAATTAGCGATCGTAAGAACAGCTTCTTCTGTTTCCTGAACAGTGCCGTCGATATCCGTGATATAGCATTTAAAATACCAGGGGTGGATGTCCCGTTCGGTGGAAGGAATGACGAGTGTGTCGGTCTTCGCGCTGATTCCATCGAGCTGGTAGATCGCATCCTTGATCCCGGCCTCATCCTCCACGCGCAGCTCCCAGCGGTAGGAAGCAACGTTTTCCGGATGATCCACTGCAACATGGAAGGAGACGCCTTCCGGATAAGTCGCCGCAACATCTTCCGGCTGCGCGGTAATATTTACAAGGTCACGAGGAATGACGTGTTCTTCCTCAAGTCCACAGCGGCTGCATTTATCAAGTTTCAGACCGGCCGCCTCTTCGGTTACGTCCCGGATGATCTCAACGGTTTCGAAATCATGTCCGAGCGGCGGAATCCGGACCATGTCAAAGTTAACCGGAAGTTTGTTCTTCGCCTGCGTTTCGTTCTCATAATATTTTCCGCAGAGAGAGCAGCGCTCGATCGGGATGACAAAGCCGCATTTTTCACAGGTGGCATCACAGGCAGCAATATGCGACAGTGAGTTCGTACAGTCGTGATCCTCATCCTCGCTAACCTTGATATTGCATTTACCGGTCAGATCCTCGCAGGTGATCAAAATCTCATTGCTGCCGAGAATACCTGCAAGATAGCTGATCTTCAGATCTGTTGTCTTTTCAATTTCCAGAGCAAGAGCACTCGCTGCTTCGAGTTTTATCTCCGTGCCATCCTCCGCCACAAAACGTGCGGTGTCCGGCGTAAGCGTTCCGTCGAACTGAAACACTTTGGAGGATCCGTCTTCGTATTTCACGGTACAGGAATCACCGTATACAAAGAAGGAATCATTCGCGTTTGCTTTCAGATTGCTCAGCTGGATGCCGGCCTGATCAGCCTCCTTTAAGAGGGCAGCTTCAGCCGCACCGCGTTTTCCCAGATTGATCCAAGGCTGATTGCTGAAGTCCGTATCCAGCAGACGGTTGATGTCGTAGCTGTTGATCGATGGGATAAAGACGAACGACTGCTTCCGGGACGTTTCTTCCTGAGCACCCGCCGGCAGGATCAGAATGGATAGCACGAGTGAAAGAATAATAAGCGGAACTAAGGCTATTCGTAACTTTTTCATAACTACCTCCTTTAAATGGACCGCGTGTTTTTCTTTTGTGAATCAGATTCAAGGGGAATCATGGGGATAGGTTACTGACTCTCTAATAAAAATATTTTACCATTTTAAAGCATTGATTACTGTTTTTTTTCAGGACAATCTATTCCTGAAATTGGTTCAGCACATTGAGTTTTTTTCAATGTTTCGGTAGAATCAAGAAAAGCGCTACTACTCACAGTTCTGTAAGGTTTCATCAAAGCACGGCACTTTGTATATATAATTGGCTTGTACCCGGTTAGAACGGGCTGAGGATGCTGAACGATGGAAAAGATACTTTTAGTAGAAGATAATGAGCATATCATGGATATTAACGCACGGTACCTGACAGCTATGGGGTACCAAGTGGAGAAGGCGTACTCCGCAAAGCAGGCGGAGACCTTGCTTCGAGCCGGTCAGCCGGATCTTGTTGTGCTTGATATTATGCTTCCTGACGGAGACGGCATCTCACTTTGCAGATCCATTCGCAAGTACCGGAGCATTCCGATCCTTTTCCTTACCGCTAAGGTTACGGAAAAAGATATTATCGAGGGTCTTGAAAGCGGCGGTGATGATTATCTGACCAAGCCGTATGATCTGAATGTCTTCGGAACCCGTGTCAAGGCGCTTCTTCGACGATCCTCAAAAGTTCTTCCGGAAAACCAGACCTATATTATCGGGCCCATCCTGTTTGACATTGTAAGAGTACAGGCTACGGTTGGAGACCGCGATCTGAATCTTTCCTCAAAGGAATTTGGCATTCTGCTTTTTCTTGCGCAGCACAGAGGCACACCGGTATCGAAAGAAGAACTTTACCGATCGATCTGGGGCTATGAGAACGAAAACGGAGGATCGGTCCTCTGGACAACCGTTTCAAGATTAAAAAAGAAGATAGAGAGCTTTGAAGATCTCTTTTATATTGATTCCGATCATGAAGGGTATGAACTGGTGATCACCTCACAGGGCAGGAGGCAGGACAGATGAAAAAACATCTCAGGATGCTGATCTATTTACTGATCGCCTTCGGCTTGATCGTTCTCATAACGAGATCCCTGGAACGCCCGGAAGGAAATGTCCTTTCAGAGCTTGATTTTGTGACCTATGACAACGTCCTGTACACGCCGGAGGAACTGCACCGTCTGACGCCGGAGCAGCAGGCCGAAGGCCATGTCGGCTGGGATTACAGCTACAATGATAAAGAGTTTTCCCGGGTGCGCACCAACGTGATCAAGCTGCACCTGACTCCGGGCGTGACGTACGGCCTTTATACCGAACAGCTTACCTATGCATCGAATCTGTGGATCGATGGTGAGCTGGTCGCTTCACTGGGAACCGTTTCGGATAACGCGGAAGACGCCGTTTATCAGACCGGTCCTGTGGTCGTCTATTTTACCGCTGCGGAAGAAAACGAGATTGTCATGCAGCGCTGCAACTTTATGCACGCGAAGTGGAATGCCGTGCGTTTTTATCTGGACACCCAGGACGTCATTACCAGACAGGTGCAGTCGCTCTTTTTCCGTGTTGCGGTTACACTGGCAATTCTGTTTTCCTTCGGTCTTGTGAACCTGGGGTTGTTTGTCGGCATGCCGGAACGCAGGCGTTTTCTCTGGTTTTCGCTTGCTTCCTTTGCCAGCGTGATCCACATTGCGACCCGCGACCCAAAGCTGATCATGGTCTTATTGCCAAACCTGAATGGAGTAGCAAGCTATCTGCTTGAATCCTACTCATTGCTTCTGACGGTATTATTCCTGATGCTGTTTATGCGGGATTGCTTTGGCAGAAATTTCCTGAAATGGGCCGATACACTCGGTTATATCCTGATCGGCGCCTTTTCTTTGCTATATATCTTCGTTCCAATTAACATTTATACAAGATGGTCCGTTGAACTCGCTGTCGCATTTTCCGTATATGGTGTGTTCTACTGCCTGGTGATCCTTATCCGGGCACTGAAGGCTCGTAAAGAACTGGAAACCTCGAAGATTTATATGTTGGGAGGGGCTGCGGTTTTTGCAGTTATGGCGGTGTTTGTGATCCTGAATATCGGACCGGTGCATACGAATCAGATGGAGATCGGATTGATGGTCTTTGAACTCGTCATTACAGTCGCTTTGGCGATGGAATACTCGGAAGTCCGTCAGGCATATGTGAAATCGAGTCAGAATGCAGAACAGCTGCGCCAGATGAATGCAACCATGGAACAGAATCAGGAAATGCAGGAAAACTTCATGGCCATTATGAATCATGAGATGCGCACCCCGCTGACGGTCATTGCCGGATATGCAGATCTTTCCGCGAGACAGCTGGAAGCAGAAGAAAATCCAGATGAGGAGATGATCCGCAATCTGCAGCTGGTGAAACAGGAAGCCTTAAGGCTCGGCCGTATCGTGGAGAAATCCGAGGAAGGCGCAAGAGCATCGATCGTAAGCGGTCAGGCGGAGTCGGTGAATATCAGGGAATTGTTTGCGGATGCCCGCGATTTCTGTATTCCGATCCTTGAAAAGAATGAAAACCGTATTGTGACCAACTGCCCGGAGGACCTGAATCTTTTCTGCCTCCGTGACAGCATGCTGCAGGCGCTTTACAATATGATCATCAATGCCGGAAGACACACACGGCGGGGAGTTATTACGCTGTCTGCCAGACAGGAAGGCTCAGAAGTCCTGATCTCTGTGGCCGATACCGGCAGCGGTATGGATGAGGAAACCAGGCAGCATGCCTTTGATAAGGGCTTTACAAAAGATGGAAGACGAGGGATCGGCCTGAGCCTTTGCAGGGAGATAGCGGAAAGGCATGGCGGCAGGATCCGGATCGAAAAGAGCGATACGACCGGCACAGTGATCGTTATGGCGATCCCGCTCGGTCAATAAAGAACAATACAAAATGAGATACCCGAAAAGCCTTACAATTCTGTAAGGTTTTTTTCGTTCTGTGGTTTTTGAGATATCATGATTATGGAAAGATATCTACAGCAAGAGATGGAAATGAGAGGTGTCAAAAATGAGAAACCAAAGAGCTACAATTGGGAACAGGATACTCTGTTTTGTACTGGCACTGGCTCTGGTATTTGGTCTTGGAGCGATCAGTGCATATAAGGTATCTGCTGCAGATGCTGCAAAACCGGATACAAACATATCAGCAGGAAAAGATTTATTTGATCTGGAAAAGAAGGCGCCGGCAGAGCTGGATGCTTATCCGGAAAACGTCTATGACGTTGACAAGGGAGAAGCATTTTTGCTTTCCGAGCAAAACGAGCTGGCCTTTCTAGTTACAGATGAAGGAAACAAGTCGATGAACAAGTCGATGTACCGTTTCCCCTTCTTGACCTCAGATTTGCAAGCATTAAGTGTCCCAGCTCCAATAGGA
>CAZOHB010000181.1:0-5027 GCA_964579345.1 uncultured Parasporobacterium sp.
TCTGTTTGTCCGTCATATCTGTCATCGTTCTTGCTTCGATCAGCACGGTCTTGCAATAGCTCTCGAGCAGGATCTCGCAGCGGCTCTCCAGCTCGACTCTGGAATAAACGCCCAGATTTGTCAGCATCTTTACGTTTTTCTCATCCAGCAGATGCGGCATTGCATCCGGTGTGGTCGGATAGTTCAGCAGACCTCTCTTTTCCGCTTCTTTGATCCATTCGTCGTCGTATCCGTTGCCGTTGAAGATGATCCTTCTGTGATCTTTGAAGGTTTTCCGGATCAGGTTGTGGAGGGCATCTTCAAAATTCTCGGCTTCTTCCAGACGATCCGCATAAATACGCAGAGACTCTGCAACCGCTGCATTCAGCATGATATTCGTGCAGGCGATGCTGTTGGAAGATCCGAGCATACGGAACTCAAATTTATTGCCGGTATAGGCAAACGGAGACGTACGGTTCCGGTCGGTATTATCTTTCGGGAACTTCGGCAGAACATCGACCCCGAGCTTCATGATCTGGGTCTCAGCCGCATTGTACGGTTTTTCGTCAATGATCGCATCCATGATGGCGGTCAGTTCATCTCCGAGGAACATCGAGACGACAGCCGGCGGTGCTTCATTCGCACCGAGTCTGCAGTCATTGCCCGCGGTTGCAACGGCGATCCGGAGCAGATCCTGATAATCATCCACCGCTTTGATCACCGCGCAAAGGAACAGCAGGAACTGTGCATTTTCATACGGCGTATCGCCCGGTGAAAGAAGGTTGACTCCTGTGTCCGTACTGATCGACCAGTTGTTATGTTTTCCGCTTCCGTTAACGCCATCATACGGTTTTTCATGAAGCAGGCAGACCAGATCATGACGTTCCGCCACTTTCTGCATCACATTCATCATCAGCTGATTGTGATCCGTCGCAATATTGGTTGAGGTATAGACAGGTGCGAGCTCATGCTGCCCCGGCGCAACCTCGTTATGTTTTGTTTTGGAAAAGATTCCCAGCTTCCAGAGTTCGTGATCCAGCTCTTCCATGAAAGCTGCGACACGGGAATTGATCACTCCGAAATAGTGATCATCCATTTCCTGTCCCTTTGGCGGCATCGCGCCAAACAGGGTTCTGCCGGTAAATACAAGATCTTTGCGTTTTCCGTAAAGCTCACGGTCGACCAGGAAATATTCCTGTTCCGCTCCGACGGAGGTACGGACGGTTTTCGCATCCGTGTTCCCAAAGAGTTTCAGGATTCGCATCGCCTGTTTGCTTAAGACCTCCATCGATCTTAAAAGCGGCGTCTTTTTATCCAGCGCCTCACCTCCATAAGAAGCAAACGCCGTCGGAATATAAAGCGTCGATCCCAAGACAAACGCATAAGATGTCGGATCCCAGGCAGTATATCCGCGCGCTTCAAACGTTGCGCGGATTCCTCCTGACGGGAACGAAGATGCATCGGACTCGCCTTTGATCAGTTCTTTTCCGGAGAACTCCATCACCACACGCCCGTCGGAAGCCGGCGTGATAAAGCTGTCATGCTTTTCCGCCGTTACACCTGTCAGAGGCTGAAACCAGTGTGTGAAATGCGTTGCTCCTTTTTCAATGGCCCAGTCTTTCATCGCCTCCGCGACAGCATTCGCTACAGACAGATCCAGCGGTGCGCCTTCATCGATCGTCTTTTTCAGCTTGTTGTAGGTCTCCGCGGAAAGACTTGCCTTCATCGTAAGGTCATCAAAAACCATACTACCGAAAATATCTGTTACTTTTTCCATGAATATTTTCCCCATCTGTTCTTGCCGGCCTGTAATTCAGAAAGGCAATGGGCCGGAGAGACACTGTCTCGAAGACACCATTGCCTTAAGCACAACGCATTATATTTCTATTTTATAAAATTTGTCAATAGAATCACTTTACTTTTCCTTTTCTTCTGCGAAGCAGTAAAATGGCGATCACTGCAGCCGCCGGCGAAGAAAGGACCAGACCCTGTCGCAAAGACAGGTGTATTCCGGTCGGAACCAGCCCGTCCCTGTCATTGGTAAAAACGATTTCGGTATCATTTTTCAGGGAGCCTTCCGTCTCACCTTCCACCTTCGTCACATATCCGTCCATATTTGCGTCCGTCTCTGCAACGGCATAACTAACGCCTGCAGGAATGTTCCGGAAGATGATCTCCTCTCCGTCTGCCAGCGAAAACGCATACGTACCATCTTTCAGTGAAACTTCTCCGCTTTCGTCTCCCTTTTCAAATGTGATCTTCGCACCGCTCAGACTGCTTCCTGAAAGCTGCAGTTCAAACCCGAACGCTTTATGCCGGTCTCCCATCTCTCCCGTCACCTTTTTCGCAACTGAGACTGAAACCGGATAAGGCACCGGCACTTCCGCATCTTTGACGGTCGCGGTCGCATCGCTTTTGACGACTTTCGTGATCTTTCCGGCTGTCACTTTATATCCTTTGGACGCTTCGGTTTCCTTGATGTAATAGGTTCCCGGATGTAGCGTCAGGGTATTGGTCGTTCCGTCCGCTTTCGTTGTCAGAACACCGACCTCCTCCGTACAGCCCTTATTGGAATACACGGTATACTTTGCACCTTTCAGGGAATAGCGGCTGTTTCCGGCTGTCAGCGCCGGGTCTGCGGAGGATTTGATCAGTGTCAGTTTCCCCTGCTTGACACCGGAATACGTGATCATTCTCTGGTACGTACTGTTGGAAGTCTTCCAATAGGTAACATACTGGCCGTATGCGGATGTCGCATTGTCTTTCGCGTCATTATACAGATCGATCGCTTTTTGAAAATGCCCCTTTTTCTCCGGCGGCGTTGTTCCGTCTTCAAACTTTCCGTCGCCCCAGAAATGATTCCAGAGCCAATACGGAGAATGGATCCCGTCGGACAGCTTATAAAAAGGAACACCCGTCAGGCGGAATACGGCAGCCTGTGTCAGAAACTGGGCCTCATTGATCGAGTATCCCCATTTCGTATTCGGATAGCCGTGAAACATCACATACCCCAGCCGGTTATTTGTCTCTGACGTAGACGAATACTTCGTACCGTCCGGATTCTTTTTTCCGTGATCAATACAGTATGCCGGATGCTGTCTGTCTTCGTAGTAGTACAGAATATCTCCGTCTCCGAGATTTTCGACCGAATAAAAGGTTTTGGTTGCAGCTGTTGCAAAACCGTCCCTGACCATGTGATAGACCGCAGGAAACGGCGCTTTCTTCTCCGCCTCTTCCGGCAGCGGCTGTTCATCTCCTCCTTCATAATCTGTCGCAAATAAAAATCCCTGATTTAAGATCCCGGGTATTTCCGCCGGGGAATGCAGGGAGAGCCATCCGCTGAAAGAAGCCGCCGCTTCCGAGGTGTTGTCTGCAAAAACGTTGAAGTCCACCGTCTGTCCATAATTGGATGTTTCCAGGCGCGCCCCTTCCGCATCTGCTGCACCGATGATCAGCGCCTGGGCAATATTACCCGGCACGTAATCAGCGGCATCTTCTCCCTCATTTCCTGCAGCGCCGACGACCAGGATCCCTTTTTCCTTTGCCTCATCGACCGCCCGCGCGATGACCCCGTTTTCCTGCTCTGCCCTGCAGGATACGGAAAGGTTAATGATCCTTACCTTCTGCGCGATCGCATATTCGATTGCCGCATAAACGGCAGAGACAGACCCGCAGCCGGTACTGTCGAGCGCTTTGATCGACAGGATCTTTGCATCCGGATTCTGTGCATACATGCATTCCGCCATCCGGTTTCCATGCCCATTGTCATCTCCTGCCTCATCTCCAATCAGCGAGACAGCCTCTGCCGCCCGGTCACAGCCCGTATCGATCAACGCGATGTCATACACCTGCTGCTCTTCCGAAAGCGCCGCATTCGTCTCCTCAAGGGAAGCTTCGAGCTGTGCGAACGGATTCTCTTCTTCGCTCATCTGCCCGGTTTCCAGCTCTTCCGAAGCGGACTCCTCCTGCTGTGTTTCATCAGCAGCTGCTTCCGGATCTTCCTCCGCATCCTCCGGCTCGGATGCAAGCAGTATCTCTCCTTCCGTTCCGGTGCTGACTGACCGGTCAACCGCGGCAAGCTCCGCATGTTTCTCATAATATCTGTATGCCTTCTCTGCATCCGCTTCTTCTTCGAACTGCAGCAGATACATATTCTGATAGGAATCCAGGATCGCTTCTTCATGCTTTATCTGATCTTCGTTTTCCACAGCCACAAGGAGTCTGCCTGAGGAAAAGTCAGGAGACTGTCCCTCCCCTCCTTCCTGACCGAAAACAAGAGAAGAGACCGGAAGGAGGAACAAAAGAAGCGCCATCCCGAATCCGAAAAATCTTTTTTTCCGTTTTCCTTTTCTTTTCATATACTCACCCTTACTATCTGATTATCTATCCTTCCATTGCAGCAATCAGGACGGTTCGTTCCGTAACAGAAGGCTCCTTGCAGGTCGTCAGCGCGATCAGCCTTCCGGTCATCTCTTCCGGATGATAAAAGATCGCCTGCTCTGCAAAAAATGCTTCCCGGTCGAACAGGCGGTCTGCCCGGAAGATCTCCTCACAGCCGGCAGGAACTTCCAGGAACGCGACGATGCGCAAAGTGATCGTCTGCGTTCCCGTAGAAAGGGTTCCCGTCCGGTGCTGCTCAAAATACTTCTTTTCCGCAAAAGCGTCCAACGCTCCGAACATCAGCCCCTGCGCCATGTGATGCCCGTACAGGATGTTATAAGGATCCGAAAAGTCTGCGCTGTTTTCACAATCCAGAAAGATACTGCCCGCAACGGAATAATTCCCTTCCGCGTCCTTGCTCAGATACTCCATGTTATCCCTGCCCTGCAGGACCGGATAATCGATCGTCGTATCATCAATGGAGATCCAGGCAACCGTATCTCCGGAAATCTTTTTCAGTTCACCTTCCGAGATCACTTCCGGTTTCTGCTCTTCAAAGGTTTCCGGGGCAACGCTTTCATAGACCCGGTTGGTGTCCACCATCATATAGATCCCGGTCAGAAACAGCAGCAGCCTGAGGCCGGCGGGTGGTCATTTCGTACCAGAGG
>CAZOHB010000182.1:0-5008 GCA_964579345.1 uncultured Parasporobacterium sp.
ATCCAAAGAAGTCCCCATCCGAAAATGATCTGCCAAGTGCGGCTGGTTTTTAACAGCTTCCCGATCGTCCAGGGGCTCTTATATTCCTGAAGAGCTTTCAGGTTTGCCTGCAAATCTTCAATACCTGTCGGATCTCCGTCCGGATAAGTATTCGCCTGTTCCGGAGTACTTTTAACAAAAATGATACCAACGATTGCAATTACTAGATAACATGCACCAACGATAGTGAATGTTTTCTCCGGTCCGATAGAAAGCATCGGTTTCGGGATATTTGGAGACCATAGAATATCGGAAAGAATAATGCCCATGGTTGCCCAGCCAAGCACGATTCCTTTTGTTCTTGGAAACCATGTATTGACTAGCGAAGAAACACCAACGTTCTGAAAAGCAGTTGCAAAAATATTAGCGCAGAAAATCGCAACAATAAACAGGCCCATCGATGTTGTCAGACCCATAACAACAGAAACGATCGCCATTCCGATAAGCCCGCCAATCATTACTTTTTTAAACCCAATCTTCAATGCCAGCTGGCCAAACAGTATACCGGTTGCCGCAGACACAAACATCGCAACGCCGGACAACATTACCAAAACTGAATAATCCCAGTTTCTTAATTGTCCAAAAATCGGAAACGCAGTATTTGTCATTCCTGCAACCAAAATAGTTGCTCCAAAGAACAGTATTCCGGCATAAATAACAATCCAAAGCTGTTTCGGCTTAAGCCAAGATGCTTTTTTTACTTTGTTTTCCATTACAATACCTCCTATTTTTTTATTGAACCTTTATTGTTTTTTCACTCCAAGTTTCCCTGCCCGGTAAGCTCGGTTATATTTGCGTCCTGATTTGTCATGCATAAGAAGAGCTTCGCATGCATAAACCGTACTCATAAGATCTACATCCAGAGGATCAACGATTGCCGAGTCAAGACCTGCATGCATCGCCAATGCCATACAGTTGCTGTTCACGTATTTCCGGGCCGGCATCGCATAAGAAATGTTTGAAATAGCGCCTGTTACTTTAACTTCCGGTGCGTATTCGTGAATTCCGTGAATACACGCTTCAAAGCAGGCCATTGCATCATGAAGTGTAGAAAGCGCCATGACACAAGGATCAATATGAAGCTGACTCAATGCAACTCCATATTTCTGTGCCTTATCAATGATCCGTTTAGCAATATCGATTTTTTTTGCTGCATCCAACGGAATCCCGTCCTTATCACAGGTCATTCCAACCACGTGCCAGTCCGTTCCGGCTACTATCGGAAACAAAATTTCACATTTATCACTTTCCTCATTTACCGAATTAATCATTCCGGGTCTTTTCATAAGATTCTCTTCCAGAATACGCGCCAAAAGCCGTGCGTTCGGACTATCAATACAGATTGGTTTCTCCGTCACATCCTGTATTTCCTTCAGCATCCAGCACATCGTTTCATATTCTTTTTCTGGAACAGTGCTCGGAGCGCAGTCTATAAAGTCTGCTCCGGCTAGATCTTGAGACACAGCCCTTTTCCTGATCAGCTCGCTGTCCCTGTTTTCAATTGCTTCTTTGACAGACGGAATAGCTCCGTTCAGTTTTTCTCCAATGATGATCATTTTTTTGCTCCATGTTTTCGTTTTTACATTGAAAGAATATATGTGAATACCATCAGAATCACGTCTTTCAGGTCGTCTGGAACCGGCATTTCTTCTTTCAGCATTTCGAACAGTTTATTAATATCTTTTTCACCTTCCATGATTTCCTCCTCTACGATGTGTATTCGTGTACGAAATCTACTACAGCCCTATAATTATCTACATTGATCTGTCCCGGAGACAGCAAGCACTTGCCATGAGTAATCATGACGCCCTCTGTCCCGCATCCGTCGATCACATTCTTTGTATAATCAATGCACTGCTGCTTTGTGCCATTTGAAAGAAGCTGATCATCCATACCTCCGATAATACATACTTTGTCGCCGATAATCTTTTTGGTCTTGATCATGTCGTCTCCTTCTACAAAGGCAACAATTGATCCCTTTGGGAACTCGAGTAGAAAGTCGTAGACATGCTCCCAGGTACCTTCCATTGCAATACAGACCTTTGCGCCAAGACCAATCAGCGTATCAAACAATCTTTTTGCAGTCGGCCAGAAGAATTTTTCAAAATTTTTACGGCTCAGATAAGTGACTGTTACAATAGGCGAAAATGCAAATGGGAATTGCTGCATAGGCATCGGAGGCGGCGCAAGCATCGGATAAGTAGCTTCCAGCGCTTCCAGTACCAATTCGGGGCGTTTGCGAAGATCTTTCATTCCCTCTGCAAAACTTCGATAGCAAATATATCGGTCAAGTGCCGGTTCAAAAAGATCTCCGGTGACCTTTGGTGTTCCCACGTGCTCCCGCAGATAGGTATCCATGCTCTGCAGTTTTTGCTGATGCTTAAACATCTCCTGCAACGCATTACCCAAAGCTGAAAGATCATCCGGAAAATCCTTCTGCAATGCAGGGAATCTCCGGTAGAGTGCTTTGTTTCTTAAATATTTGATTGGATCTGCAATATATTCTTTAATTTCTTCCGTTGGTAAAATACAGTTGTCCTGATGCTGAATGGTCACACCATCGGGGGAAAAGAAAAACGGACTGTATCCCAAAGATTCATATAACTTTATCGGGCGGATATTGCCAAACTGCAGTGTTCCGTCAAAATCAGATTCTTTCAGGAATTTCGCATAAACTTCAAATTCCCTGTCAACGCTGGTAAACGTATCTGCCGCATTCGTTCCTGCGTAATCCATGGACCAGGTCTGTGCTAACGTGATCACAGGCATTCTGTCCGGTGATCCCATATTGGCAGATGTCATGATTCTACTGACTTTTTCGTCATATTGCTTTGCTGTATCCATTTTTACACCTCCTCAGCCTTGGCCCATGCTGTGCAAATATTTACGGTATCCTGCGGGTTGATTGCCCACGCATCTGCACCGACATATTTACAGACAGAGTCACTTACAGGATTGCCCCCTATAATCACTTTTACATCGAGATGTGAATCCCGGATCGCATCAACTGTTTTTTTCATTGCATCAATCGCCAGTGTTAATACGCCTGAAAGACCTACAATATGAATATCCTGTTCTTTAATGGTTTCGAGAATCTTGTCACAATGTGTATCTATTCCCAGATCAATCACTTCAAATCCACTTGCTTCAAGCATTGACCTGACAATATTTTTACCAATGTCGTGCAGGTCACCTTCTACTGTGCAGAGCAGCATTTTCCCGGTTGCATTGGCCGAACTTTTTGACAACTCCGGTTTAAGAATCTCAACCGCTTCAGACATCAAGTCTCCTGCAAAAATCAAATCGCTGATGAAATATTCTTTCGTTTCAAATAATTCTCCGACGATATCCATTCCCCGCTGGCAAGCGGCTAAGGCCTCCGATGCATCAGAAGGGTTTTCTTCCATCAGTTGCTCAAGAAGTTCAACCATCAAGTCTTCATCCAGATCCCCGACAGCGTCAGCTAATTTCTGAAAATCTTGCATTCTTTACACCTCCTTTTTTAAATACTATCCTCGTAATCGGATTATATCTTGCAATTATTTAATTAGATATTTATAATTATGCATGGTTCATACGTACAATGTATGATCTCGGAAAAGGAGGGACTGCAATGTTTCAGTCAAAGATGATTGATATTACGATGCAGCAAATCTTTGTTTTTTTAAAAGCTGCGGAATATGAAAACTTTTCAAAGGTTGCTTCCGAGTTGCATATGACTCAGCCTACCGTTAGCCGAAATATAAGCGCAATGGAAACAACTCTGGGTTTGATTTTGTTTATCCGATCAAAGCAGAGGGTCCGACTGACTCCGGCCGGCTCTATTCTCTATGAGAACTGGTCGAAAAGTCTGGAAAGAATGGAAGACGCTTATAACAAAGCAATTGTTGTTCAGGGAGGTCAGTTAAATCAACTTTCTATTGTGGATAACAACTCCTCCTATGCTTCTTCTTATCTGCTTCCTATCATCAGCATTTTTGAATCCCGACACCCAAATGTACATCTGAATATTGAACGCACAAATTTATTGGAAGGAATAGACGGAATGCTTGCAGGAAAATATGACGTGGGATTTTTTGTAAATGTTGACCGGGAACTGTTTGAAAATGCGAAAATGACCTGCATTGATCTTTTTTCTTCGAACCCGGTCATTATTATTCCGGAAAAACATCCCTTGTATAAAAAGAAAAAAATCACTGTCGAAGATCTGAAGGACCAGTCCTTTATCATTCCTAAAAGCATCGATAATAATTACCTGAACAAGACACTCTCAATTTGCAGGGAATATGGTTTTCAGCCACATAATCGTATTGAAGTGCCAAATCCCCAGACTGCAAACCTGGAACTAGCGAAAGGAAAAGGACTGACGATCATGGACGATGTGTTCAAGACTGATGAGGAATTCCGGTATCGGGATATCGAACTGGCCAATTGTACCGAAAAATATGGTTTTATTTTGGTTTATCCAAATAACACAGATAATAAGAATGTAGAAAAATTCAAAGAGGCTGCTCTTTCATTTAGCAAAGAAAAACAATATCATTTGACCGCAGGAAAGAAGAAAAGACCAGGGGATAAACTCATCCGTCCTTGAAAAAGGGTATAATTGAAAACCGTGAAGAGTGAGTCGCTAAAAGAACTGGCTTATAATTAAGGCTGGAAACAGATAGGCGGACCTCAGGTGTCATGTAACGAGAGGATGTCATAGGTAGGACAGACAGAAAGATCTGATTAGAACAGACCGTTTATCTAGAAGCAGATGGATAGTCTTTTTTATACTCAGGGTTTCCAGGATGGGATATGCCTGGACACCAAACTGTCCAGGGACGATTATCGTGGACATTATGCTATTATTTTAATAATCGTGAAAAAACTTGCTATTCTTGCACGAAATACGAAAGAATCAGATAAAGTCGTTCTTCTGCGTTATCGAGATCAACGCTGACCATCTCTTTTAACCGGTTAACTC
>CAZOHB010000183.1:0-4985 GCA_964579345.1 uncultured Parasporobacterium sp.
GCGTCGAAAACAGTTCCGGCAGGATCGTAAAATTGCAGAAAGCTTCTTTCTTTTTGCCCACGCCTCCGCGAACGGTGCAGCGGATCTTTCCGCAATGCGCTAACGCGATTCCAATCCGGATCTCCGATTCCGACTTTGCAAGTGCATGTACCCGGATGTGTTTTTTCTGCACCTCACCGGTATAGGTATTTTCAACCAGAACCAGCAGCCGCCGGTAGATGATCGGAAGGATGCTGTCATTTTTTACGCGGACAGAACACGAAGCGTTCTCTCTTGCCTGAACGCCTCCTGTGCTTTCCACTGCAAAGGATGTTTTGCGGAAACTCAGTATATTCACGATGATGATCACGATGCAGACAGCCGCTGCAGTCAGAATCAGGATCCACATTACCGCATATCCTTTACCGATTTAATTTCTTTCGCAGCCGGAGCCTCCACCGTGTGAAGGATCTCGTCGAGCACCTGCTCTGCGGTATATTCATTCAGACGTGCCCTGGAACTTAAGATCATTCGGTGCGCGCAAACATCTTTAAAGACGTCCTGCACATCAAACGGTGTGACATACTCTTTTCCTGCAGCAAAGGCATGTGCCTTCGCCATTCTGCAAAGAGCAAGCGTTCCACGGGGACTGATTCCATAGTCCGCCATTTCATGGGTTCGCGTACCTTCCGCCAGTCTTGCCGCATATTCGTAGACCTCGCGGTCCATCGTGATGTTATCCGTTTCCCGGATCAGGTTTACTACTTCTTCTTTGGTAACAGCCGCTACGACGCTATCCAGAGGATCGCTGTTATGCCGGTCGCAAAGGATGTCCACCTGGCTTTTCAGATCCGGATATCCCATATTGATCTTGATCATAAAACGGTCGAGCTGTGAAAGCGGCAGCATAACGGTTCCGGCGGAACCGACCGGGTTCTGTGTCGCAAGAACGATAAACGGCTCGGGCAGGTTGTAGGTCTTGCCCTCGACGGTGATCTTTTTTTCCTCCATCGCCTCAAGCAGCGCTGACTGCGTCTTGCTCGAGGTACGGTTGATTTCATCGGCAAGGAGAAGGTTTGTGATGACCGCGCCCTGCTTGTAGGAAAGTTTTCCCGTATTTTTGTCGTAAACGGTAAAGCCCAGAATATCGGACGGCATCGTATCCGGCGTAAACTGGATTCGTTTGGTATCAAGCCCCATCGTCCGCGCAAAGGCCATCGCCATCGTGGTCTTTCCGACACCCGGCACATCCTCCATCAGCACATTGCCTCTTGCAAGGATCGCCATCAGAATCTTCAGGATCACGTCGTCCTTACCCTTGATTACTTTTCCTACTTCTTCCTGAATGCGGCTTACCAGCTCGTTCATTTTTCTCTCGCCTTTCTTATGTTTCCGAAATCGTTCGTCTATCAGTTAGTTGATACACTTTTTACTTCTGCGCGTTTTTTTCCGGTTGTTACACTTTTACTTCTGCACGCTTTTTTCCAGTTCGATCAACGCCTCAAGCGCCTGCGCCGCCTGGATCGAAGAGACCAGGTTGTCCTGTGTGACTGACGTATCGTCCGGCAGCTCGTGCGCAAAACTTCCGTCGTCCATCTTAAACTGCATCAGCGCGTCGACCAGCGTACCACCGACCTTGGTAAAACGCTCCTCCTGAGAAGGATCCTTGCCAAGTTTGCAAAGAGCCATGATTGTCTGGCTGATCGTCTCCGACGTGTAGCCTTCGAGTCCGAGGAAGAGTCCGGAATCCTGCTGCTGCTCCGCCATATAATCCAGCGCGCGGTCCACTGCTTCCTGCACTTTCGGATCTTTCTCATAGTAAGGCGCCAGGCCCTGCAGGGTGATCGCCGTCAGATCCGTACTTCCCTGCTCGCCTTTTCCAAGTGCGAACGCCCCGTCTTCATCCTGATATTCCAGCAACTCATTCAGGATGCCTTCTCTGGTGTACTTGCTGCCTTCCGGGATCTCGTAATTTCCGCTGTCCAAAACGATCAGCGCATACGTCAGCGCATTGCTTCCCTGATAGGAGAGCTCGTCGGTCATGGACCAGTTATAGGTTCCATCCGCGATCAGATTGATCGGGTTGCCGTCCGGATCCGTTCCGAAATGCTCCGGATCTCCGCCTGCAGCTTGAATTGCGAGGATGGCATGGTGCCAGTCCGTCGCTTTATACTCTCCGAGTTTTTCCTCGGTCTTATACTGATTTGTGACATAGGTTTCCATGTCCTTCAGGAATCCTTTGTAATCAAACTCCCGGTCGGTTTTGCTGTAAATCACAACGCTCCAGTCGCTCGAGGACTGGCCCGGATGGTAGACGCCTTCCTGTACGGAATCCAGATACTCACAGACGCCGTCCAGCTGCCGCTCCAGTTCGGTTTTCGCACCACCTCCGGATTTTCCCCCGCATCCGCAAAGAAGGACGGCTGTCATGGAAGCGATCAGAAGAATCGTGGTTAGTCTTAAAAGAATGTTTTTTGGCTGCATATGATTATCCCCTTGTGTAATAAAATGTGTGGTGCAAAACGTTTCACCCCGTCCGGATCCTCCACTTGGAACCCGGCTGTCAGCAGACAGTTCTAATCGCCTATCCGGTCGGTTCCGTTGGATTCTCCACAGGTTCCGTCGGATCATCCGACGGTTCGGTCGGATCCTCGGTTGGTTCGGTTGGATCCTCGGTAGGCTGGGTCGGATCCTCAGACGGTTCCGTCGGATCTTCCGGTTTTGTCTTCTTCGGAATCACTTCTTTTTTCGTCTCCCCGCATTTACTGCAGGTGTATAAAATATATCCGTCTGCGTCATAGGTCGCATCGACTCTTTCTGTCTCTTCGAACTGATGACCGGTCGCCGGGATCGTCTCTGTGATGCATTCTTTACATCCGTGGACTTTACAGCGGGTCTCTTTCTTTCCGTCCTCGGTACAGGTTGCCTCCTGTGTCACCTCCGCTTCGCCCATATCATGATGCGCAATATAGGTTCCGTTGATCCAGGAGCCGCAATAACTTGTAAGCAGTCCGCGTGAGGAAGTTCCTCCGAGATCCTTTCCATAAGCGAGCGTGAACCGAAGGGTCAGGACATCACCGTCTTCAAGGTAATAACCGGAGATTCCGCGACCCGGAACCAGCGTTCCGTTGATCGTGTAGACCCATCCGGAGCCTTCTGTATAATCGTATTCGAAGATCCGGTTCTTGCTCTTCTCACCGGTCATATTGAGGCCGTCGTCTGTCAGTTTTTCTTTCAGGTTTTCCGGGATCCTTGCGCCGTTTGCAATATATCCCCCGCTGATCCCCTTCAGATAGAATCCCGCTTTCGGCGTTCCTTCATAGTTTGCCGTCAGGCCGTATTCCTCGAGTGCTGCAACAACGGCAACGGACGCCGGCTCGCCCTGTTTGATCTCATAGGTTGCGCCGCTTGCGATCACGCCAAGGCCGATCGTCGTTACGTCCACATTGACAGTTACGGTTCCGATCACATCGCCTTCATTGGCAAATTCGTAAAGCACCTTGCGCTCGATGTACTTCGAGTTGCCCTCATCGTCCCAGGCAAGGACGGATACGGTATGCTCAACAGGCCCATCGCCTTCATCCGGCATGGTAAAGAACAGATCGTACTCATACGTTCCGCCTCCGGTCGGCACCGTCTTGATCTGCTTTCCGTCCAGCTTCACAATAAGATGATCCGAAGGAAGGAGTTTTCCTTTATACGTTTTCGCGGAAACCGTAAAAATGAAATTGCTGTTTTTGACGGTCTTGGTCCGGCCGTCCAGATTGGTTTTAATGACCGGCGGATACTCACCCTGCTCCGGGTGCTCCGCGTCCGCTTTGTCCTCGGTATAGCGGATGGTATAAGTAATGTTGTATAGGACTTCCCCGTTTTTCTTCATGTACAGGGTAATAAAATTGTATCCCTCATTTGCCTTGGACAGCGGTGTGGAAAAGTTTTTTCCGTTTCCTTCGAGAAAAACACCTTTGAGTGAGGTGTCTGCATTCCGCAGTTTTACCTGCAGTGTGGTATCTGCGTCATTGTTCATCAGATATGCATAGAATCCGAACGTATCGTTTTTCAGATCCTTCGTTGTCAGATGCTGATTTTTCAGGTCGGTGACGATCAGCGGATCTTTTGTTTCCTCTCCCGGTGTCGGAGTTTCTTCTGCTGTTTTTCCGTCGCCTTCTTTGTCGCTCGCGTCGTCGCTTTCCTTGGCTCCATCGATGTTCTCGCCTTCTTCGTTGTCGCTTTCTTCATCGGACTCGGTATCCGGATCTTCCTCGTCTTCTTCCTGCTCTTCGAGGTTTTCTCCTTCTTCTTCGCTGTCGCTGTCTTTATTGGTCGCCTTCTTCTGATCGCCCTCTTTGGTCTCATCGGTTCCGCTTCCCTGTCCGGAATTGGAGTTGTTTTCAGCAGGGATCTGCGGGACATTATCCACGATCAGCCCCCCTGCATGGATCTGGATCGGGTTATCCGGCACAGCATTCCTAAGCCCGCTTAAAGAAAGCAGGATCAATGCGATCAAAACGACCAGAACCGATACAATTGTGATTAGTTTCTTCTTGTTCATAAACGTAAAAAAAACAGGCAGAACAATGTCTGCCCGTTTTTGACATCTCAAATAAAAGCGGAATGACGATAGAACCTCGCCGGTCATTCCTATTATGCGCAGGTCTCCTGGCTCGTATCGATAACAGCTCGGCGTCTTCCCGAAAACTCAGTGACTTTCTTGCCTCGCCCGATGACTTACAGTGGCGGCGTAACTATTCACGAGTATTGCACGAGGAAGAGTAAAATCCGTTGAGGTCCAGATAATTCCGACCTCTACATCTTCACCCGATTCACGAAAATGACTATCGAATCCTACAGGCACTGACTCTGCATGACGGAAAATATGAAACAGTTCACAGCCATTTCTTTATCATGGCAACAGGCGGAATCGGCAGAGTTTACGAATTTACAACCAATTCGGCCATTGCTACACGGGACCCGCGGTCATAATAGAGGACGGGCATCCCGAAACT
>CAZOHB010000184.1:0-4979 GCA_964579345.1 uncultured Parasporobacterium sp.
TGCCAATGCGACGGGTTGTTCCTCCATCTGGGGTAACTCCTCACCGTCCACACCTTACACGGTCAACAAGAAAGGACATGGTCCGGCATGGTCCAACTCCCTCTTCGAAGACGCAGCTGAGTTCGGATATGGTATGGTTCTTGCAAACAATGCGATCCGTGGTGCATTAAAAGAAAAAGCACAGTATATCGTTGACAACGGAACCAATCCGGAAGTTGTTGCAGCTGCAAAAGAATGGATCGATACCTTCTCCAACGGCGCATTAAACGGACCGGCAACCGAGAAGTTTATCGCAGCTCTGGAAGGCAAAGAAGGACAGCCTGCAAAAGACATCCTGAAACAGAAAGAATATCTGTCCAAGAAATCCCAGTGGATCTTCGGTGGTGACGGATGGGCATACGATATCGGATTCGGTGGCCTTGACCATGTCATCGCAAGCGGCAAGGATATCAACATCATGGTATTCGATACCGAGGTTTACTCCAACACCGGCGGACAGTCTTCGAAATCTACACCGACAGGCGCAACTGCACAGTTCGCTGCAGGCGGTAAAGAAGTGAAGAAGAAAGACCTTGCACAGATCGCAATGAGCTACGGATATGTATATGTCGCACAGATCTCCATGGGTGCTGATATGAACCAGTGCATCAAGGCAATGGTTGAAGCTGAAAGCTATCCGGGACCGTCCCTGATCATCGCTTACGCTCCATGTATCAACCATGGTATCAAAGGCGGCATGAAGGTTGCACAGAGCGAAGAGAAGCAGGCAGTTACCAGCGGATACTGGAACCTGTTAAGATATGATCCGCGTCTCTCTGCAGAAGGAAAGAATCCGTTCATGCTTGACAGCAAGGAAGCTTCCACAGATTATGTTGACTTCCTGCATAACGAAGTAAGATACACCGCTCTTGAGAGAATGGATCCTGAAAAAGCAAAAGTACTCTTTGCTAAGCAGGAGAAAGAAGCGAAGGGCAGATATGAGTATCTGAAGAAACTTGCCAGCCTTGACTGATCTTTTTACAGTGTAAAAAACACGTAACAATTTAAACAAACAAAGTTCATAATTTTATTTCATAATTGGGTGTCCGTCTTGAAAAAGGCGGACACTCAATTGACAGTTAAAGAGACACTATATGCAGCAGGAGCTGCAGGCGACCGGGGTAGAAAGTCATGAATGAACAGGAAGAAAAGAAAGAATCCAGTCAGGCGGAAGAGAACGTAATCGAAGAGAACGTAACTGAAGAGAACAAAACCGAAGAGAACATCGAAACGAACCAGCCGGAAGAAACAGAAAAAGGACTGAACACCGAAGCAGGTCAGACGGAAGAGACAGAAAAAGAAACGTCGGAACAGACAGACAAGAAAGTGAAAAAGCAGCGCTTTCCGGGGCTGCGAAAAGGCTATCGTCGTTTTGCTGCTTTTTTCGAAGGCAACCAGACGCTTTATACTGTTTTAACGGTGATCTTACTTCCGATCGTGCTGACGCTGGTCGTGGAGATGCTGTCGCGGAATTCTTTTCTCGCCGGCTTTCAGTTTTTATTCCAAAGTCCGATCCCGTTTCTGGTGAATGCATTGATGATCGCCTCGACGGTCTTCCTTGCATTGATCTTTAAACGGCGATTTTTTGTATATCTGATCGTTTCCGCTTTCTGGGTGGTCCTGGGTGTCGTGAACCGGCAGATCCTCATGAAGCGCGTGACCCCTCTTACAGGTACGGATATCTTCATGGTCAAGACCGGCTTCCGGATCGTTGGCAAATATTATTCCCCATTTACCGTTATCCTCTGGATTGTACTCGCAGTCGCGCTGATCGCTCTGCTGGTCGCTGTCTGGATCAAAGGACCGAAGGTGCAGGGGAAGATCCGCCGTGTGCGCAATGCCATAATTTGGGCGGCGATGGTCGCCGTCATGTTTATCGCGATCAGCGTATCGATCGATACCGGCAAGATCGCAAGTAATTTCAACAACCTTCCGAATGCCTATAAGGCATACGGTTTTACATATTGTTTCATGAACTCCGTCTTTGATAACGGTGTTCGGAAACCATCGGACTATTCATCAGCGAATATTGTTGACCTGGTCGAAGAGATGGAACAAGAAGAGACGGATATCGCACAGGTCACCGACGAAACGCCGAATATTATCATTATTCAGCTCGAATCCTTCTTTGATATTACCCGAATGAAAAACCTTCGTTTTTCGGATGATCCGATCCCGAATTTCAGGCGCCTGCGGGAGCAGTATAACGGAGGCTATATCAGCGTGCCGTCGATCGGAGCCGGCACATCCAATACCGAGTTCGAAGTGCTGACTGGCATGAATCTGGAAGATTTCGGAGCAGGCGAGATCCCGTATAAAGGAATCCTGCTGAAGGAGACCTGCGAGAGCATGGCGTATGATCTGAGTGCGAACGGGTACAAGACGCATGCGCTTCACAATAATGACGCGACTTTCTATCAGCGCCATACCGTATATCCGAACCTGGGCTTTGATACGTTTACTTCGATGGAATACATGTATCTGACACCTGCGGATTTTACACCGAAAAACTGGGTTAAAGACCGCGTTCTGACAGAACATATTGCCGATTGTCTGGATGATACGCCGAAAGGAGTGGATTTCGTATTTACGGTATCGGTAGAAGGTCATGGAAGCTATCCGGATCAGTATGTACCGGGGATGAACAGCATCCGTGTTACTTCTGCGGAAACCGGAGAGCCGGATTATCCGCGCCAGTATTATACCAACCTGATCTATGATATGGACCGGTTTATCGCAGAGCTTGTGCAGATGCTTACAAAGCGTGGAGAGCCGACGATCCTGTTTATGTATGGAGATCATCTCCCGAGTCTTTCCCTTGAGCAGGAAGATATGTCGGATGGAGATCTCATGCAGACGGATTATCTTGTCTGGAACAATATGGAACTGGATCTTGATTTCGGCAACCTTGAAACATATCAGGTGTTGCCGAAGCTTCTGGGCGCACTCGGTATTAAGACCGGCGTCATCAACAATTATCACCAGACCCATATCGGAGATGAAAAGGAAATCTACCTGAAAGGTCTTCAGAATCTGGAGTATGATATGCTTTACGGCGACCGCAGCTCGCTCGGTGATGCCGGCATGTATGTTGCGAAAGATACCAAGTTCGGTGTGAAAGACGTTTCCATCTCTAATATATATACCCGGGAACTCGGGGAAGATACTTATGTTTATGTGGAGGGTGAAAACTTCACGAAATGGAGTATGATCAATATCAACGGAGATTACTACCAGACCGAAATCCTCGGACCGGATAAGATCCGTGCGGTCTGCGATTCCCTTCTTCCGCAGGATGAGGTTTTTGTCGCGCAGGTCGGAGATGATAAGTATCAGCTGTCCCAGACAGAACCGTATATTTACGGTGCACAGAAAACACCGAAAAGAATAAAAAGTAATCTGAAGTTATGAAACCCTGGATGATCATCGTTCTGATCGTGATCTGTCTGCTGGTGGCTGCGGCCTTCCGCGTACGGTATGAGCTTCGCCATCTGCAGACAGCGTCTTATATTCTGGAAACATCCAAACTCAGCGCCGGACAGTCTGTCCGCGCTGTTTTTCTCACGGATCTTCACAGCCGCAAATACGGCACACAGAATGAAGAACTGCTTTCGCTGATCGCTGAGCAAAAGCCGGATCTGATCCTTGCAGGCGGCGATATGCTGACAGCGAAAACAGAGACCGGGATTACTGATAATTATGAATTCTTTCATAACCTTCTGCAGACCGGTCCGGTCTATGCAGCACCGGGAAATCATGAAAAGCGGCTTTCTCTTGATGAGAGCGGACAGAAGGAAATGTTTGAAGAACATCTGGAACAGCTGGAAAAGGAAGGCCTGCATTACCTTACAAATACGAAGGTGGATCTGAGCCTGCCGGTCTCGGTATACGGGATGGATCTTGACTTCCGATACTATAAAAAACTGAGAAGACAGTATTATGAACCGGAACAGATGAAAAAAGACCTTGCAAGCTTTGACGATACGCGGTTTAATATAGTTCTGGCTCACAACCCAAGATTTTTCAAGACCTATGCAGGCTCCGGAGCAGATCTTTTTCTTGCTGGACATTATCACGGCGGAGCGGTTAGAATAGGGAGGAAAATCGGTCTGATATCTCCGCAGTTTATACCGTTTCCGCGTTACAGCAGAGGACTGTACCGGAAAGGGGAGACGACCATGATCGTTTCTGCGGGATGCGGTTCCCATAAGGTGAATCTGAGACTGTTTAATAAACCGGAAATTGTGGTGATCGATATACATGGACCTGTCATTTAAACTCGATGCATTTGAAGGCCCCCTGGACCTTCTCCTGCATCTGATCGAAAAAAATAAAGTTGATATATATGATATTCCAATCTCCCTGATCACAGATCAGTATCTGGAGTATTTAAACGAGATGGAAAAAGAAGACGCGGAAGTGACGAGTGAATTTCTTGTCATGGCAGCGACCCTTCTCGACATCAAAGCAAAGATGCTGATCCCGAAACAGGCGGATCCGGAAGAACAGGAAGAAGATCCGCGTGCGGAACTTGTTGAGCAGCTCCTTCAGTACAAGATGTATAAGTATATGTCTTATGAACTGAAGGATAAAGCGATCACGGCTTCGAAGGCTCTTTATAAGGAACCGACGATCCCGGAGGAGGTTAAGGAATACGAAGCGCCGATCGATCTTGACCGTTTTATCGGAGATATCACCATCGCAAAACTGAAGGCGGTTTTCGATGATGTTATGCTCCGCAGCAATGAAAAGGTCAATGAGCAGGCGATGAAATACGGAAGAGTGCGGCGGGAACCGCTGAACATTCCGGACCGGATCCGGTATATCCGTGAAAAGGCTGCATCCTGCGAACATTTCAGCTTCCGACAGCTGATCGAACAGCAGCCGACCCGGATGAATATCATCGCAACATTTCTGGCGGTGCTGGAATTAATGAAAAC
>CAZOHB010000185.1:0-4962 GCA_964579345.1 uncultured Parasporobacterium sp.
GCCTCCTTGCCGAGCATTCGCCGGGAGATAAAGTGGACATCGTCCTTCTCCGTGATATGTTCGCTTTTATAATATGTGATACAAAGCAGTTTGTCAACCGCATTCAGCCGTTTTTCATCAGAATCCCATGATACCACAGGACCCCCGTATACCCTATTACAGAAATATTAAACTTTTCCAAATGATTAAATTGTTAAAAGGGATTATCCCTGCCGCCAGCTATGGCCCAGCTCTCAGTACCCTCGTTGGCGCTAAGACGCGCACTCGGGTACATGGACCGCTGGCGCAGGCGGCAGATAGGTAGGATAATCCCTCTTAAAAATCTTTTCTAAATAGTAAACCCGGCACAGGGGAACCTGTGCCGGGTCTCGCAAACTTCATCGATGAAATTTGTGCGTTTCAAGAAAACGATCTGTGATTACAGATTTCTCTTGATGTTTTTAGCCTTAAAGCCACGTGCAATAAGAGCCTTTTTCAGCTTGTTGAATCTAGCTGCAGACATCTTCTTGGTTACGTTAACTTTAACTTTGGCCAGTTTTGCTTTGCTAATGCCAGCGAATGCTTTCTTTCCAACCTTTGTCAGGTATTTGGAATAAACATTGATGGATTTCAGGTTCTTAACTCCCTTGTACGCATTGTTAGCAATTGCATTGACCTTGTAGGTCTTTCCGTTGATCGTAACATTCTTGGAAATGTTATCGTTCTTTACAGAAGTCTTTTTAACCTTCTTGTAAGAAGCATATCCGGACTTTACGTTTGTAGCAACGTATGTACCTGTTGTAGCTTTTTTCGTATCACCAACAGCCGGTGAAGAAGCAGCAAGAGCTGCACCTGCAACAGAAACGGTCAGAACCAGAACTGCAATAATGCCAGCAAAAGCTTTTTTAATTGTGCCCATCGGTAACTCTCCTCCTTTCTTCAAAAATTATATTATCAAATCCAAAGTCTCCCCTCATCTGAAATCTGTCCTGCAGAATACAGACTCAGTTCTTTGAATCTGAATAATATTCACTTCCGTAGTATTTACCGTAATACTTGCCATAGTGTTTACCGTAATATTTGCCATAATACTTGCCATAGTATTTGGAACCCGGTGCTCCGACACGGTTCAGAACCATGCCAAGCAGCGGACAGCCGCTTCGTTCGATCTGCTGAAGCGTTCTGCGTACGGTATTTCTGGAAGTAACACCGCCACGAACGGTCAGTACCACACCGTCACAAAGACTGCCGATACGCTCGCCGTCGGAAACGATTGCCAGCGGCGGAACGTCAAGAAATACATAGCGGTAATGTTCTGACATATATTCCAGCATTTTCTGCAGCCGGCTGCTTTCAAGCAGCATGGACGGGTTTACAATATTGTCTACGTTCGGAAGAATATCTCCGTATTCCATGTCCGTATGAAGGATCATGTCTTCGATTCTTCCTTCTCCGGAAAGGAAATGAGAGGTGCCTTTCAGCTTTCTTCCGCTTTCCAGATGCATTTTGTATTTCGATACCATGACGGAGTTACGCATGTCCAGGTCAACGAGGATCGACGGTTCTCCGGCCATCGCCATCTGTTTCCAGAGATTCATAGATACAAAACTCTTGCCTTCGTTCGGCTCGGAGCTTGCTACCATGATCAGTTTTACATCGGTTCCGAAAAAACCGATATTGATACGCAGTCTGTTTAAAGCCTCCTCAATGGAATAAGGAAGGACCGGCTCAACACCGAAGATCACTTTATCGCCTTTGATAATATTTTCCATAGTCCCTTATTTCCTCCTGCTTCTGCTGCTGCGTTTCTTTCCGACTTTTAGCCTTCGGCCCTTCCCGGATCGGTCATCAGTGCTCTCAAGCCCTTCGATCTTTCCTTCCGGAATCGTCGTAAGCGGCATGACACCAAAGTACTTCTCTACATCTTCTGCTGACTTCAGCGTATCGTCCATCAGGTACATAACAGTCAGAACGATCAGCATCAGGACCAGACAGATCAGTGCTCCGATCAGGACATTTCGTGTAAGCGACGGGGAACTCTTCGTCGTCGGAAGAATCGCCTGTTCCGCGATGTTCGGCTTCGGCGTATCCATCAGAAGCGGAATCTGAATTTCCGTTTTTTCCGCAAAGCGGTTTGCCATCATCATAGCTTCTTCCGGATCTTCGCTTGTAATTGCGATCTTAATGATACGTGTTCCGGTAACAACGGAAATATTCATCATGCCAAGCACGGTCTTATAATCATAATCGAGATCAAGATCTTCAATAACACTCTCAACGATCGGTCTGGTCTTGATCAGCTCGATATAGTCGCTCGAAAGCGAGGTTCCGAGGTTCAGGTCTGTAAGGTCAACGACCGAACCTGTGGAAGAAGAGACCATGTACATCGTTGATGTCGCGGTGTACTTCGGCGTGATCGCGAATTTGGTGATCACACCCGCGATAACCGCGCCAACCACAAATGCGATGATGATCCAAATGATCTTCGAAAAATAGAAGGAAAACAGATCCCCGAGATCGATCTCCCGGACATCATTTTCCTGATTCTTAGCATTGATTTCCTGTGTCTGCGTCTGACTCATTCATCTTCTCCTATCACCTAGTCTTCTTCATCATAATCAAGAGTTTCATAATATGCATCATCATACTCTTCATAATGTTTTATATGCGCTTCATCGATTCCGCAGAGTGTTGCCATCACTTTTGCGATGGAATCCGTATCCGGATAAAACTCGGCGTGAATAATGCCGTCATGCAGTGTATCGCCTTCCGTTGCTTCCCCTTCATACTGCAGGATCCCAAGATCTTTATTCTTATAGACCTGGTTTGCAATGACGGAAATCTTGCTGTTCGGAATATCTGTAACAGCATCCGCCTTCAGTGCTTCAAGAAGATCATCGATGAAAGAAGCATCCTCCCCGATCTTCTGGAGAGCCTTTGCCTTGAATCCCTGCATATACTGCAGCTGACGGCGCATACGGGACTCGTTTTTACCGTCTCCGATCTCCATTCTTCCGCGAATAAAGATTTCTGCCTGCTCATCCGTAAGGGTCAGCGTCTTCCCTGCCGTCATCTCCGGATCAACGGAAGAGAAATCATCCTCAAGCGTTACTTCAACCCCGCCAACAGCATGGTTTAAGATCTTGATATCGCTCATCTGGATCGAATAATAACCATCGATCGGAACATCTCCTAAAAGTTCACTGGTCACGAAGACGGTATTATCACATCCCATTTCCGGGGTGCCGCCATACCAGTGCGCAATGCAAAGCTGTTCAAAGGCGGAACCATCTCCGTTCCCCTTTGTATCAATATAAGGAATATCCACCATGGTATCACGGTTCAGCTGTACAAATCCGTAGGTATTATCTGTTTTGTCAATAACCAGAAGAAGCAGGAAATCCGCCATCCTTCCGCGGTAATCATCGGTTCCGACTGCCGCTTCATTCCCGCTTTCATCCAATCCCATCAGCAGGTAGGTTTCAATATTGTGAGTGATCTCATATTCATCATCACCGAAATAAAGATACTTCGGTCCAAGATCCTCTTCTTCGTAATCTTCATAATCTTCATAGTCGTCCGGATCAACTGCCCTTTCCGAGTGCTTCTCGATCAGGAAGATACCGACGCCGAACAGAGCGATCACAAGGACAGCTCCGATTATGATTCCTATGATTTTTTTCCGGCTCATTTGTTTTTTCAAAATGTTCCTGTACTTTCGTTCAACATGTTCCGCATTTGCGTATCGATCAGATCAATACGTCCGGAACCCATTTTATCAATAATTACTTCCCGGGCTTCCGCCAGTCTCGGAGGTCTGGAGGAAAGATTATGTGTATCAGTTCCCAGGATCACATTTTCCTTTTCTTTCAGAAGCTTCAGACAGAATTTCCGTTTTGTACGGCTTTTCAAAAAGCTTCCGGCATTCAGCTGAAGGATCAGCGGCAGATCCAGGACTGCCTCAAACACGGCTTTTTTTCTTTGGAACTCCGGGTAACGTTCCACATGTGCAAGAACCACGCGGAGCTCTCGTTCCTTTATAATATGCCGGATCTCACGGAGATGATCCTCCGTCCAGGGTTCAAACGGCATCTCGATCAGGATCAGGTTTGTACCGGTTATGCACAGCTGCGGGAGTTTTTCCGCCCGGGACATTCCGGTGAAAAAATACACCTCTGCTCCGTATCGAAGCTTCAGCTCCGAAAGCTTTTCCTCCTGCAGATTTGCGATACGCTCTTCCAGCAGTTGGATGCTCTTTGCTCTCCTGTCCAGAAACTGTTCGACGGACATCCGATTGGCATAAAAATGCGGGGTTGCAACAACCTGTTCTACCCCCTGCCGAAGCTCTTCGCGTAAAAGGCCTTCTGTTTCTTCTATACTTTGACTGCCATCGTCAATCCCCGGCAGTATATGGGTATGAAAATCTATCATCGATATCGAGTCAATACTTTCCCCTATTATGCGTTATTAAATACGAATTATACACGAATTCGATAATAATGTCACGCACTAATTATGGTACGTAATTTGATTTTTACAGTGCTCTCCGCACCATATCCAGCGCCCGGACACATGCTGCATCACGGACCATCTGCCGGTTGCTTCCGAACTGAAACCGCCGGACGGTAACACTTCCCCGGTAATAAACACCGATGTACACCAGGCCCACCGGTTTTTCCTCACTGCCTCCGTCCGGACCGGCGATTCCCGTCGTTACGACGGCAACGTCAGCCCCCGTCGCTTTTGCAGCTCCGGCAGCCATTTCTCTTGCGCATTCTTCGCTGACTGCGCCGTGAACCCGCAGAGTCTCCTCGGAAACCCCGAGATATTTCTGCTTCGCCTCATTCGAGTATGTGATAAACCCTTCTTTATAGATATCACTGGCACCCGGAACATTGATGATCTTGCCTGCAAGCAGTCCGCCTGTACAGGACTCTGCCGTTGTGATCGTCAGTCCCTTTTCTTTCAGCAGATCATATACTA
>CAZOHB010000186.1:0-4883 GCA_964579345.1 uncultured Parasporobacterium sp.
AGGGCGCTGCGTAAAAATCGAAACAGAGGTAATTAAGATGTTAGGAAGAATTATAGAAGTGTCAGGATCCGTTGTGGATGTTGCATTTGATGATCTTCATATTCCGAAAATAAAAGAAGCGTTGACCGTGAAAGTGGATGACAAGGTCCGCGTGATGGAAGTTGCCCAGCATGTTGGCGGCGGTAGAGTGCGTTGCATCCTGTTATCAGGAGGTGAAGGCCTTGCCCGTGGCATGGAAGTGGAAACGACCGGAAGTGCGATCAAAGTACCGGTTGGTGAGTGTACCTTAGGCCGTTTATTTAACGTACTTGGAGAGACGATCGATGGCGGCGAACAGGTTCCTTTTGAGGAAGAACACTGGGAAATCCACCGCAAAGCTCCTTCTTTTGAAGAACAGATGCCTTCTGTTGAGATCTTAGAGACCGGTATCAAAGTCATCGACCTGCTTGAGCCATATTCAAAAGGTGGTAAGGTCGGACTCTTCGGAGGCGCCGGTGTTGGAAAGACAGTCCTGATCCAGGAATTGATCCACAATATTGCAATGGAACATGGCGGCTATTCTGTATTCACCGGTGTTGGTGAGCGAAGCAGAGAAGGTAACGACCTTTGGAATGAAATGAAAGCCAGCGGAATCTTAGATAAGACAGCACTTGTTTTTGGACAGATGAATGAGGCGCCTGGCGTTCGTATGCGTGTCGGACTTACTGGTCTTACCATGGCCGAGTATTTCCGTGATGAACAGAATAAAGATATCTTGTTATTCATTGATAATATTTTCCGTTTCGTGCAGGCAGGCAGTGAGGTTTCAACTTTGCTTGGCCGTATGCCGTCTGCTGTCGGTTATCAACCGACGCTGGCTGCTGAGATCGGTGCTTTGCAGGAACGTATCACGTCTACTAAGAACGGTTCTATCACATCCGTTCAGGCTGTCTATGTGCCAGCGGATGACTTAACAGACCCGGCTACAGCAACAACGTTCTCACATTTAGATGCGACGACCGTCCTTTCGAGAAAGATTGCGGAGCAGGGTATCTATCCGGCCGTTGACCCTCTGGGATCGACCTCACGTATTCTGGAGCCGCAGATCGTCGGAGAAGAGCATTACCGCACAGCGCGTACCGTTCAGGAGATCCTCCAGAAATATGCGGAGCTTCAGGACATTATCGCGATCTTAGGTCTTGATGAACTTGGAGAAGCAGATAAGCTGACGGTTTACAGAGCAAGAAAGATTCAAAGGTTCCTTGCGCAGCCGTTCCATGTAGCAGAGAAGTTCTCCGGTCTCCAGGGCATTTATGTTCCGGTAGAAGAGACTGTACGCGGATTCAAAGCGATCATCAATGGAGAGATGGACGAGTATCCGGAAGCGGCTTTCTATAATGTCGGAACGATTGAGGATGTGAAAAAGAAAGCGGAGACGCTGTAACGGACTATGAAAGAGTTTTCATTAAAATTTCTAGCTGCAGACCGGCTCTTTTATGAGGGACCCTGTACATCGATCGTGGTTCCTTTATCGGATGGAGAGATCGGGATCTTAGCAGGACATATGAATATGATGGGAGCAGTCGTTCCCGGTGAAGTGCATTTCAAGACAGAGGCCTACGAAGACTATCTGCCGAAAAGGGAAGAGATCAATCCGGATTCGATCAAGAACCAGACGGACGGCACGGTCGATGTCGTTGTCTCCAGCGGACTGATCAAAGTCGAGAACGGCGAGGTAACACTTCTTGTAGATTCTGCAGAACTGCCGCACGAGATCGATGAAAACCGTGCCCGCAGGGCGGCAGACAGGGCGAAAGAGGAGATGCTGCAGCCGAAAGGGATCATCGAATACCGGACTGCAGAAGGTGCGCTTTCCAGAGCTCTTGCAAGACTCAATTCCAAAAACCGACATTTTCATTAATACAACTAATCCGCTGTTAGCGGCATAAAAATAACTGCCCGGCTTACGTGCCGGGCAGTTTCTGTATGTTCAGAATATTTCTTTTATTTGTAGATGCAGTCGATGATGTACCAGTCCTGACCGCCGTTTTGGGTGATGAATACCCAGGTCGCATCGAGCTGCTGGTTGTTATCGCTCATACGATCTGTGTTGAAGTCGATTCTCATTTTGTAATGAACATCAACGGTGAAGCAGTCATCGGTTACACGGATGAAGTTCTTGACTTCTTTTTCCGTAAACTCATAATTTGCGATACTCTCAAATTCGTAGAGAGAAGTCAGGATCGGGTCCATATCTTCGCTACCGAAAATGTAGGAGTACCAGTCGCTTCCTTCGATCATGTAGGAGCTGAGTCCGCCGCCCATGTTAATGAAGTGCTTGCCCCAGGCTTCTACAGCATCCTGTACAAGACCCTTGACAGACTTGATAAATTTCTTCGACGTTTCAGAGCCGATCAGATATTTGTCTTCCGTCTTCGTGATCTTAAGGTCAGCGCCGCTTGCATCGGTTGCCTTGATCTCCGGATCGCCTGCAATTCCTGCAACCTTGTAGGTAATAAAGGACGGGATCTCAACATATTTGGAAGCGATCTTCAGATTCTCAGGAATGCTTTCTTCGCCGGTTGCATATTTCTCATCCAGCTCAACACCGTTGATCGTGATCATGACACCCTTCGGAGCCAGGAATTCAAAGGTCTGAGTCTCCATGTAGTCGGTAATGTTGAGGTTCGCGATCTTCCACTTGGAAAGTCCGAAGGAACCGGAACCGTTTTTCTCAAGTGTCAGCTTGGCAACGGTTTTGCCGTCTGCAGTAATGTTGTAAGACGGAGAATCAGCACGGTAATCTTTGTTCTCAATATAAGAGAGCTTTTCCGCGCCTTCGATGCTGGATGCAAATTCTGCGATCAGATCGTCCGGTTCACCGAAGCAGTTGATGGAATCCGAATGGTCTTTCAGGAACGCAGTGACTTTATTCGGAGCAAAGTTCTCGACAACTTCGGATGCAATATTTGACGGCTGGCTCTTTTCCAGATTCCTTAAGAAGGAACCGAAAATGATCGAGCCGACAACCAGGATCACCAGCAGAACAGCAGCATAAATAAGTAAAAACTTCTTAAAGCCGGAAGAACGTTTCTTTTCTTTTCGGCCTCTTGCGCGGTTTCCGGAAGCGGAAGCACGGTTGATCCTTTCAGAATCCGGTCTTGCGGATACGCTGCGGCCGGAGGAAGTAGCGCGAACCTGTTTCGGGTTTACTTTACGCGGCTGAGCCTCTTCCGGGCGTACCTGACGAGGAGCTGCCTGACGCGGCTGTACATCTTCCGGACGGACCTTTCTTGCTGTTTTTGCCTGCGCGGTATTTGCGATCGGTCTGTTCTGACGAGCCTCGGTCTGGACCGGGGTCTTAACAGCCCCTTCGCGTACCTTACGCGGAGCAGCTTCCTTGATGTCAGAGGTCTTTACGGCCTCGACCTTACGTGCTCTTGTCTGCGGAGCAGAGGAGTGGGTCTGTCTGGAAGTTTTCGCAGCAGCTTCGCTTCCATGAGCAGCGCCTGCTGCACGGACTTTCTGTCCGCTGTGTGCCTGACCGCCCTGAGAGGAGCGGGCAGCACGCTGACGCTGGGAGACACCGCTGCCTTCGACCTTGCGGCCGCGTTTTACGCCGGTGCCGTCTGAAGCAACCTGACGCGTTCTGCGGGAAGCAGGGAAAGCCTGGGTCTCACTCAGATCTTTCGTATTATCGTCATCGTCAAAAATGAAGTTCATGTTCTGCACTTTTGAAGATTTCTCAAAAATATCGTTTTCTCTATCCATAATTTTTCCTTATAGTTAAATATTTGATGTGTTTCAGCGTATTAGTGAACCAGCCATGCGTCCGGGCATCTGCGCGGTCCGGTCGGGGAGTACGGGTGGTTGATGACTTCTCCCTGATATACCATCTGGGAGGAGGTTCCACCGTCCATTGCGCAGGCATTGACTGCACCGTACTCAAGCATTGCATAAGCAAGATCTTTGAAGGTTGCGCCTAAGGAATCGGCCTGTCTTCCGTCTACAACGAGCATCAGAACCGCGCCGTCTGCACGCTGTCCGATCGCCGTACGCGGGTTTTTACCGCCGCCGTAGGTCGCAGAGTCCGGAACTTCGTTGATCATTGCTTCTCCGTCCATTACAAGGAACGGGCCGGTGTTATGAGCTGTGTAAACACAGTCACGGATATGATATTTATTGATCGCGTCATCCGCCGTTACCTGTCCGAGGAAGAATTTATCGTCTTCTGTGAATCCGGCGATGTGGTAAGTGTCATAACCGCCTTCCTCAAAAACGACCTTGCCTTGAGATATAACAAGCCCCAGAGGCTGGGCAGTGTAGGAGTAGCTTCCCATATCTACGAAGTCACCGCCGTTTACACCGCCGATGACATCTTCGTACTGGTTTGCAATATCCTGTACGACCTTACCGTCAAACTGGCCGAAGTTTTCGATGGTACCTAAGAATACACGGGACGGATCGTGAACGATCATCAGTTTTCCTTTATAAGAACTTCCCGTTACGTCGATCACCTCGATCTCTTCGGATTTATCTTCTTCTTTGATATCGATCATGGAAGTATCGGCAACGGTACCGTCGTCAACCTCCACCATTCGTGTGCTTTCGATGATCTGATCATATTCTGCCTGCGAGATAAACATCTTCGGCACCCATTTCATGGCGCTGGTCTCGTAGCAGGAGACCGTGAAGATCGTTTTTGCAGTTGAAGAAGGTCCTTTTAACAGTAAAAAGACGACTGCAACTGCTGCAAGCAGAACGAAAGCAAGGGTTACGCCGATTACCGCAAATACGCGGCCGATCGTGGAAAGCACTCTGTTCTTTTTCTTTTTTCTTTGCTTTTTCAATTCCATTCGCTCCTTATTTTGTTCAACATATTAATCCGAGTTATTCTACATTAT
>CAZOHB010000187.1:0-4859 GCA_964579345.1 uncultured Parasporobacterium sp.
ATGCAAGATACTCAGCAGCGGTAAGCGCCATCTTCGGAGTTGCAAGACGCTCAACTGCCGGGTTGTTTGCAAGGTTTACAAACATAACGGTTCTGTCAATTGCGCCGGTCTCCGTAAAGGATCTGGTAAAGAAGTTTGCTTCCTCAAAGGTAATACCCATTGCTGCGAAGACAACGGCGAACTGCTCATCGGTTCCGCGGACCTTTGCCTGACGCGCGATCTGTGCAGCAAGCTCAGCATGCGGAAGACCGGTCATGGAGAAGATCGGAAGCTTCTGTCCACGAACCAGCGTGTTCAGACCGTCAATTGCGGAAACACCGGTCTGGATAAACTCCTGCGGATAATTTCTTGCAGCAGGGTTCATCGGAAGACCATTGACATCCATTCTCTTTTCCGGAAGGATCTCCGGACCGCCGTCGATCGGACGTCCCAGTCCGTCGAACACACGGCTTAACATATCTTCGGAAACACCCAGCTCCATCGTTCTTCCGAGGAAGCGGACCTTGCTCTCCTGCGGGTTGATACCGGTGGAACTTTCGAACAGCTGTACAACAGCGTTGCTTCCGTCAATTTCCAAAACTTTGCAGCGTCTCTTCTCGCCGCTTGCAAGCTCGATTTCGCCCAGCTCATTGTAGGTAACGCCTTCAACGCCCTGGACCAGCATCAGAGGACCTGCGATTTCCTGAATGGTTCTATACTCTTTTGGCATAATTAGTCCTCCTCCACGATCGTATTTTCAATTTCTGTTTTCATCTGCGCCATAATGTTTTCATACTCTTCATTCACTCTGTCATGAACCGTATATTTAAAACGTCCGATGCGCTCTCTGACATCCAGATTGACCAGAACTTCAACGGAAGAACCTCTGTTTAAAGCTTCCAGCGCCTGATCATAGAAAGCAAGGATCAGCTTCATCATCAGGAACTGCTTATCCAGCTCTGTGTAGGTATCGACTTCGTTAAAGGAATCCTGGTGCAGGAAGTCCTCACGGATCGATCTTGCAGCTTCCATCTTCAGACGGTCCGGTGCGGAAAGAGCATCCATACCGACAAGCTGTACAATCTCGTCCAACTTCGCTTCATCACTTAAGATTGCAACCATACGTCCACGGTATTCCATCCACGGTCCGCCGACCGCTTCATCAAACCACGGTCCCATATCGGTTGTGTACAGCGAATAACTGGTCAGCCAGTTGATCGCCGGGAAATGTCTTCTGTATGCAAGGTTGGAATCCAGTCCCCAGAATACCTTAACGATACGAAGTGTTGCCTGGGATACCGGTTCGGAAATATCACCACCCGGAGGAGAAACGGCACCGATAACGGAAAGCGCTCCTTCTCTCGGATTGTTGCCTAAGGAAATAACACGTCCTGCTCTCTCGTAGAACTGTGCCAGACGGGAGCCAAGGTATGCCGGATAACCTTCTTCACCAGGCATCTCTTCCAGACGACCGCTCATTTCTCGAAGAGCCTCTGCCCAACGGGAAGTGGAGTCAGCCATCAGCGCTACCGAGAATCCCATATCACGGAAGTATTCAGCGATCGTAATACCGACATAGATGGAAGCCTCGCGGGCTGCAACCGGCATATCAGAAGTGTTTGCGATCAGAACGGTACGTTCCATCAGGGAGTATCCGGTCTTCGGGTCTTTCAGTTCCGGGAACTCGTTCAGAACGTCGGTCATCTCGTTTCCACGCTCACCGCAGCCGATGTAGACGACGATATCTGCTTCCGCCCATTTTGCGAGCTGATGCTGTGTAACTGTCTTTCCGGATCCGAACGGTCCCGGAATTGCTGCTGTTCCGCCTTTTGCGATCGGGAACAGGGCATCAATAACACGCTGACCTGTTACTAACGGTCTTGTCGGAGAAAGTTTCTCTTTATACGGACGGCCTACACGGACCGGCCATTTCTGAAGCATTGCGATCTCTTTCTTTTCGCCGCTTTCGGTTTCAACGACCGCAATGGTCTCTTCGATCGTAAAGTCACCGCCGGTGATGGAAACGATCTTACCGGAAACTCCGTGAGGAACCATGATACGCTGCTCAACGATATGTGTTTCCTGAACAGTTCCGAGCACATCGCACGGAGCAACTTCATCCCCGACTTTTGCGGTCGGAACGAAGGTCCATTTCTTTTCCATATCAAGAGCAGGAACTTCCACACCTCTGGTAAGGTTGTTTCCTGTCAGCTCCATGATCTTGACCAGCGGTCTCTGAATACCGTCAAAAATACTGCCGATCAGACCCGGTGCGAGGTCAACGCTTAAAGGAGCATTTGTGGATTCCACCGGACCGCCCGGTCCTAAACCGGAAGTTTCTTCATATACCTGAATCGAGGCCTCGTCGCCGTGAATCTCGATGATCTCACCGATCAGTCTCTGGTCCGCAACACGGCAGACATCGAACATGTTCGCGTCTCTCATTCCCGTTGCTACAACCAATGGTCCGGCAACTTTTTTAATTGTACCTTTGCTCATAAGTTTGTACCAATGCCTTTCTGTTTAATTGTCATTATTGAAAATGATATCCGATCCGACTGCCTGTTCCACAAGGCGTTTCACATCGATCATACCCTGACCGGTATTTCCGGAAACGCCCGGGATCGGAATTATTGCAGGAAGTTTCTGATCTCTGAATTTCTCGATCGTATCTTCGATCTGCGCTTTCAGACTTTCCGTAATATAGATCACGGCATAATCGGTCATCGCAAGTCGCTTTAAAACATCCTCGCCTTCTTCTGCATCTGCTACAGGGAATGTTTCCAGACCAAGAGTAGCAAAGCCGTAGATCGAATCTCTGTCACCTAACACTGCTATCTTATACATAAGAGTCCCTTAACCTTTCCCTGATCTGCGCTTCTGAAAGATGATTCACCTTTCCGGAAAGGATCATTCTTACAGATTTGATCTCGTTTTCTTTTGCAAGCACATAAGCCGCAAGCGGAGAGATCGTAAACGCGTTATATTTCTGAGGCTGGATCAGCTTCATCATACGGTTGTCGCACCATCTGTCGAATGCAGCCGGGCTTTCTTTGATCGCATTGATCGCGTCTGCATAAGAGGTGGTCTCCAGATACTCGTAGATGGAATCCAGTCCGTTTCTTGCTGCAGCGGAAAGTTTTTGCACACTGATGCTCTGGCATTCGCAAAAAGCCCTCTGCAGAAAATCTGTATCTTTATTTGTCTTACAAGCTCTGATTGCTATATTAATATTTGCGGATGCTACTTTCAGCTCAGCATAGCCGAAAAGAAGATCGTTGCCGGTCTCTTTTCCTGCTTTATAAATAGCCTCAAGTGCCGCTCTGTCGACGATCACATCACAAAGCTGGGAATCTCCTGTATGGAACAAAACTTCCCTTGCTTCTTCCGCCGCACGCATCATTGAAAACGGAAGTGCGGAAAAATCATTATCTGCCGCTGCCTTGCGGAATACCTCGATCGGGTAGATTCCGCCGGACTTATATACATTCGGGGTTTCCTTCTGTACATAACTCTCTTTAATCGCAACCTTCAGATTGTGATAGTCTGTGCTTAAACGGAAGATGTCAAAAAACTTCATCTGCTTATCATCGCAAAGCTGACGCATCAGCTCCCAGGTTTTTTCCCGTTCAGCTGCCAGAAGTTCTTCCGGTGTATTATGCTCGGTCGGGCCCCAGCCCCTGTCCTGTAAAAGCTGAACACACTCTTCGTATGTCTGGCACTGCATCAGACTGTTCAGATTCTGATCGCTAAGCAGCGAATTTTCTTTTGTACGGATCTGTGCAACCTGTGAGGTGAGCAGATCGTCCGGAAGCAATTCGTCATCCAGCAGCGGGTCATATAAAAACTCTTTGTCCATGAAGAGCCGCTCCTTTCTTCAAAATGTTAACGGAACAGGATCTGTCCGATCTTGTCCTGCAAAACCTCCCGGGATGCATTGATCAGTGCCTCAAAGCTGCAGTTTTCTTCCACATCGCCATATACAAGCACAAAGCCGCCGTCAATATTCACCGGATCCTTGGAAAGCGTAAGATTATGGGCTTTAATCTTCGTTTCAAAATCTGCCGGGATCCGGGAAAGATCTTTCGCAGAAAAACGGATCACACCTTCCTGATCGGTGGAATATTTAGCCAGCATCCTGTCAATTGTCTCAAAATATTCCTTATCGCCCAGCGAACGGAGACTGCTGCACGCTTCATCGATCACGGAATCGATCTCTTTCTGCTTTGCTTCAAGGATCATCCGTTTTTCTTTCAGGTCAGCAGCTGACTGGATCCGTTTCGAAGCAGCCGCCACATCGAGTTCACTCTGTTTGCTGATCTGCTTTTCAAGACGCTGTGCTTCCTCTTTTTCGGAAGCCAGGATTCGTTCCGCCTCTGCTTTCGCGCTATCGATGACTTTTTGTGCATTCTCCGCAGCTTCGCTGCCGATATGCTCTAAAATTTTATCAAGTCCACTCATGTATATACTCCTAGATTTTTACAATCTATTTCATATGATTTCTCAATGGGACAGCGTTTTGCAAGCCCCACAGAGTGCTAAACAAATCGCAGATCTGTTTAGAATGCAACGTTTGCAGCACCGCTGATTGCCAGAATGGAAACCAGAAGAGCAAGGATTGCGTAAGTCTCAACCATGATCGGGAAGATCATAGCTTTACCGAACTGATCCGGCTTCTTAGCAACAACGCCGATGGAAGCTGCGGAAGCTTTTCCCTGAGCAACGCCGGAGAAGTAACCTGCGATTGCGATCGGAAGGCATGCGCAAAGATAAACAAGACCTTTACCGATAGAGATGTTTCCGTCTCCGCCTAAGATACCGGTCTGGGACAGAGTGATGAATCCGATGATCAGACCGTAGATACCCTGTGTACCCGGAAG
>CAZOHB010000188.1:0-4848 GCA_964579345.1 uncultured Parasporobacterium sp.
AATATGGACTAGCAGGTGGCGACACAACAACCAACGATATATTGCGTATATTCTTGGAACAGGAACTGGGAATAGGTATCGCAGATCTGCTCATCGGCGGTGATGTTTTCCGGCCCTACGATTTTTTCGATCTCTTTATATGCTTCAACAGGTATTAACATGTTCAGCCACCTCCTATTCAAAGTATTCCAGTACCAGATCCAGTACATCTACGACCTTCATACTGCCTGCCGCGTTCAGTGCGACTTCGCAAAGCGGACATGCCGTTGCCATGAGGTCCGCGCCGGTCATCTCTGCTTCCACCATGCGGTTCTTCGCGGTATTCTTTAAAAGCTCCGGTGCCACTTCTTTGACACCTGCTCCGTTGCCGCAGCACCATGCCCAGCCTTTGATACGATCCATTTCGACAAGCTCCACATTTCCGATCGCTTCGATCAGTGTACGCGGTGCCTGATAACAGCCTTTATCTCCGGTCCTGGTCAGTTCCATCGGTCTGCGTCGTTTGTCATCTTTGTACTCACAGGTAAACGGTTCGGATCGTCGTCCTAAATTACACGGATCGTGATATGTAACCCTGGTTTTCTTTGCGGCTTTTCCGGCATGGATCAGACCATCGTTAAACATTCTCTCAAGGAGTTCCGTGATATGAATCACTTCCGCATTCAGTTCTACGCCATAGCGCGGATAGTAATAGCGGAATGCGGTATAAGCATGCGCGTCCAGTGTCACGATCGTTTTGGCACCGCTGTTCTTGATCTCTTTCGCAAGCGCTTTTGCGGCTGCCTTTCCTTCTTTGACAAATCCGAGGTCGAAAGCTTTATCGGCTGCCGTTGGCTCAGCAATGCCCGAAGTGATTAAATCGATGTTTTTATCCAATAAGAATTTTGCGATTTTTTTCGTTCTTGCGGCAAAGCCGGAGGTGAAGTTGTTGGTATCGCCAACGTGGAAATAGATCTCTCCTTTCGCTCCGTCTGCGACCTTTTTGATCTTTAATCCTTTGGTCCAGTCGATCTTTTTGGAAGCGTCTTTGCAAAGCTCGTTGCCGTTCGTTTTGATACTGTCGATGATTGCCTTATGCTCAGGGAACACTTTTCCTTTGCTGACGCATTCCTTGCGGAGTTCTTCAATATTTTCCACGACATCGATATCCTTCCGGAACACCTTACAGGTGTAATCGCAGGCTCCACAAAGCGTGCACTTGTACGCAACGTCTCTTGTCGTTTCAGAGACTTTGCTGTGTCCGTCGTTGATGGAGTATCCTACTTCCAGTTTTCCGGAACCGGAATATGCGTGGAAGTTATACTGTGTGATTGACGGGCAGACATACATCGTCTCGCTTTTCTTAATTCGATAAGAAGGGATAAATTTGCAGTTGGAGCAGCGGTTGCACCAGCCTTGCTCAACTTTATAATCCATTAATGACATCAGATCGCACCTCCTTCATATCCGCTTGCTAATTTACCCGGGTTCAAAATGCCTTTTGCATCAAAGACCGATTTGATGGACGGCATGAAATGTCTCTGTGCTGTATATTTCCTATAGACCTTTGGCTCCAGTGTTCCGTACGGTCTGGAGAAAAATGCGTTGTTGTCCAGAAGCGCACTTCCTAAGATGTCTTCAAGTTCAGCTGCCTTCTCTCCTGCGTTGATGACAAATTCGATATGGCAGTTACGTGCCATCTGGGACGGCTGCGCGTAAGCGATCAGTTCCTTCGGATCCAATCCGGATTTTTCTGCTGCCTTTGCTGCAATCTTCGTGAATTTGCCGACAACGTCCAATGTGTTAAGGCAGAACAGATCCACGATCTGTTTTCCGTCACGCAATTTCCAGAAGTCGTTCTTTTTCGAAGGCTCGTCTAGTGCTTTCATGGCTGCCGCATTGTCCAATCCTTTGAGTTCCGTCACAAGCGTGAGGCCAAAGCCCTTCGCAATGTCCTTCATATCTTCCACCTGATTGTTCATGTACTCTTCCGGGAAGAAACGGAAGCCCCTAGCGGAAGAAACGTAAGTCCACTCCGGCATTTTTTCGGCTGCCTTCTCATCGATTCCGAAGATCGTCTTCATGCCTTTTTTATTCAGGATCACGGCTTCTTCGCCGAGTCTTCTGCGGATACAGTGGGAAGCATATTCACCTAAAGTATCCACATTATCGGACTGTACATAGGTCATGGTCCTGCAGGATCCGATCGGACGGACTTTTACGGAAGCCCAGCAGACAACTGCAAGCGTTCCCTGGCTGCCTGTGATCACACGACCGAAGTCCAGCCACACTGGACCCTGTGCCTGATTCATAGCACAGCCTGCTTCCAGCATTTCTTCCAATGTTCCGGGACCTGCTGCCGATCCTGATCCGAACAGGCGGCCGTTTCCAAATACCATCTTCATTGCGCAAAGCGGATCCGGAACGTCCCAAAGATGTTTTGCCGTAAGAACGGGATCGCGGTCTAAAAGCGCTGCAATCACAGATTTTTCGTTCCTAACCTGCAACGGATGCTCCATGTACAACCCCTGTTTTTTCAGTTCATTCTGCAGTTGTGCGAATGTCACGCCTGCTTCCACGATTGCCATATTATTCAGCGCATCGATATGAATAACATTGTTCATTTTGGAAAGGTTAAGGACAACGCTGTCCTCTTTCCACGGAAGAGACGTTCCGGTCAGGCTCTCTTCTCCCTGTGAGGAGCGGACCGTAATGTTCACCTCTGCCTCATTTGCAGCTTTCATCACTGCTTCCACCTGCGCTGCGCTTGTCGGAAAGACAATGGCCACCGGTGCAAACACTTCTTTGCCGCTTAAGTTTTTTGCGGTATATTTCTTCAACGCTTTTGCATCTGTAACGATCTCTAAAGATCTGTCAGCTGCAATCACCTTCAGATATGCCTCAATCTTGCTCATTTAAGCATCTCTCCTTTCGTCACGTTTTCCATTGCTTCATCCGAGGCCAAAAAGCCAATACACTGCCCTAAAATGAAAAGCAGCTTATCCATGTTTTCCACCCCGATCTTTTCCACCAGAATTCTCTGATAGTATTCAAAAAACCGGTCGCCTTCTCCGGGAACCTTAAGCGGTTCTTTGTACACCTCAAAAGCACCCATGGTCTGAAGATTCTTCATTGCCCAAAACACCTGTGTGGAGGTAAACTCTTTCGGCTCCCAGTGCGCGGCATCTGCCATAAAGTGCAGTGTCGGCGCCAGATAGTAAAGAACCTCATCCAGTTTTTCCAGATCGATCTTTGTTAAGATGTCTGACTGAAGAGATTCAAAAAATCTAAGACCCGGTCCCTGTGCGCCTTTCAGTGAAGGCAGCATGGAAAGTACGCCTGCATCCTGTGCGTTTTTCATTGTTAAAAACACATCCGTTGATTTCAGTTCCACTTATCGCTTCTCCTTTCCGTTTATTTTTCTGATCTAAACATAACAAATCCCGCATTGGAGTTTTAATTCCAATGCGGGACTTCGTTATTCCAAGATGGCAATCATCTGATTTTTCGATCTAAGTATAACGAACTCTGCATCGGTGTTTTTTCCCAATACGGGACTTCGTTATTCCCAGGCGCCGGAGAATGCAGTATCAGTCTGCATCAAAGGGCTTATCCTTATATTCCTCATAAATCCGCGGCAGAACCTGATTCAGCCTGCTGAATTCCCGATGGTTGTGAATGATCAAATTCGCCACGATTTTTTTTGGCGGCTTGATAAAAAACGGCAGCTTGTATTTGAATGTTCCGTCCTTTTGTCTTTCATATCCGACCCAGAACCGGCAGCGTATTTCATTTTGCCCGTCCTCGCCTTTCACCAGCATTTCCGTAGCGAATGCCGGGACGCCTCCGATATACCCCTGTGCGCAGACGGTATAAAGGTTCCGATCCGTGCCCTCTAAGCTTCTGTCAAAGCCGCATTCCCATGGACTGTAAAAAAACATTTCCACCTGTCCCGGAGGATCCGCATCCATAGATTCCCAGATTTTATGATGGGTGCCCCAGACCCTCTCTGCTGCAGGTATGCTCTCATCGAGCAGCCTTTCTTTGCCCTCAAGAACTTCGATTCCATAATGATCTTCCGGATCCCAGATCGCATAGCGCAGGTGTTCCAGACCATGCCAGCTGGCCCACCATCCGAGCATTTCCCCGGTCAGATCCGGCGTTTTTACATTAGCAACGGAAACTACACCTCCGCCTTTCAGCGGATAGTATCCGTCCTTTGCAGGAAATGCTGCTTCTTCGCAGATTCTGCTGCGGTCAGCCAGTTCAAGCCCTTCGTCTTTTGGAAAGACCGATGCTCGAATCAGATTCTTTTTTTCCTGTGGAATATCATAGAACGTTTCCAGATAATACTTGTAGTATCCCTTTTTTTCCACATCCGGTTCTTTGATTTCTACTCTTCCTCCTGGAAGATCTTTGCTTAATGCGCCTTTCCATTTTTCTGCCATACTATCGCCCCTTTCTCTTTTATCGCTGTCATATGCTTGAAGTCAGACCTTTGCTTATTCCAATTTATCATAATGAATTCTTAAAAGGGCATAAATATCAGATGATGTCACATTGTAAAATTACTTTACAAAGTGTTTTGTTCTGTTAACAACGGAAACGGAGGGAAAAATGAATCGGGCAGATTATAACAAAGCGCAGACGATTGAATCGATCCGGTCGAGTTTCATCACGCTATACGCAAAACAAGGTATAGAAAAAATTTCAGTCCAGATGATCTGTGATGACTGTGGCATTTCCCGCACTGCCTTCTACAACTATTTTACGGATAAGTATGCAGTGCTGGAAGAAATCGAAAACACCATCTTAACAATCGGCGATGAGGTTAATAAAACTCTGATCTATGCCGATCTTTCCTCCTGC
>CAZOHB010000189.1:0-4834 GCA_964579345.1 uncultured Parasporobacterium sp.
TGATCTGAATCAGATTATTGCCGTTGTCATACAGCAGCGAAAACACATATTCCTGAATTCTTGTAATTACCAGCTTGCCTTGTTTTTTCATGGTGAAAAACGGTGTTATTCCTTCTAATATGAAACGTTTGCTCCGGCGGTGGTACGGCTTCCTGCTTGGTGTTTCCGCAGGGTCCGCGCTGCGTTTTGTTTACAGGGTTTGGAACTGCTCGAGCGGAACAAAATCCTCCGCATACAGTTCTTCTCTTTTTATTGTAACCTTTTCCCGTTGATATTCAATACCGGTTTTCTGTATGATTTCGCGGGTTAAGGTGTCAGGCTTCAGGTTGTTGTCGCTGGCGGCAGTCAGAGTCATGGAAAGCACGCCGTCTTCGCATGTGAGCTTGACGATCTGCGGACGGATATCGACTTCACGAGAACCGCTCTTTGTCGTCTTGGTCACGAGGATTTCTTTCTCGGCAAGAAGGTCGTTGATCGCTCGGGTCAGCAGGTCACCTGCTTCCAGTCCGCGCACATCCACGCGGTATCTTGCATACCGAAGCGCAGCCATCGCTTTCTTTGCATCGTCCGGAAGCGCCTTGACGCTCAGAACTTCAAAGCCGTCTCCGCAGACTTCATTCAGTCTCCGGCGGATCTCCTCCAGATCCTGTCCGGCTGCGATCTCCGCATCCAGATATTCCCCGCAGCTGATGATCCCGACGCCGAGGGGCTGGGCGAAGCTCATTTTCTGGTGCGGGTTGTAGCCGATGGAGTATTCCATCTTTACGTCCGCACGGTTAAAACTTCTCTGGAAGAAGCGCATGATATCAAGGTGTCCCAGGTATTGGACGGCACTCTTTTTCGCAAATTTGATTCGGATTCTCATTCTGTGCCCTCCTTTCCTGTGGTGTCTACCGAAGCGGCTGCCGGTTCCCCGGCCGCCTTTCCTCCATGCACGGCATAACAGATACCGCCGCCGAACACGCGCGCGCCGCATCCGGAACATTTATCCCGGCAGTTCTGCGTCACTTTTTCGTCGATCGCGTTCTGGTACTCGCGCTTCATAAACGCCTGCGTCACTCCCGCGTCAATGAAGTCCCACGGCAGGATCTCGTCCAGATCCCGTCTCCGGTAAACATAAAAGTCCATTCCCGGAACTCCCTGTTCGTTTCCTGCCGTCTCGATCGCCTGAATCCAGTTTTTGTAATCAAAATGGTCGGTCCAGGCATCAAAGGTCGCACCGTTTTTATATGCCTCTTCGATGATCGCACCGACACGGCGGTCGCCGCGGGCCAGAAGGCCTTCGATGACCGAAGTCTTTGCGTCGTGCCAGTTATAACGGATGCTCTTTTTGTTGAGCTGTCCCTTAATTGACTCATTTAAGAAAGAAGCCTTGTCCAGGTAAGCCTCCGGCGGAAGCATCGGCTCCCACTGGAACGGCGTAAAAGGCTTCGGAATAAAGAAGGATGTGCTGACCGTGATCTGTACCTTGCCGGTGCGTTTTTCCTTCGGCACCGTGTCATAATACAGCTCGGCGATCTTCTCGGCAAGATCCGAGATGCCCTGCATATCTTCTTCGGTCTCGGTCGGAAGGCCCAGCATAAAGTACAGCTTGACCTTGTTCCAGCCGCCGAGGAAAGCGAGCTCGCTTCCCTGCATGATGTCGTCTTCTGTGATTCCTTTGTTGATCACATCACGCATGCGCTGCGTTCCGGCTTCCGGAGCAAACGTCAGCGAACTCTTTTTTACGTCCTGCACCTTCCGCATCACGTCGAGCGCGAACTCGTCGATACGCAGCGAAGGCAGCGAAATATTGACTTTTTTATTTTTAAACTCCTCCACAAGGAAGTCCATCAGCTCGGCGAACCACGGATAGTCGCACGTGCTGAGGGAGGTCAGGGAGAGTTCCTCATATCCTGTGTTTTTGATGATTTCGCGCGCGTAGGATTTTAACGTTTCGAGTGAACGCGCACGAAGCGGCCGATAGATCATGCCCGCCTGGCAGAAACGGCATCCGCGGATGCAGCCTCTTTGCACTTCCAAAACGGCGCGGTCCTGTGTGGCCTGCACATACGGCACGATCGGCTTCATCGGATAATGCGCGCTGTCCAGATCTGCAACGGCCTGCTTAAGGACTTTGGCCGGGGCAGCTCCCAGCTGTTTTGGGCCGAAGCTTGCGATCGTACCGTCCTCTTTATAGGACACCTCGTAAAGCGAAGGCACATAAATGCCTTCCACCTGCGCGGCTTTTCTCAGGAAGTCCTGCCGGCTTCCGCCGTTTTTCTTGTTTTCTTTATAAACATCGAGCAGGCGGAAATAGACGGTCTCGCCTTCGCCGATATAGAACATGTCAAAGAAATCCGCGAGCGGCTCCGGATTGAAAACACACGGACCGCCGCCGATCACGATCGGCATATCCTCGCCGCGGTCTGCAGCATGCAGCGGGATCTGCGAAAGGTCAAGGATCTGCAGCACATTCGTGTATGCCATCTCGTACTGCAGCGTGATCCCCAGGAAATCAAAGTCTTTGACCGGGTCCTGCGACTCCAACGCAAACAGCGGGATCTGCTCTTCTTTCATGATCTTTTCCAGATCCGACCACGGCGAATAGACGCGCTCGCACCAGATGTCCTCTTTTTCGTTCAGCATGGAATAAAGGATCTGGATTCCGAGATGGCTCATGCCGATCTCGTACAAATCGGGGAAGCACATCGCAAAGCGCACGCTGACATCCGCCTTGTCTTTCATAACGGAGTTGATCTCTCCGCCTGTATATCTTGCCGGCTTCTCCACCTCAAGGAGGATCCGCTTCGGCAGTGCATAAGTTCTGTCCATATAATTGTCCGTTTCTAATATATATTTTTTAAGTTTTTCTGTTGGCGCCGATTGCTATTCAGGACTGCTGCCTATGTGGAATCATAGTTGTGCTGGAAAACATGTGCCTTGCTCTATTCAAGACATATTTTTTCAGTCCGAATATGTGGGTTCTGTGCGATACCATAAACCTGCATTTGACCTTTTTTCGAACTGATCACCTTCTGTTCGGAAGGATATTCTCCAAATTCTATAGATCGCGCTCCTGGATATCTTTGTTCAGGCCTTCGAGATAATGCAGCTCGACGCCGAATTTCGGTCCCATAAAATACTCAGGATCCAACTCAGATACTGTAAAGCTTTTCCGCTCACCGCGCTGTGCGCGCTCGTAAAACTTTTTCAGCTCGAAAAACTTCATGTAATAATACTTGTCAATAGAAGAAAAGTAAATCAGTAAAAACGCGATTCCGCCCTGACTTTCGAAGTCTTCCATAAATTTGTACTGGTGCTCATGGACGTTGAGCATCTGGAAGGTCTCGCTGCTGCACTCTTTCGCGTCAAAGCACACCGGGAACGACTGCACGACGCCGATATAGTCGACCGTGCTTTTTTTCTCGAAGTACGCCAGCGTGATGTGGCGGTCGTTGTCGATTTCGACCGGCTTGATCGGGGTCGGGATCTTCTGCACCAGCGCAAGCCGGAGCTCCCTGTATTTCTCGTTCGTGCTGTTGATCACTTTTTCAAATTGTGAGCCGCGAAGGCCCCTGCTGTCCCATGTCGCCATAATTGCTCCTTGATTAATAAAAAAATTCTTTTTCGTTATGTTCGGTTTGGTTGATTACTAAAACTCTCGACCGGCATCTTCAGCCCCTGCAGCACCCGCTCAAAATCTTCCGGAAGCGGGGCGTGAATTTTTGTGCCGTTCAAGTATGCCATATCCCCTTCCAATTCTGCAAACTGTATTTCATATGCATGCAAAAGCTGCCGGCGAATGTCGTAGTCCGCACGGAACTCCTTATTCATTTTGGCATCACCGTACTTTGTATCGCCGATGATCGGGTGGCCGATCGATGCCAGATGCGCGCGGATCTGATGGCTCTTTCCCGTGATCAGATCCACCTTCAGCAGCGTTACCTGACCATTACTCCAAAGCGGCTGATAGGCCGTCAGAATCCGAGAGGCCGCAGACGCCTTTTCTTTACTTGCGCGATTCTTGTAAGAAAGTTGTCCTGCGGTGCCTTTCGATGCGTGCCTATCATCTGCAATTTGTGCCGCAGTACCTTTCATGGCATGCTCACTTCTGCTGCCTTTTTCCGGGGAATTCCGATCAGGCAATTCTTGCAAAATCTTGACCCGGTTATTCGCCTCATCCTTGATCAGATAGCCGTCGATCGTCTGCTCGCTCTTCACGCATCCCTTAACCAGGCACAGATAATACTTTTTCACATCACGCTCGCGGATTGCCCGGTTCAGTTCGCGGGATGCATACAGATTTTTGCCAGCCAGAACCAGCCCGGAGGTGTTACGATCAAGCCGGTTCGAAACGCCCGGGGTAAAGAACTCGCTGCTCACATTTTTCAGATAATCAGCGACCATCTCGTTCAGCGAGCGGTCTTCCGGCTTCGCCTTCTGGGAAAGCAGCCCCGCCGGCTTGTTGACCGCCAAAAGATTGTCGTCTTCGAATGCGATCAAATCAGGATTTAAGCCGGCCGCATTATTATTATGATTGGAAGCTGTCTCAGCTGTTAGTTTGCCAGCAGCTATAGAATCGCGGTCATAATTGTCTAAGAAATTATCTTTGCCGATCTGATTTGCAGTCTCACTGTCAGAAAGGTTGATGTCCCGAATTTTTGCAGTCTTACCGTCAGATAAGGCTCTGCTCCGGAATTTTACAATCGTATCGTCCGCTAAGTAAAGCTTGATGCTGTCACCGGCTTTCAGCAGCTCGTTGCCGGCTGCCTTCCGGTCGTTCAGCACAATGTTCTTTTTGCGTAGCATTTTATAGACAAACGAGGAAGGAGCCTTATCGAGATATTTCAGG
>CAZOHB010000190.1:0-4759 GCA_964579345.1 uncultured Parasporobacterium sp.
CAGCCGGGCGTTCTGAAATATCTGCTTGAAGCCGTGATCTCTCCGGAGCGCGGAGGCGAAGTACAGGCCGAAGAAGTCGGCCTTCCGGTTTCTTCCAGCGGCTCGGTACTTCCGTGCGGCGCAGCCGGAAGATGGTTCCGCACAAACTAAAAATCCAAAATCGCACAAAAAAGGTCCGCATGACGCGGACCTTTCGTTTTCCAAAAGCATAAAGTTTTATGCACCAACAACATTCTTATTTTTCACATCTTCAAATTCCTGAAGCATTTCCTGCGTTGCCGGTTTTCCGAGAAGCGTTCCGATCACAACGGCGATCAGACCAACGGCGAATCCGACGACCAGTGAATAAAGGCCTGTCACTTCTCCGATCGTCTTCCCGCTGATGAACGGAATATAATCCCAGATAATAACGGTCAGTGCGCCTGCGATAATACCGCTTAAAGCGCCGGTCTTATTCGTCTTTTTCCAGAACAGAGAAAGAACAACAACCGGTCCGAAGGCTGCACCGAATCCTGCCCAGGCATCACTGACCAGGGTCATGATCGAGCTGTTCGGATTCCATGCAATGAAGAATGCGATGATCGCTACGACAATAACAACGATCCTGGAGATCCAGAGCGTTTTCTTTTCATTGATATCGTTGCCTTTCCGGATCACGTCCGTATAAATATCTTTGGAAACTGCAGAAGCTGTAACAAGCAGCTGGGAGTCTGCAGTTGACATGATCGCTGCAAGAATTGCGCAAAGCAGAATGCCCGCAATAAACGGAAGCGCATACTGATTGGTGAACAATTCTTTTACAACCATGATCACAACATTTTCTTTATCTTCCAGAACGCCGACTCTCGGGAACAGATATGCTCTTGCAAGGATCGCCAGAACAGAAACGATTCCCAGAGAAAGAAGGTTCCAGATATTTGCAATTACTTTGGATTTATTCAGCTCTTTTTCGGACTTGATCGCCATAAACCGGACAAGAATATGCGGCATTCCGCAGTATCCGAGTCCCCAGGCAAGTCCGGAAATGATCGTTACAACGCTGATACTTCCGCTGCCGGATGTCAGCGGGTTCAGATAATTGGCTGCTCCGCCTTCCACGCCGGATGCCGTCAGGGTCGACATGATCGTCCCCGGCTCCAGGATCGTCAAGAGAATGATCGGAACTGCAAGGATCATCATCAGCATCAGAATTCCCTGTACAAAGTCCGTTACACACACAGCCATAAATCCGCCGAGGAAGGTATAGACCAGAATAACGACGGTTCCGATCAGCAGGGAAACATGGTACTCCAGACCGAAAACAACATTAAAGAGTTTTGCGCCTGCAGAAAGAGCCGAAGCTGTATAAACAAGGAAAAAGATGACGATAACGATCGACGAAACCAGAAGCAGTACATTTTTCTCATCGTGGAAGCGGTTATTAAAGTATTCCGGGATCGTCATGGAATTGTTCGCGCGGATCGTATAACGGCGAAGCCGTCCCGCAACGATCATCCAGTTTGCAAAGGTACCGAGCAGAAGTCCCAGGGAAACCCAGATCTCTCCGGTACCAAGCAGGTAGATGGCTCCCGGAAGTCCCATAAGAAGCCAACCGCTCATATCGGAAGCCTGCGCACTCATAGCTCCGACCCATGCGCCGAGGCCGCGTCCGCCTAAAAAGTAGTCTTCCGTATTGTTTGTTTTTCTGGAGTAAAAAGCTCCAATGATAATCATGAAAATTATGTAAACGACAAAAGCTGCAATGATCCAAAAAGTATTACTCATGGTAAAGCTCTCTTTCTAAATATCTTTTGGTTCGTATGTCAGTTCACATTCAAGTCTTCGTATTGTTCTTCGGTCAATTGCTGACAATCTTGCGGTGGTATGTACCGGGCATCCCTTGATCCGCGGAAGCTGTTCGATCGCGCGGGCGGCTGCCTCATCGGTAACGGATGCAATGGATAAAGCGATCAGTACTTCATCCGGATGCAGTCTCGGATTGCGGCTTCCGAGATATTCAATCTTTAAAGTCTGAATCGGTGCGATGGATTCCGGCGAAAGCACTTTGACATCTTCATCGATTCCCGCAAGGTACTTCAGTGCTTTGATGATGCATGCGGCGGAAGGTCCGAGAAGATCGCCGGTTTTTCCGGTGATCACGGTTCCATCTTCCAGTTCGATCGCGGTTGCAACATCTCCGGTTTCCTTTTCTTTCTCTCTTGCTGCTTTCACAACAGCTCTGTCTTCCACGCTGAGATTCAGCTGGCTCATCAGGACTTTGATCTTATTGACTTCATCCAGATCTTTTTTTCCTTCTGCAACGCCTGCAAGAGCTTTGAAATACCGGCAGATGATCTCCTGCTCAGAAGCCTTTCGGCAGACGTCGTCATCAATAATGCAGTTGCCAGCCATGTTAACGCCCATATCTGTCGGAGACGCATACGGGCAGTGTCCCAGGATCTGTTCGAACATCGCCTTCAAAACAGGGAAGATCTCCACATCACGGTTATAGTTGACTGTGGTTACTCCATATGCTTTCAGGTGGAACGGATCGATCATATTGATATCGTTCAGGTCTGCGGTTGCCGCCTCATAAGCAAGGTTTACCGGATGATCCAGAGAAAGGTTCCAGATTGGGAAGGTTTCGAATTTCGCATATCCTGCATTGACTCCCCGTTTATGCTCATGATAGAGCTGAGAAAGGCAGGTGCTCATCTTTCCGGAACCCGGTCCCGGAGCCGTTACAACGATCAATGGACGCGTTGTCTCAATGTATTCGTTTTTTCCATATCCCTCATCGCTTAATACCAGATCCATATTTGCCGGATAACCCGGAATCAGATAATGGTGATAAACCTTCAGGCCGTTCTTTTCCAGCCTCTTTTCAAACATGGAAATGCCATGCTGCCCCGCAAACTTTGTAATTACAACACTGCTTACATATAAGCCTTTATTACGGTACTCTTCGATCAGACGAAGAACATCATTATCATATGTGATGCCAAGATCTTCCCGAACCTTATTATGCTCGATATCTTCGGCACTGACGACCATAACCATTTCCGCCTGATCCGCCATCGTCAGAAGCATCTGCAGCTTACTGTCCTGCTGGAAACCTGGCAGAACACGGCTCGCGTGCATGTCATCATACAGTTTGCCTCCGAACTCCAGATACAGCTTGCCTCCGAACTGCGCGATCCGCTCGCGGATGTGTTCTGACTGCATTTTTAAATACTTGTCATTATCAAAACCAATCTTCTTCTGCATACTTCCTCTCTGTCTCTCTGCTGTGTTAAAGTTAAAAAGTACTACTAAGCTTAAATCATATCAAAAAGCCTATTTGTTTTCAATAAAAACTTCGGCAGGGGGCCGTTTTCGGTCCCCTGCTGATGTTCTTAATTTGTGTATGAAATCTTATTGTGGAAAACAGACGTCAGTCTTCCGGTCATGGCACTGCATTTTGCAGTGCCGCGCGTTCTTTGCGGCGCAGCAGGCGCCTGTTCCTTTGCAAAGAACTGCGCATCCCTTGCGGAGCTGATTTTGAGTCGGAAGACGTCAGTCTTCCGGCTCAAAATCGAACTTGGTCCATACCGGAACACCGGTGTACTCTAACAGTGCTTCCTCGCCATTCAGTGCGCGGATTGCGCCGCTTGCTAACGCTTCCATCTCGAAGTCGCCTGCAAGAACGATGATCTCGCCGATCCATCCTGCATATTTTCTGACGTTCTCGATAAAGTCTTTATCATTGGAAACGCCGCCGGTCATAACGATGCCGTCGACCTTGCCTTCCAGTACGCATGCATAGGAACCGATATATTTCGCAAGGTTGTACGCGAATGCTCTGTAGATCAGTTCTGCCCACTGGTCACCCTTGGCGATACGGTCTTTGATCTCAAGCATATTGTCGGTTCCAAGCAGTCCTAAAAGTCCGCCGGTCTTGGAAACTTTCGCTTTCATTTCATCCAGCGTATATTTTCCGGAATAGCACATTTTGATGACCGGAAGGAGCGGAACATAACCGGAACGGTTCGGGGAGATCGGTCCGTCGCCGTTTAATACGTCGTTGCCATCAACGATCTTGCCCTGCTTGTGAGCTGCGATACTTAATCCGCCGCCGACATGGCAGACGATGAAGTTGCACTCATCATATTTCTTTCCAAGCTGTGCTGCTGCACGGATCGCAACCTCTTTTTGGTTCAGAACGTGAATGTGTGATTCTCTGTGGATACCTTTGATACCCGAGATTCTGGATACATCGTCAAACTCGTCTGCATCTGGCGGATTTACCAGATATGCCGGCTTTCCGGTTTCAACTGCAAACGCGTTGATGATCTGTGCGCCTAAGATTGCCGGATGCTCCATCAGTCTTCCGGAGGAGCAGTCCTCAAGGATCTTTGCGTTTACCGGGAAGATACCGGTTGTTGTGGATTCCAAACCGCCGGAATATGCTGCAAATGCATCCATATCCTTCAGCTCGATGTTGTTTGCCTTCAGCTCTTCCATGATTGTTTCCACTCTGTACGGAAGCTGATCGGAAACTCTTGCAAACGTTTTCAGTTTTTCGGTGTCATGCTGTACATTTGCTTTGAACAGTCTTTCTTCACCGTCAAAAACTGCCAGCTTTGTGCTCGTTGATCCCGGGCTCAGTGTGAAAATTTTGTATCCCATATTTACCTCACTTTCTCAAATAAAATATTCGGGAAATTTCTTTTTAATCTCTCTTCCGTAACGGCCGACGGAATCGATGTGATAATTCAGCACATTCCTTGCAGCCTCGCTG
>CAZOHB010000191.1:0-4735 GCA_964579345.1 uncultured Parasporobacterium sp.
CACAAAGGCGCGGGCTGTCGATCGGGTTTTCCATCGCTTCTTTTACGATCTCAAGTCCGTTCTTGTCACTCTTAAGTTCGTCCACACGGGAAGTAAGGACCGGAGTGTCATCCGGAACATTCAGATCATAAGTGGTTCGGTTGTAAAAAAATTTAACAGTCTTCATCTTTTTTTCCTTTCCAAGTCTGTCTTTGTATTGCACGGCCTGTATAAGAATAAAAGGTATTGTTTTACGGCTTATACATTCCGTTTGCATTCATATTATTATTGCATAGATTGGCGTTTCTGTCGTGCGTTTTTTTGATTATTTCAGCTCGGCAATCGTAACGCCGGCATCGCCCTCACCGTATTCTGCCTGATAATATTTCTTTACACGTTTCTCGCGGCGCAGATACTGCGTTACCGCGTTTCTAAGAGCGCCTGTGCCCTTGCCGTGTACGATCCGGACTTTTTCCAGATGTGCAACGGAAGCGTCGTCGATATACTTGCTGAGTTCGAGGATCGCTTCATCAACGGTCATTCCGAGCAGCTTGATCTCTGCAGAGACGCCCATGGCCTTTTCGTATTTGATATTACTGATCCCGCTGCCTTTGCGGCTTCCCTGTTTCTGGAATGCGCCCTTTGCGAAAGAGCCTTTGCCGGATGTGTTTTCCAGGGCTGACATACTGTCTTCATGGGGCTCTTCGAGGTCCTTTAATTTGACCTGCATATTCATGCTGCCAAGCTGTACGGAAACATTGTTTTTGGAATCCGGAAGGGAAGTGACCTTTCCATCCATATTCATGGAAATGACATGGACAGGGTCTCCAATCTTCAGGCTGTCGGCCGAAATGGCACGGAATGTTTTCGGCTTCTGGGGAGCGGCGCCGAGTTTTCCAAGCGCGTCCTTTGCTTTCTTTCCGATCTCGGAGCGGGTCTTTTCCATTTTGGAAGTATCCGATCCTTTTCCGGCTTTGCGGATATCTTTGACAGCTGCGTCCGCGTAATCTTTTGCCTGTTTTAATATTTCAAAGGCTTCCTCGTTTGCTTTCTGAAGGATCGCCTGTTTTTTTGCATCAATGGAATCCTGTTTTTTCTTTAAGTCAGACAGAGCAGCAGAGGCTTCCGCTCTCAGACGGGCCGCATCCGCACGTTCGATCTCCGCACTCTTTTTATCGCTTTCGATGTTCGCAAGAAGATCTTCGAATGCAATGTTCCCCGCATCCAGGCGCTTTCTTGCATCATCGATCAGCGAGGTATCGAGGCCGAGTTTTTCGGAGATAGCAAACGCGTTGCTTTTGCCCGGAAGTCCGATCAGGAGACGGTAGGTCGGGCGGAGGGTCTCCACATCAAATTCGCAGCATGCATTCTGAACACCATCTGTCGAAAGCGCAAAGATCTTGAGCTCCGGATAATGGGTCGTCGCCATGACCTTTGAGCCGAAATAGTGAAGTCTTGTCAGGATCGCCTGTGCAAGAGCCGCACCTTCTGCCGGATCAGTTCCGGAGCAGAGCTCATCTAACAGGACGAGCGAGCTGCTGTCAGCTTTATCCAGGATCTCCACGATGTTTTTCATGTGTGAAGAGAAGGTGGAAAGACTCTGTTCGATACTTTGCTCATCGCCGATATCTGCGTAGATCTCCTCAAAGATACAAAGGGAGGAGCCGTCCAGCGCCGGGATGTGCAGGCCGGACTGACCCATCAGACAGAGCAGACCTGTCGTCTTTAAGGATACCGTCTTTCCGCCGGTGTTCGGGCCGGTAACGATCAGCATATCGAAGCCATGTTTTCTGCCGAGAAGGACACTGATCGGGACCGCTTTCTGCGGATCGAGAAGCGGATGTCTTGCCTGCTTCAGCTCGAGACAGCCCTCGTCATTGAATTCCGGTGAAGTACCGCGGATCTTTTCCGAATATCTTGCCTTTGCAAAAATAAAATCGAGCTCTACCAAAAGACGGTAGGTGATCAGAAGGCTTTCGGATACTTCGGAAGCAGCTGCGGAAAGTGTCGCAAGGATTACCTGAATTTCAGCCTTTTCCGCCAGATCCAGTTCCTTTAATTTATTGTTCAGCTGTACAACGGCCGCCGGCTCGATAAAAACGGTGGAGCCGGAGCCGGACTGGTCATGGATCATGCCCGGGACATGGGAGCGGTGTTCCTGCCGGACCGGGATACAGTATCTGCCGTTTCGCATCGTGACAACGCTGTCCTGCAGATAGGTTTTCATGGTCTGGGAGGTGACGATCCGGTTCAGCGTCCGCTGGATATCACTGCGCGCATTTGCCATATGGCGGCGAATGTCGTGCAGGGCAGGGCTTGCGTCATCTGCAATCTCATCAACGGATAAGATGCAGCGTTTGATCTCTGCGTTCAGTTTCGGACAGGAGTCAATGGATTCGTAATAGGAAGTAAGAGAATCTGACGGAGTGTCATCATTCTCCGGTTTCAGAAAACGGAGAACAGACCAGGCCGCATCGAGGATCAGAGTGATCTCTAAGAGTTCGGTCGTATTTAAAATACTTCCGATCGCAAGCCGCTTCAGGGAAGGGCGGATGTCCGGCAGCGGACCGAACGAAGGCCCTGCCTTTTTCCGCAGTCTTGATACGGCGTCCGTTGTCTGCTGCTGCGCTGTCCGGATCTCTTCGAGTTCTGTCATCGGAACAAGAGCTTTACAGAGAGCAGCACCAGCTTCGCTGGATGCGTGGCGGGCGAGCTGTTCAAGGATCTTGTCATATTCTAAGGTTTTAAATACTTTGGTATTCATCGTTTTTTATGGAACCGCAGCAGGTTCGGCCGCTGCAGTTTTATTCTGTCGGTCGGATGTTGGTATCAAAGATCCGGTTGTAGCCGAGCCACGGATTGGCCGGATCCGTATTCATGTTATTTGCAAAAACCTCGGTCATCGCCTGGATCTTTGCGTCTGTATTGTCTGCAAAGTTCAGGGCAACCGCTTCAATGATCGCCGGCTTTTTCGGGGAGCCGTACTCATACTCGCCGTGGTGCGCTGCGATACAGTGTAAAAGCTCTTCTGCTTTCAGGCGCGGAAAACCTTTGATCTCGCGGATCTTTGCGGCAACCATCTCGATGCCGATGATAATGTGTCCTAATAATTGTCCTTCGTTTGTATAATCGTTCGTCGGGAAGGAAGAGAGTTCCCTTAATTTTCCAATATCATGGCAGAGAGCAGCGGTGATCAGAAGATCGCGGTTGATCTTGCTGTACTGCTGCGCATAAAACGAGCAGAGATCACAGACTGCAAGTGTATGCTGCAGCAGACCGCCGACAAAGCCGTGGTGGATGCTTTTAGCCGCTGAGTGTTTGGCGAACGCTTCACGGAGCTGGACATTGTCCACGAAAATGCTCTCTAAGAGCAGGCGGAAATACGGGGCCTGCACAGAGTTGATATACTGATCCAGCTGCTGGAGCATCCTGACCGGGTCCTTTTCACTGACCGGAAGATAATCTGCCGGATCAAAGCTGCCGTCCTGTGCGCGGAAGGCACGGTCGATCGCCATCTGCAGCGCGCCGTTAAACGTGGAGACGCGTCCGTGGATCTCGATATAATCATTCACAGCAAAATCGCCGATGCCCATGGAGTTCGGCTCCCAGATCTTGCAGCTGATCGATCCGGTCTTATCCGACAGGGTCAGGTTTTCATATTCTTTTCCGTTTTTTGTAATCGCCGAATTTTTCTGTCTGCACAGGTAAATACCGGTGACGTTATCGCCTTCATGAAGTTCGTTGATATATCTCATGTTATTCTCCGTCTGTTCGTGTTGTTTCTTCGGAATTGGAAGAGCCGGCCGTTTCCTGAAGCCAGTCTTTGATCGCCGTATCATACGCTTCTTCGTTTGCAATGCGAAGATGAGAGTGGTTTCCTCCTTCAAACCATACCAGTTTCTTTCCGGGGGCAGAGCATTTCTCGAAAAGGATCTCTGTCTTTTCCGGTACGGAATACAGATCGCTCTTGCCGGCTAAGATCAGAGTTGGGACCTCCAGTTTATCGATGTAATCGATCGGCGCTGCCAGATCGACATCGACCCCCGTATGTTTTTTGATCTGGTTCATGACCATGCCGAGCAGCGGCCATACCGGGTGTTTTCCGACGATAAGATGTTCTTTATAATTTTCGCGGAAACTGACATAAGGTCCTTCAAGGACCATGCCGTCAAACAGCGGACTGCCGTTTTCCATTTTTGCTTCCGGATTCACTGCTGCAAGGATCGCCGTATTGCTGCCCATGCAGATTCCGTGCATCCAGACCTCTTTGTTTCCGAACCGTTCCTTCAGAATACGGGCCCAGGCCATCATGTCGGAATCTTCCCCGATGCCGACGTAATCGTACTTTCCGGAAGAAAGTCCGTGACAGCGGATATCGATCACAAGGATGTTAAAGCCTGCATCCTGATAAGGTTTTGCAAAGTAATAGGAATACATCAGGGACTCGCACCTTCCGGGGATGATGATCACAGCCCGGGAAAATCCCAGGTCAATGTATTGTCCGTATAAGCGGAAGCCGTCATTTTCGATCATCAGATCACGGTAGCGTTCGGTTTCTTTATGAATACCGAGCTGGGTCGCATTGACATCGATACCGTTCTCTTCCGCCCAGGCGAGGCCGCGCTCCCACATCGAAAGCTGCTCCTCATTTTCCGGTTCGGAACACTCCCTGCCCCAAACGTCCTTGGAGGTTCGGACCAGAGTTCCCTGATACACGCGCCATGCCACGTAGCGCCAAAAAAAATAAGAAAAAATC
>CAZOHB010000192.1:0-2633 GCA_964579345.1 uncultured Parasporobacterium sp.
TGTATCCGGACATGCCTTCTTCACTTTTCCCGTCAAAGGCAGACCTGTCTGCCGGGGATTTTACCGTTTTCGGTACAAATGCAGACGTAACGCCGCCGGAGATCGATGTCTCATCACTTAAGGTCACACTGCCGGAGGGCAAAACCGAGGTGACTGTAGGTGACAGCGTGGTAGTATCAGTGAAGGCATCAGACGCCAGTGGGGTAAGATATGTAGACATCTGCTACTTTTATCCGGGATCAACAAGAGAACACCGTTTTTCTACAACATATAATCCGGATACAGAAGCATATGAAGCAACATTCCAGATAACGGAAGATGTCTCCTCCGGGGTGTGCAAGATTGCCTACATTAGTGCCACTGACAACAAAGATAATTACGTGTCATTAAATAACAGTGATGTCCTTGATACACTGTATCCGGACATGCCTTCTTCACTTTTCCCGTCAAAGGCAGACCTGTCTGCCGGGGATTTTACCGTTTTCGGTACAAATGCAGACGTAACGCCGCCGGAGATCGATGTCTCATCACTTAAGGTCACACTGCCGGAGGGCAAAACCGAGGTGACTGTAGGTGACAGCGTGGTAGTATCAGTGAAGGCATCAGACGCCAGTGGGGTAAGATATGTAGACATCTGCTACTTTTATCCGGGATCAACAAGAGAACACCGTTTTTCTACAACATATAATCCGGATACAGAAGCATATGAAGCAACATTCCAGATAACGGAAGATGTCTCCTCCGGGGTGTGCAAGATTGCCTACATTAGTGCCACTGACAACAAAGATAATTACGTGTCATTAAATAACAGTGATGTCCTTGATACACTGTATCCGGACATGCCTTCTTCACTTTTCCCGTCAAAGGCAGACCTGTCTGCCGGAGACTTTACCGTTTCGAAAAGATGCATGATCACGTTCAATACGCGCGGCGGCAGCAGCATCGATCCGCAGATTGTCGTATCGGGTCAAAAGGCAGCTGAGCCGGAGAAACCGGTAAAAGAGGGAAGAGAGTTCCGCGGATGGTATTCAGATGAAGAACTGACAACCCCATGGTTCTTTGAGAAGCCGGTCACGGAGGATATAACATTATATGCAGGATGGATCATCAATGCGGGCATCGGTGTTTATGATATTTCCAATCCTGACAATCACCAGTGCGGAACGATCGATATTGCTTCGGATTCGTATGAATACAATCATCATGATATCACAACCATGAACTATACATTGCCTGAGGAGCCTGTCACATTTACGGCAAAGCCTGCAGAAGGATATATATTCAAAGGCTGGTATCAAGGGGTGTTCGGAGAAAGTCACTACATAGAAACACCATCGGAAAATCTCGTTTCTAATCAAAATCCATACTCACCGGAAAATGTTGATGAAGCGAAAGCTCTTTGTGCTGTATTTGATATCTGCCCGGGTCATACGTGGGAGCAGAAGATACAGAAAGCAACACCGACATCTGACGGACGCATATACCAGGAATGCAGCCTTTGCGGAACAGAAGAAACCCTTGTGCCGCTGCTTAAGGTCAGTAATATCAAACTGGTGGGAACGTCCTATACCTATACAGGCAAAGCAATCAAGCCGAAGGTCACGGTAGCGAATGCGAGCGAAGCGCTTGCTGCAGATCAATTCACGGTTGCTTACTCAAAGAATACAAATGTCGGAACAGCGACTGCAAAGGTCACTCTGAAAGGCGATTATTATGAGGGAACGAAGAGTCTGACCTTCAAAATTAACCAAGCCGCCAACCCGCTGAAGGTTTCCGCAAAGACTGCAACAGTCAAATACAGCAAGCTGAAGAAAAAGACACAAACGCTTGCCGTTACCAAAGTGATGAAATTCACGAAGGACGCGAAGGACAAGAAAACCTATACACTTGTCTCGGCGAAGAAGGGCAGCAACTCCTTCAAGAAGTACTTCAAAATCAACAAGACCACCGGCAAGGTGACCATCAAGAAGAACAGCAAGATGAAGAAGGGCACCTACAAGGTGAAGGTTAAAGTCAAGGCATTAGGGAATGCCAATTATAAGGCATCCGCAGTGAAGAGCGTGACGTTTACAGTCAAGGTGAAATAAAACGGAGTGCGTTTGTTTAATGACTAAAATATAACTCTTAAATTGCTCAAATATAACAATTCCAGTATCTTTTTCTGCTTTATCATGATAAAGTATCTATGAATAGGCAGATGAGATTTCGGCCGTAAAGTTTGTGACAGATTATCTGCCGCGTAACTTTGCGGCTTTTTTGGTAGAGAGGTTTTGAAATGATTGCGAAGAAAAGATTATTACCGATACTCGTAGCTGTTCTGATGGTATTTGCCATGATGCCGATGACGGCGGGGACGGTGTTTGCGGATGCGGACTTGACACCGCCGCAAATCGATGGGTCCACACTCAAAGCGGTAATCTCAAGCGGAGGGGATACAGCGACAGTCGGAGATACCGTGACGGTGTCGGTAAAAATAACAGATGACACGGCAGTAAGAAGAGCTTACATATATATTTACAGACCATCCGGAGGAGTGATTGGCGACGATATGGAGTACAACGCAGAAAGCGGATGCTACGAGTACGTGCTATCTGTCACTGAGAGCACCGTGCCGGGAGAGTACACCATAAATC
>CAZOHB010000192.1:2733-4731 GCA_964579345.1 uncultured Parasporobacterium sp.
ATTGATTGGCGACAATATGCAGTACAACGCAGAAAGCGGACGCTATGAGTACGTGCTATCTGTCACTGAGAGCACCGTGCCGGGAGAGTACACCATAAATCAGATCACAGCCTATGATACCAGCGATAATCCTGCGTACCTTAACCATCCTGCATCCGGCAATTTTACAGTTGAGAATCCGGACGCAGATGCAACACCTCCGGAAATAGATTTGACCACACTCAAAGCAGTAATCTCAAGCGGAGGGGATTCAGCGACAGTCGGAGATACTGTGACGGTGTCGGTAAAAATAACAGATGACACGTCAGTAGGAAGTGTTTACATATATATTAGCAGACCATCCGGGGGATTGATTGGCGACAATATGCAGTACAACGCAGAAAGCGGACGCTATGAGTACGTGATGGCTGTCACTGAGAGTACCGTACCGGGAGAGTACACCATAAATCAGATCACAGCTACAGATACCAGCGGTAATCCCGCACACCTTAACCATCCTTCATCTGGGAGTTTTATCGTTTCCGGTACAACAAGTGACGGTACTCCTCCGGTGATCGATTCCGGATCACTGCAGCTGACACTTCCCGAAGGCAAAGACTTTGCTGTGACCGGGAACTCCGTGAATGCCAGTGTTGCAGTGTCCGATGAGGGACTGGGAGTAAGCCGGGTCACCTTACAGTATTTAAAACCGGTTTCCGGAGACAAAGAAAACGTCCAACTTACATACAACTCAGAAACAGAAAAATGGGAAAAGACGATTGGATTTAATAAATCGTCAGAGCGCGGCACCTGGAAAATCTACAGCATCGAGGCTTTGGACAGAGGCGGCAATCTGGCGCGCATCATAAACTCAGAATTTGATACTGATTCAAATGTTGATCTTTCTGCTGGTGATTTCCAGTTGAGGAGTACAGTCACTTTTGACACGCACGGAGGCAACGAGATCGATCCGCAATACGTGATCCCGGGAGAGAAGGCGAGTAAGCCAAATGATCCTGACAAAAGCGGATCCGTGTTTGCCGGCTGGTTCACCGATGAAGCCCTGGCAGATCCGTTTGATTTTGACACACCTGTCAATAGCGACATCACACTGCATGCCAAATGGACCGATGCGGTAACAATATCTGTCGGGGTGTACGATCAGACGAATTCTGTGTGCGGACAGGGAGGCACATATACCTTCAACGATGAGGATATGTTCAACACATCCCACAAGCATACTGTAGCGAAGGGAACTCCTGTACAGCTGGTCGCTGCGCCGTCTGACGGATATGAGTTTGTGGGATGGTTTGAAGGCCGTATCGTCGAGGGAACGGACGGACTCCAGATAGAGCCGTTTGGCGAAGTCGGAACCACAGCGCCGGCAGGACAGTTTAATGCAATTGAAGACGTAGTGCTATGTGCGGTATTCAAAGAGAGCAGCGTTAATCCGCTGGATGACTGGACGCTTTATGCGGATGCCAAGTCAGATAAGGGCACGATCTATCATGACGGTGATACTGTAGAAATACCTGCAGGAGAAAGCGTATTTCTTGAGTTCATGACTGATTTCGACAGGAATCCGAGTCACGGAGCAAGTCCTGTTATAGGCTTCTCGGATGGATATGATGAAGGAACACTTACAAAAGCTGGGTTTACCGTAACGACTGGAACCGGTACATCACTCGGATACGAGACAGATAGTTTCGGACTGAAAATCGATACCACAGGACTCGAATCGGGCAAAGAAGCGATTCTTTACTACTATGTCTATAAAGATGCAGATCCTGTCGACTTCATCAACACACCGCACGTGCTCGATTGCAGCCTCACGATCAGAGTCGTTGCAGGCGCGCCTGCTGAGCCGGTCAGCATTAACGGTGCAAAAGTCGTCCTTTCCAAGACGGCCTTCACTTACAACGCTAAAGTCCAGAAGCCGACCATCAAGACCATCAAGGGTCTGACGCTGAAGGAAGGTACAGATTATGCAGCGAAGTGGTCGAATGGTTCTTCCAAGAA
>CAZOHB010000193.1:0-4684 GCA_964579345.1 uncultured Parasporobacterium sp.
TGAGCACGCCGCCGCCGTCCTTGGGGGTGATTAAATGCGTAAAAGAAGGAAGAATTATTCTTACCTTTCTGCTGCCTGCGCCAGCGGTTCATGTACCCGAGTGCGCGTCATAGCGCCAACGAGGGTACTGAGAGCTGGGACATAGCTGGCAGCAGAGAATAATTCTTCCTACTAAATACCATTATCTCAGTTAAAGTTATATTTCTATCTTACGCGAATCTTAACAGTCACCGTTTTCGTACTCTGCCGGTACCATTTCGTTCCGGCGTCTTTGACCCGCACCTTCAGTTTATACGTTCCTTTTTTCAGCCCTTTCCTGACCGTGATCTTACCGGTCTTCGCGTTCACCTTGAAGTATTTTTTAAACTTCTTCCTGCTGACGCTTTTCAGCTTATAAGTCACCTTACCGCGGGCTTTTTGAATCCGGTACGCCTTGGAAGCCTTCACCGTCTACGCCTTCTTTTTCAGCTTCGACGCTTTTACCTTAACGGTTTTTCCTTTTGCGGTCATCGCATTTGCATACTTTTTGACAACGACCGTGAACCTGGCCTCAACATTCGGCATGAAATGTTTCATCGTGATCGTGCAGGTTCCCGGAGAGATTCCAAAGATGACTCCGTTACTGTCTACCGTCGCGATTTTTTCATTGCCTGAGATGTATTCAGGCGAACCAACTGCTCCCTCCGGCAAAACAGAATACCGCATCTGCGTATAACGTCCCGGCAGAAGGGAGATGCTCTTTGCCTTAGGGATAAATGCTTTGAGTTCTCCCGGATTATAGGTCTCACCGTTATATACATGCAGCTTAAAAGAATTCGAAACCCCGTTTCTTAAAGTTCCTTTAATGGTATAATCGCCAACTGCATCAAAATCGATTGTTCCGTTTGGATATACAGTCACATGGTTCGGATCAGACACGTCCCAGGTGATATCCTTATAATAAGCATCCTCCGGCAGAATGGTAAAGGAAATATCTGTGGAGCCGATCTGCAGATCACCCCAAACATCATATTTATTAAAGAACAGTGCCTTCGCCTGTGGAAGCTCCGACTCCGGCGTATATTGTGCCGTCAGTGTGCGCGGCTCTTTTACGATCAGAGGAAATTCAACCGGTTTTCCGTTTTCATCCAGCCATCCGGTCAGTCCGTATCCTTCTTTCGGAATCTCTGTATTTTCCGGAAGCTCATATTCATTCAGCTCCTCTCCGATCCTTCTGACAAGCTCCTTTACAGGCTTGCCATCAGCGACGCAGGTTATATTTGCATAAATCTTATCCAGGTTTTCTTTGATCCCATTCTGGAATTCCTGCTGTCTGGTTGAAAGGAATGTGCGCAGTCTTGTAAGTTCTTCATCAAACGTTCCGGTGTCCGGATTTTCCAGAATATGCGGCCAGAGAATAAAATCTGCTTCTCTTGATTTTCTGATCTGCTCTGCATAAGTATCCAGAAGTCCGCCCTCTTTCAGAATCTCCGAAAGAGCTTTGTCCATCTCCGTCCAGTTTCGAAGCACTGCCTCCTGAAATTCCGGGCTGTAAGCACGCAGGCGGTCAAACCACACGGTTTTGGTCATATCGAATCCTTCGGTATCCGGTCGTGCAAACGCAATGTCGAAATCCCAAAGAGGTCCCCAGTATATTTTTCCCTTTGCCTCTTCCGTGTCGCGTTTCTTATACAGATACGTACTGTCTCTTGTATAGGCGTCCGCATTTGCTGAAAATTCCTGGACCAGCCAGTATTTTGCAGCAGATTCGATGTCCATTAATTCGGACAGTTTTGTTCCATCCTCTGCAGTGAGCCCTTCCCCGAGAAAAGCATCATTCAATTTTTTCAGATAATCTGCAATATAAGCCCTCTGCTCTGTCGTTCCGTTATCCTCTTCTGTATCGCTGGAAAAGGACGGATCATCGAGCAAGAAGGAAAGTCCGCCTTCGAGCCGAATCACATCACGAGGATCTTCGTCCCATTCCGGGCTCATCGCAACAAGATAGCCGCCCGTCACCGCTGTCCCCGCATTGTCTTCTCTTGTCAGAACATCGATATCCACACGATTCGGACCGATCTCAACCAGTTCAGACAGCACGTAGCTGCCGTAAAACTTTTCGTTCACAACAAGGTCAACAGGAGTCATTTTCGGAGTATATTCCATGCCCAGTCGATTTCCGAGATACGACATCAGACGGTTTCTGAGGAGTGTGACATCATACGAATTTGCCAGAAGCGCCCACTCCGAGCTTTCTCCCATACCGAGAAGGTCTGCTGCCGTTTTCAGTTTGAGCTTAAACGGCTTCTTGGCATCCTGCCATGTTGAGTTGCCTCTTCCGCGGAAATACTTTAAAGGAAGGTCGCCGAGTTCCGAAGGAAGACTTTCCGCGTATTCACTCTGATAATCTTCAGGGACATAAATATGGATGGAAGCCCCTTTGGCTTTGTAGGAATGATCCCCGCTTTCCAATACTTTCTGAAATTCGGCCTGATCGATCGTCAGGCTAATAACAGGAATCCCATTGTCCGGAAGGCCTTCCGGCATTTCGGAAGTTTCCTGTACCTTCGGATCCTGTCCACCCGAATCCGAAGGTTCCGCATATACCGCTCCGGAACCGGCAAAGATACACAATGAAATAATGAAAGCTGCGATAACAGAAAAAGTTTTTTTCATTCCTATCCTCCGATTTACAAGGAAATATATACTATGGAAGTATTATATCATTACAGAAACACTGATAGCAATCATAGCTGCAGTACTTCGGATTATCGAAAGAAAAAAGGCTTTCATCCCAAGATGAAAGCCTGAAAATTGCTTCGATTTGTTTTTACAACAGATCCGGTCTTCTCTCTTTTGTGCGCTCGATCGACTGGCTTCTGCGCCATTTCAGAATCTCCGCATGATTGCCGGAAAGAAGGACCTCAGGAACTTTCTTTCCCATGAATACTTCCGGTCTTGTATACTGCGGATATTCCAGGAGGGTCAGCGAGACCTCCTCTTCTTTATTGCCGGCGAGGAATTCTCCATAGACTTCTTTTCTGGCCTTTCTCGTCAGCTCCTGTTTTGGGAAGACTTCGGAAAAGCTTTCGTCAGCGCCGGAATCCTCGTTTTTCAGAACACCCGGGACCATACGGCTGATCGCATCAACCATGACCATTGCCGGGAGTTCTCCGCCTGTCAGCACATAATCGCCGATGGAAACCTCTTCCGCTTCCAGGATTTCAAGGATTCGCTGGTCCACGCCTTCATAATGACCACAAAGGATGATCAGATCCTCTTCCTGCGCGAGTTCTTTTGCCATCTTCTGATCAAATTGCTTTCCTGCAGGAGACGTATAGATCACACGCGGTTTCTTATAATGCGTCATCTGAAACTCCGGATCCAGCAGTGCATCCTGAAAACTTAAGCCGTGTGCATCCGCAAATTCGCGGATTTTTTTTGAAGCGATTCCTGCCAGTACATCCGAATAGGCATCATAGATTGGCTGGCATTGCAGCACAAGTCCGGCACCACCGCCATACGGCGCGTCGTCCACCTGTCCGTGTTTGCTCTCCGTAAAATCACGGATATAGACGGTATTAAAAGAAATGGTACCGGCCTTAACTGCCCGTCCGATAATACTTGTATTTAAACCGGATTTAATCATGTCCGGAAATAATGTCAGAATGTGAAAATTCATAGTAACCCCGGCATCAGATGAACTCTGATCTCTCCTTTTTCAATATCTACGTTACGAATACAGTCTTTGATCACAGGAAGCAGAAGTTCTCCTGCTGTAGTGTCTACAATGTAAACATCGTTTGCTCCGGTCTGCAGAACATCTTTGACCGTACCGATACAGCCGTTCTCATCTGCAGTGATCTTCTTTTTCGAAGCCGAAAGCTGCGGAATGCTTTCCTCATCCAGACAAACGCGGCAGCCCAGAAGGTCCGCGATATAATACTCCCCTTCCGCAAGCGGCTGCGCATCTTTCCGGTCGATCATGATATCTGCCTGACGGAATTTCACCGCTGCCTCCGGTGTATCAAAGCAGGCGAATTTCACGATCGCCATCCCTTTGGAAAACTTGACGCCCGTGATCTCTGTCTTTATTTCTTCTTTCTCTCCGCGGAGGATCACATCCTTCACTTCCTTAAAACGTTCCGGAGAATCCGTCGTAACAAAGACTTTGACTTCTCCCCGGATTCCGTGTGTAGTTGTGATCACTCCGATTCTTAAATACTGTTCCATAAAATCCACAAAATCGGAAACAGCCCGCAATGAATGCAAGCTGTTTCTTTCCATTTTATTTTATTCTACGATATCAACAACGACCTTCTGGCCTTTTTTTGTAGCTGCCGTCTTGACGACGGTTCTGATAGATTTAGCGATACGGCCCTTTTTGCCGATTACTTTTCCCATATCATCTTTTGCGACATGGAGCTCCAAAACAATTGTTCCGTCTTCTTCATCATTCTGAACAACAAGAACTTCTTCCGGTGAATCTACAAGAGCCTTAGCAATTACCTCGACTAATTCCTTCATTCTTCACCTCTTTCTATTTTGTGATGCCCTCGCCTTTGAAAAGTTTTGCTACGATTTCTGTCGGCTGAGCACCGTTCTTGAGCCATTTTTCAGCTGCTTCTTTATCAATGTTTACAGCACTCGGCTCTTGATTCGGATCATAGGTTCCGATCTCTTCGATGAATCTTCCATCACGTGG
>CAZOHB010000194.1:0-4663 GCA_964579345.1 uncultured Parasporobacterium sp.
CCGTTTATGTATACGCTGGACAATCCGGAAACTGCAGGCCTTACAGAAGGTGAGCTTTTCGGATATGCTGCTTACAAGGCAATGGAAGATGCAGGAATCGGACCGAAGGATGTAGATTACTACTTCCACGGACAGGCTAGCCCGTTCAACGGTTCCAACTACATTACTCCGAACCTTCAGGTTTCCGAGTGGTTTGGCATGAGAGGCAAAGGCTCCATCCACCATTCCGAAGCATGCTGCACCGGTTATCTGGCTCTTGAGCAGGCAGTCAACGCGGTTGCATCCGGAAAATATAATGTCGTTCTTTCCGGCTGCGTTGAGTTTGGTGATGCAATTGCTGACCCGAATAAACCGGCTCATATCAGAAAGAAATTTGATGACCAGCTGTTCCAGGAATCCTTAAAGTGGATCTATGACAGAGCATATACAAGAGCGATGATGTGCGGACCGAACCTTCACCAGGACGACGGCGCTGCATGGTATCAGGCAGAATACGGCTTAACGGATGAGCAGATGGACGACACGCTGATCTGCATGGGTATCAACAGCAGAAGAAGCGCTTCCAAGAACCCGCTTGCTCTTGCAAGAAAGACCTACGAAGAGATCGCGAAAGAAAACGGCTATGACGATGTCATGGAATATATGAAGTCCTTCTTCAATCCGAAGATGACCGGATATTTAAGAGCTTCCGGACTTGAGCTGAAATGCGACGGTGCTGCAGCGCTCATCGTATGCCCGACAGAAATGGCTTCTCAGTTCACAAACAAGAAACCGATCGAGGTTCTCGGTATCGGTAATGCAACCCGTGAAGCAAACCAGCCGCACGTTGAACTCCTCGGAACCCGTGAGGCAGTTCGTCAGGTTTATGAACTGACAGGCGTAAAACCGGAAGAAATCGACCTTCTTATGGCAAACGACTTCTTCATTACCTCCCAGCTGATCGCAGCAGAGGAGACCGGATACCTTCCAAGAGGCGAGGGATGGAAATACTTCATCGAAGGACGTACCGCATATGACGGAGACAAGCCGATCAATACCAACGGCGGAAGATGCTCCTTTGGACATGCACACGCAGCCAGCGGTGTAGCTGACATCTATGAAGCTGTAATGCAGATGCGTGGTGAGTGCGGTGAGAGAAACGTTAAGAAACTTCCTAAGACCACGATGATCCGTGGCTTCGGCGGCGCACAGAACCTTGCAGCAATCATCTTACGTACGAAAGAATAAGGAGGTCCGTCATGGGTGTTAAATTAGAAAGAATCGTTAAAACATATTATGATAAACTGGATGAAGGCAAGATCATGGCTCGTAAGTGCAAAGACTGCGGCGCTGTAGAATGGCCTCCGCTGCTTGGCTGCAACACCTGCGGCAGCACTGAGATGGAATGGGTTGAGATCAGCGGAAAAGCAACGCTCGTTCAGTTCGTAATGCCGTCTCCGATCACAAGAAAACCGGAAATGGATTTCATCAAACCGTATGCACTGGGTGTTGTTGAGCTTCCGGAAGGACCGGCTGTAAACGTTATGATCCGTGGAATCGACCGCAAGAACAAAGACATCGTGAAAGAGCAGATGCCGGTTGCATGCCATGCGACCATCGTTCAGAAAGACGAAGATTACAAGACCGTAATCTTTGATCTGGATGTGGTTCCGGAAGGAAAGAAAAGAGAACGCAAACCGAAAGCTGAATAAGGTTTGCTGATTACAAATATAGGGGTTATAATAATCCGGCCGGGGCATTTGCCTCGGCCGGGATTCTTTTATTTATTGCCTCTGTACGAATCATGTCAGAGAACTATCAATTTTTTATCCGATGTCTGCATCAGCCGCTTGCTCTTTGCTGCGCGGCCTTTCTTTGTGATCTGTGTCTGCTTTCTTTCGGCTGCACACAGACGTCGCTGAAGAACACGGCGTTTTTGCTTACGCTGCTGGTCTGCAGTTTTTATGATCTGCGGTTTCAAAGGATCCCGAATACGGCAGTACTGGTGATGATCATTTCACGGTTTCTTTTTTCAAATCCATCGTCAGGCTTTTTGCAGTTTTTACAGGGAATTTTGCGGTCTGCAGCGATTTCTCTTTGCCTCAGCATACCGGTATTCGCCGCTGCTTTTCTGTTTCGATTCCTGTCCGGCAGGAAAGGGCTGGGCGGGGGAGACATCAAACTGGTCTTTGCATCCGGTCTTTATCTGGGCCTTTCGAAAGGCCTTTGGATGCTGCTGCTTTCCTGCATCTTTGTTCTTCTGTATTTCATAGTGAAAAAAACGAAAAAAAGTAAAGTGTTTGCTTTCGGCCCTTTCCTGTCGCTGTCGGCGGGCATCCTGCTTTTTCTGTAAAAAGTATTTCTGTTTCAAGGTATCTGTGTTATTCTTGCGTTGAATCAAGGTATCCTGAAAAACAGGAACAACAAAAGATTGCTGAAAATGGGAAAAGAAGATAAACAAGAAGAAGATACATTAAAGAAAGTAAAGAAGAAGGTCGTAAAAGGAGCGGCAGGTGCAGGGCTCAGCGTGAGCGTTCTGCTGGCGGGTCTTTTCGGCTCGCCGGAGGAACTGACGAAAAAAAATGAGCAGGCGATCCGGAATCAGCAGCCGGCGCCCGTGATCATGACCGTTGATCTGGATGAGGCGGAGGACACCGACGAAGACGGAGAAACGGAAGACAATACGGAAGAAGAAGCAGGCGGCATTTTTGCAAAGATCAAAAAGAAGATCCTGGAAATCCCGGCTCCGATCCGTGCAATCGTCGGCGTTCCTCTCTGGGCAGTCGGCTGGGTGATCATCCACGTTTTGAGTATTGCCTGGGAAGCAGTGCTGGCTCCGGTCCTTGGGATTGTATTGAAATGGGTCCTTGCAGGACTGGCACTCCTCGGCGTGTTTGCCGGCGCGATGAAGCTTGCGTTTCCACATCTTCCGCTGCGGAAAATCCTGCGCCCGAAGAATATCCTCTTTATTCTACTCGGAACCGTGATCTTAGGGATTGTGGATAAGGTCGTTCCGATGTTCTGGAATGAATATACCGGATACCGGTTTCTGATCATGCTTGGGGGCGGACTTGTCGTTCTTTGCGCGGTCGGCATCCCGTTCATTATCCGTCAGTTGAAAGAGCAAAGAGAAGAGGAAAAGAAACTGACGGAAAAAGAAGAAAAATATATTGTTTATAAGGACACGCTGGAAAATACACTCCTGGCGGTAAAAGAAGCGGTAAAGAAACCGGAACAGCGGGAACAGAAAACAACCTCCGGGGATTCATAAGGGATGGAAAAACAAAACACTGTTAGACAATCGTCGAAGCTGAAACGGAATACTCTCATATTCATAGGTTTATTTTTGCTTGCAGGTATCTGTTATCTGATGAGCAGAACTGATATCGCATATGTTGATTCTTTGATGTTTGTTCTGAATTTTGTGATTTATGTAGGTCTTCTGATCTTTTGGATCCAATTTGTATTTGTCCGGCTGCTTCCTTCGAGGTCCAGAACATATATCCTGTGGGCAGCATTCCTGTTGCTCTTTTATCTGGTAATTCGTGCTTACAAATACCGGCTTTCAGGGAATGGTTTCCTGACGGAGCGCTATTTAGTGTATTTATACAGTGTACCAATGGCACTGGTCCCGGCTTTGTTCCTGATGACATGCATCTGCCTGTTTCGGCAAAAGCAGGAGAAGAACCTTTGGGACGAACGTCTGATACTGATCCTTCCGGGCGTTATTGCACTATTGTTTGTGACGAATGATCTCCATTTTCTTGCCTATCGGCCGAGCGTGGATCTGTCACAGTTCGCCGTTTACTCTGGAACCTATTCGCATGGTCCGGTCTTTTTTGCATTGTATGCATGGATGGGAATCTCAATGGTTCTGGGAATCATTCTATTGCTCCGGAAAACCGGACTGTTCAGATTACGGAACGGGGTTCCCCCGTTTATTATGATTTTGATCTGGGCTGTAATGATCGCAGCATTATTAATCATAAAAAAAGTAACGGTTCATGTCCTGTATCAGGCACCGGAGATCCACACATTCTGCATGCTTGGAGTTTTTGAAAGCTGTATCCGCAACAGGCTGATTCCATATAACGAGAATCATACCGGCTTTTTCGAACGGCTTTCTCTTCCGGCGATGATCACGGACCGATTTTTTTCAACTGTGTTTCAGACACGCGGGAAGATGACTGCTTCTGTGCAGGATCTGAAGGAATCTCTTGAGAGACCTGTTTTTCCGGAAGCTAATCTGAGGCTTACCGGAATCCGGATTCGGGCAGGGTATGCTTTTTTTACAGAGGATGAAAGCACTCTGAACCATATGAATGAGGAACTGATAGGAGCGAATGAGATCCTTTCCCATGAGATTGAGATCATCGAACAGGAACGGAAACTGATTGAGGAAACGACAGGGGTCATGGAGAGGAACCGACTGTATGAAAAGGCTGCGAAGGAGGTTTATTCTGTCCAGCTCCGAATCTCCAGGCTCCTTGAACAGACAGTACCGGGAAATGCTGATTTTCATGAAAAAGTTAAGCACATTCTGGTACTGACAGCTTATATAAAGAGAAAAACGAATTTTATTCTTCTGGAAGCGGAAAGGAAGTTTATTTCAGCACAGGAACTGCTTTCTGCCATCACAGAGTCTGCCCATTATCTGCATTATCTCGGAGTCAATATTGCAGTG